>NZ_JAGGLT010000004.1 GCF_017874545.1 Thermoanaerobacterium butyriciformans | reverse complement strand
AAAAAAACTATACGCATTAGGATGGAAACCTGAAATTGCCACACAACAAACATAAATATATCCATTAATTTCCTTTAAAGTCTATTTTAAAAGCTCTAGGGGAAGTCTGCGCTTTTTTAGCTACTTATATAATAAGTTTTCATAGTAAAATTATAAATGTACAAGGGGGATACTTTCAATTGTCATCAATAAATAAAAAGCGGATTTTAGTTGTGCTTATTACATTTTTATTTTTAATATCATGTCTTGTAATACGACTTATATGGCTTCAGGTTGTTATGGCACCTAAATATTCATTAGCTGTTAAAAAACAAACTACATCAAATATTGTATTAAAACCTCAAAGAGGAATAATATATGATGCAAATGGAAATATCCTCGCAACTAACGTAGCCGGCGGTGATGTATATGCTGCACCAAAGAATATAAAGCATCCAGATAAAATTGCAAATCAATTGTACAGTTTATTAGGGATGAAAAAAGATTCACTTTACAAGCTGCTAAACAATAAAAATTCTGAGTGGACTGTCCTTAAAAAAAATGTTTCACTGGACAATATAAACAAAATAAAAAAGCTAAATCTTGAGGGTATTTACATCGAAGATACAAGCATTAGAAGTTATCCAGACGGCAATCTGCTGTCACAGACGCTAGGATTTACCGGCACTGATGGGAATGGACTGTATGGGCTTGAATATTCATTTGACAAATATCTAAATGGCATACCAGGTTTAGAGATAGCAACTACTGATGAAATTGGTCATGTCATAGGACTCCCTGAAAAATTGTATGAACCTAAAAAAGGAGATGATTTGGTTCTTACCGTTGATTCTGTGATACAAGGATATGCAGAAACTGCCATAGAGAAAGCTTATGAAACATACGATCCAGCCAATGGCATCACAGCCATAGTAATGAATCCAAAAACTGGAGATATACTTGCAATGGCCAATATACCTGACTTTAACCCAAATGAGCCAAATAAGGTAAGCTCGCTTGATACATGGGCAAATCCGGCTATATCATACATATATGAACCTGGTTCAGTATTTAAAGTAGTAACAGCATCTGCAGCTTTAGAAGAATCACTTGTTACACCAAATGAGCAATTTTACGATCCCGGTTATTATATAGTATCCGGTCACAAGATAAATAGCTGGACGAAATTAGGAAATATAGACTTCTCACAAGCAGTGGCAATGTCCAGTGATACGGTATTTATGAAAATAATAGTTGAAAGGCTTAAATTAAATACATTATACAAATACATAAACGCTTTTGGATTCGGAAATCCAACAGGAATACAGCTTCCAGGTGAAGCATCAGGCATGATAATCAACGAGAAAAACGTATATCCTGTTGACCTTGCATCGATGTCTTTTGGACAAGGCATCGCGGTAACACCACTGCAGATGATAAATGCTTTTTCGGCAGCTATAAATGGTGGATACTTAATGAAACCAAATATAGTAAAAGAGATAAAATCAGGTGATAAAGTCATAAAGGAATTTAAACCTCAAGTTATAAGGCAGGTTATATCACAAGACACATCAAACACAATGAAAGAACTGCTTAAAAAAGTCGTCGATGAGGGAACGGGAACAGCATGTCAAATACCTGGCTTTACTGTAGGAGGAAAATCCGGCACAACTGAGAATTACTCACCAGGAAAATACACAGCTTCTTTCGCAGCATTTGCGCCTGTGGATAACCCTCAAGTAGCCGTTTTAGTGGTCATAAGAAATCCTACTAAAAACGGCCACATGGGCGGAGAAATTGCAGCACCTGTCGTAAAAGACATACTCTCAAACACACTAAGATATCTGATGATAAAAAAATAGCCGTACATTGAAAATATACGGCTATTTTAATATACCACATCATCTACTTCTCCTTTTTTGCCTCCTGTAACTCTTACTACTACTCTGTTGGGAAGACATACAATCTGTTGCCCTTCTTTTTCTATCCAGCCTGTATTAACACATATTTGATCTGGACAATCAGACTCCTTCATTCTGACTTTTCCATCTTTAATTTCTACAACATTTATGTGTTTGCCATTGTGTATAGTAACCGTCTTGTCAACATTTAAAGGCAATTCTTGATATTTAGAGCCATTCACTTCAATGACAACGTTAGTGCCTGTTTTATTAAAAGCTTTATAATAGGTAAAATATCCTGATATTAGAGAAACAACCAGCAACACACCTATTAAGATTTTATCACCTATTTTCATACAGCTTAAACCTCGAATCTGTTATTTTTAACTTTCCTTTAAGGCCTGATGTTGCATAGACCTTATAATCAGGCGTGACAAAAATGGCATCTACACCAGGCATGCTCTCTATCAATTTCATCCCTTTATCAACACCTAAAATAAAAGTAATTGTAGACAATGCATCAGCATCAATTGATTTTATATTTGTAGACACTATTGTAGTGCTGACAACACCGCTTTCTGCAGGATATCCTGTAAAAGGATTTAGTATGTGATGATATCTTTTGCCGTTTTGAATAAAATACCTTTCGTAATTGCCTGATGTGTCAATAAGCATGTCTTTGCCGGAAACAATTGCGAAGTATTTTCCTTTATCTCCAAAAGGATTCTGTATGCCTATGTTCCAATTGGAGCCATCTGGCTTTGAACCATAAAGATATACGCTGCTGCCGCCTAAGTTTATAAGCGCGTGCTTTACACCATTTTCTTTCATGATATTTTCTATTTCATCTGCAGCATACCCTTTAGCAATTCCTCCTAAGTCGATAGACATACCTTTTCTACTTAATTTAACTTCATCATTTTTTTCGTCCAGCAAGACGTCTTTGTAATTTATGTATTTCATAGCGTCTTTTATCTGACTTTCTGTTGGAACATGGGCATGGTCTGTGCCAATTCCCCACAAATTTATCAATGGAGCAATAGTTATATCAAAGTTGCCTCCACTTATTTCCCCGTACTTTAAAGCCGTCTTTATCACGTAAACCGTCTCTGGATTTACCTTGACATACTTTTTCCCTGCATTTTCATTTATCTTTTGTATGTCGCTACCGCTCTCTTGACTGCTCATTAGGTTATCAATTTCTTTCAATTTTTCCATCGACTCATCAACTGCTTTTTTAGCATTTCTACCGTAAGCCGTCACTTGAATAACCGTATCCATCATAAAATCGGTACGTGTATACTGCTGATTATTGTTTCCACAGGCAATTAAAGATAGGGGTATAAAAACTACCATTAAAATTGCAATGACTTTTTTAACAATTTGTTTCATATAATTATACAATCCTCTCAGTATATCTATTTGTGAAACTCATATTTTATTATAATTTTTTTTAACAATCCATTCAAGTGAAACAATAGATACCATTATCAACTTGTAAGTTCCCATTTTTACGTATATAATTTTATTGTGATGGGGAAGTAGACGAAATGATAAAATTCATGATAAAGATTTATATACTTTATTTGGTATTGGTAGCATTGCTTCCTACAATGCTTGGTCGTATATTCCATTATAATGTTATCTATAGCAGCAGAAAAAAGAAAGTACCATGGATAGTAATCACTTTCGATGATGGGCCAGATCCAGAATACACGCCTGTACTCTTATCACTTCTTGATAAATACAACGTTAAAGCATGCTTTTTTTTATTGGCAGATAAAGTTGAAAAATATCCTGAACTGGCAAGGGAAATCGTAAATAGAGGTCATGAAATCGGCATACACGGCTATAAACACCATATAAATTGGTTTTTAGGACCTATTGCTACTTATAAGGAATTATTAAAATCGATTGAGATTATATACAAAATCACTGGAAAGTATCCTTCGTATTACAGACCTCCATGGGGATTGTTTACAACATTCATCTATCAGTATTCCAAAAAACTAGGTGTCAAAATAATTTTATGGAGTTATATGAGCTGGGACTGGAAAGTAAAAGACCCTAATCTAATAGTAAAACGCATTTTAAATAAAGTAAAAGGTGGAAATATTTTGATATTTCATGATAGCAGTGACAATATAGGTTCAGACAAAGAGGCCCCAGAAACAATGTTAATAGCTCTTGATAAAATTATAAGTGGTATAAGGGAAAAAAACTTAGAAATTGTTGACATAAATAAATTTATATTTTCTTAAATGGGGTATTACAAATGAAAAAAATTTTTATGTACATTTGGTCTTTGTGGGAATTCATTTTTGCAAAGCTGAATAGGATACACACGGTTGGAGGAGACGATTCTGAAATCAGAATCGCAATCAAGAAATACAAAGGCGAGAAACTCCTGCTAAATGATGGAACTGTGTTGAACAATGGAGATAAATTTGGTGAACTGCACTTAAACAACAATGCTCTTACACAAATCACATCTAGCAGCAGCTCACCTATAGCCGTTGGAATAATAGCATTAAAAAGATTTAAAAAATCTATAAAGGCATTAAAAACTTACATAGATGAACACCATGAATTTGATGATGTAAATGTATTTATGGGTTACACTCTATTCAATGAAGGCGTTGAAATGTTGGGCTTCGAAGTCAGAGATATAAAATCGCCTTTAGAAAAATTCATAGTTACTCATTATGAAATGCTGCTTTTAGCTATATTTCACCCCGATGGGTTTAAACGGCTGCAAGACAATAAGTTTACATCAAAGATGGTATTAATTACAAGAAATACAATTAACAGTCGCTACTAATTTATTATTTTTTCGATTTTATTCAATATCATCTTTGCGTCTTCTTTGTTCTTTAGTCCATCTATTATTGCTTTATTTATTTTTACGTTTTTATCATGCCAATTTTGTGGCGTATAATCTGTATATTTGACAGCTTTATCAATTTTTTTCATGAGTTCATCATTTAAAGGGATGCTTTTTTTAACAGGAATATATCCTATCTTTTCTACACTTTCTTGAGAATCTGTAATAAACTTTACAAACTTATATGCCATTTCCAACTTCTTTTTATCGCTTTGTTTTGTTATACCATATCCATAGACTTTTGGAGACAGTGTAAGAGGAACATCGCCATCTCCTTCTGGATACAGCGCAATATCAAACTGAAAAAGTTTATTCTTGTTTTCAAGGTATTTAAGGTATTGAACTTTGTAACTTTCATCAACCAAAACAGCACTTTCTTTATTGACTGTAAAACTGTCCCATACTTTGCTGTAATCATCACCAAAAGACACAGGATCTATTGTACCTTTTTCATATAATTCTATCAATTTTTTAAGGCCAGACTCTGCCTGTGGTCCCTTAAGTGAAACTATCCCTTTATCATCGACGATATTTGCACCGTCTGACATCAATATGCCCCAAAGATTATAACTTCCTTCAATGTACATTGACAGGCCATAGTAACTTTTCTTTTCCTTTTTACCCGTTTGATACGTCAATTTTGTCATATCTTCTAAAAATTCATCATATGTCCATTCACCATCCTGAGGAACATCAATTTCTTTCTGGCCAAACAAATTTTTATTTATAAACATGACACTGGTGTACATACCTAGCGGAAGGCCATATATGCTCCTATTATATGTAAATGAATCAAGCACCTGTTCTTTTAAAGAATCTTTATAATTTCTGTCTATATACTTATTAAGAGGTTCTAGTCTGTCATCATAAATTAGCGGGCTATCTGAAGTAATAGGGATTATATCAGGTTTACTGTCACTAACTATATCACTAACCTTTTCGTATCTATCGCTATTTTTTAACGGCTCAAATTCTATTATGACTCCAGGATGGTAGTATTCAAAATCGTGTATTTTTTTCTTAATAAAATTATAACCTGTTGGATCATCAGTTGACCAATGTGGAAAATCGCAAAATGTGATTATTCCTCTGTAATCTTGCTCATCAATTGGCGAAAAATCTATTTTACCAGTTTCATACAAATACATATAGTAAGGCCAGGACAATAAAAACATTATTATCAATAATATCAGAAAAAGAGTAAAAGGCTTTTTCATAAAATCCACCTCTTACTCTATCTATATTCACGTTAAACAATACGTATCACTGTTTATTTTATTAAGCACATCTATCTCTTTTTCTAACTAGTCAATATAAAAATTTTTACTTATCAGCTTTGTCATCTGTTTCTTTATTTTGCTCATTAACTCTACTATCAATATATTTTTCAAATACACCTCTATCATATACGTTGATTGCAAGACCAACCAAACTTAAGCCTATTAATAAAAGTGGTATAAAAGCAAATAAAATGCTTAAAGCAATTAATACTAAACTTAAAAGCACCATCCCAATGGTCTGAGGCAGTTTAATTATAGAAAATATTAAAGCATTTTTATAAATGTGCTTAATTTTTAGATCATACGTAACCATCAATGGATAAATATAAACATTCATCAGAACAAGTATAAAACCAATAAAAATCGTAATATAAGTCCCTGCAATCTTTATAAAACCTGTACTGTATGAAGAATAAATTTTATAATTGTTAATCAATATAAAAGCTGCTAATGCGTTTATCAACGTAATTATAAAGCTTTGCTTAAAATTCTTAATAAAACCATCTTTGAAATCATTCCAAAGCCACACATTTCTATTAAGCGCATGATTCCTAAGCACATTATTAAACCCAGCCAAAGCAGGCCCTATCGTCACGATAGGTATGCACGACACAATCAATAAAAGATTAAGGCTTATAAGTTGCCAAAAGTTATTTTTTAAAATGTCAAAAAACAAAGACATACCCTTCTTAGGAATATCATCAGCTTTTAAATCAGGTCTATGTGGATCGCCATAATACATTCTATTAAAAAAATTTCCAAACATCGTTTACCTCTCCTATATCAGACTATACTTCAATTATAAATGGTATACTGAGAATTTTCAATGATAAAATTGAAGTATGTACCATCTCTATATTAATATCTGTATAAATATGTAAATAATAAAACTATACGTCAGCAAAGTTCTACAACTTTTTCGTCATACAAAGCTTTGCAATCGTATAGTTTTTACTTTATCAATTAGAAATTGTATTTAACTCATCAACAACTTCATTAACCATTTCTTCAGTAAAAATTCCATTGCTTAAGATAGTCAAGGCTCTTAATGGCATATTTTTTAAAAACGCATTCATCATGTCTTTTTGAGATGAACTGCTTATTTCTTGACTGTTTGTCTCTAACTGTTTTTTTAATATATTTAACATGTCTTGTGAGTCGTTTGTGTCAGACTTTATTCTCTTTATTATGTTATAAATAATTTGTCTACCGTATTGATTTGCAATTACATCGTTTATTGTTGAATTCCTTGTATATTCTTTTTGGACTGATGTAGTAGATGTTATATGAATGACTGTCTTTAATAAAATATTTTTTGATGAGCTTCCTACTAATATTTCAAAGTCTCCTGTTTCGACGTACCAGTCCTTTAAATCAACATCATAGTATGCAAATGATCTTTTATCTAAATTGAAGACAACTGTTTTTTCTTCTCCTGGTTCAAGATATATTTTTTGGAATCCTTTTAGTTCTTTATGTGGACGAGCAACACTGCTTTGTATGTCTCGAACATATAATTGAATTATTTCTTTTCCGGCACGTTTCCCAGTATTTTTTACTTTTACTCTTACTTCTATTGTGTCATTATCTGTTATTTTGTTTTTGTTTGTAAAAATGTTTGTGTATTCGAATGTTGTATAGCTTAAGCCGTGTCCAAATGGGAATAATGGTTCTACACCTTTTGTGTCATAATATCTATATCCTACAAATATTCCTTCACCATAGTTTACTACGTTTTTTTCTCCTGGAAAGTTTAGATATGATGGATTGTCTTTAAGTTCTCTTGGAAATGTTTCTGCGAGTTTCCCACATGGATTTTTTTCGCCAAATAGTATTTCTGCAATTGCTCCTCCTGATGCTTGACCTCCTAAATATGCTTCTAATATGCCTTTTACTTGATGAATCCATGGCATTTCTATTGGTGATCCATTGCAAAGTACGACAACAACATTTGGTTGAATCTCTGCAATAGCTTGTATTAATTTATTGTGGCTTTCTGGGATTCTCATGTGTTCTCTGTCATATCCTTCTGATTCATAGCTATCTGGTAATCCTGCAAATATTACGGCAACATCAGAATTTTTTGCTATATATGCTGCTTCTTCGATTAATTTATTGTTTGTTTCGTCTTTTTCTAATTCATAACCTGGCGTATATTTTATTTCTACTGCATTTCCTGCAATTTTTGTTATTTCGTCGTATGGAATTTCTAATTTCGTTGGTACTATATGTGAACTTCCTCCACCTTGATATCTTGGTTTTACGGCAAGTTCTCCTATTATTGCAATTTTACCTCGTTTTTTAAGTGGAAGTATTTCGTCTTCGTTTTTTAATAGTACCATACATTCTGATGCGACTTGACGAGCTAATTGATGGTGTCTTTCTGCATCATAGTTTTGGTTTTTCTTTTTGTTTTCGTATGCTTTGAATAGTATATTTAAAATCCGTTCAACTGCTGTGTTTAAGTATTCTTCTGATATTTGACCTTTTTTTACGGCTTCAATTATTTTTTTGTCTTCTTCTCCTCCACTTCCTGGCATCTCTATGTCTAATCCCGCTTTTAATGCTTCAACTCTATCGTTGACTGCTCCCCAATCTGATATGACTATTCCGTCAAACTTCCATTCGTTTCTAAGTATTTCATTTATCAGATGCTCGTTTTCTGTTGCGTATACTCCATTTACTTTGTTGTATGATGCCATTACTGTCCATGGTTGTGACTGCTTTATAGCTCCTTCAAATCCTACTAAGTAAATTTCACGTAGCGCTCTTTCATTTACTTTTACATCTACAGTCATTCTATAGTCTTCTTGATTGTTGGCTGCGTAATGTTTTATAGATGTTCCAACGCCTTTTGATTGAACTCCTTTTATGTAGTTTGCAGCTAATTCAGATATTAAATATGGATCTTCTGATAGGTATTCAAAGTTACGTCCACAGAGTGGAGAGCGTTTTATATTGACTGCTGGTCCAAGCAATATTTGTACATCTTCTGCTATGCACTCTTCTCCGATGGCTTCACCAACTTTTTCAATTAAATCTCTGTCCCAAGATGCTGCAAGAGCACTACCAGAAGGAAAGCAGGTTGCCGGCACACTATTATTGAGTCCAAGTTCATCTGATTTGTTTGCTTTTCTCAAACCGTGTGGTCCATCAGTCATCGTTATTGATGGAATCCCTATTCTTTCTATTGGCTTAGTTTGCCAAAGATTTAATCCTGAGCATAAACTTGCTTTTTCTTCTAATGTCATCTCTGAAATGAGCTTTTTGATATCTCTTTTCATTTTGAACCTCCTCAATTCTTGAAGTGCTTTAATATATTTAAATTTCAAGGAGAATTTATTCAAATAAAATTCTCCTTGAATGCTTTATTAATTTAGTTTTTAAACAAACTTTTTATTCCTTTTGCGATTTCATTTATACAATCCTCTGCTTGAGGATAAATACCGAGTTTATCTATAAATGCATGATCCATTCCTTTGTATTGTATAATTTTTGTTTTAACACCGAATTTAGCAAGCTTTCTTCCATATGCTTCAGCTTCCAACCTTAAATAATCAAATTCGGCTGTAAAAATTAGAGTCTCTGGCATACCTTCTAAGCTTTCAGCAAAAATAGGAGATATATATGGATGTGTTGCATCTTCATTATTTTGTAAATAAAGTTTTTTCACCAGTGGCTGTGAATTTTTCATGCCTTCTAATCCTGATATTATTAATTTTCTATGTTCATCAGAAATATTGTATTGATCAAGAGACCACTTATATTCTTCTGTATCAGATGCTGCCATGTTAACTGTTGGATAAATTAATGCTTGAAATTTAATCATATCAGTTTTTAAATCCCTATCCATCATAGCACAAACAGTCGCAAAGTTTGCACCAGCGCTATCCCCTGAAACCGCAATTTTAGTTGAATCAATACTGTACTTTTCACCATACTCATATACCCATTTTACAGAGTCAAAGCAATCCGTCAATCCAGCTGGATAAGGATTTTCTGGCGCTAATCGATAGTCAACAGATATAACCACTGCATTTGCTCTTTCCGCTAATGCTTTACATGGATTTTCTACTACTTTAACAGTACCACCAAAGAAACCTCCTCCATGAAAATATACGATTGCCGGTAAATGTGTATTACTTTTCGGTGAGTAAATTTTGATTGGAATAGTTCCGTATTTCCCATCAATTACCTCGTCACTTGTTTTTATCTCTATTTTTGTAATATCTTTATTGTCCCAACCCATTTGATTTCTTAACATTTCAACAGGAATATCTTTTATCTCAAGTTGATTAAAATCGGGCATTTCATCGGCACTTTGTTTTTTATATTGCTCATTTAATATTTGAAATACCCTTGGATCAAGCTTTCCCTCAGTATTATCACCTTCCGGTATATTTTTTATCACAAATTCCAATCCATTTTCATGTCGTACATATCCATTTTCCAGCAGTTTAACTAATTTATCGTAATCTTTATACATACTATTCGCTCCTTTCATTATTATTTTAAATCATGATCATGCGCTTACCTTAGCTCTTCTTTCATTTAATTCTTTAGTCATTTGCTCTTGTTGTTTATCTAAATTATAGAACAGAAGCAATATGGCGCCAATAGCAAAACCAATTAGCGGTAACCAAATAAAGTTAATTTCTATAGCTTTTAATGCAGATACGGTTTGCGTATGATCCGGAACATATTTACCAATTGATAAGATCCAACCTGCTAAAGCTCCGCCTATCCCCATTCCTGCCTTGACTCCAAAGGCTGGTGTGGCTGAAAGAAGTCCTTGAGCTCTAACACCTGACTTCCACTCACCATAGTCAACTGTATCAGCTGTCATAGAAAACATTGCTCCCATAACAAATCCATTTCCAAAAGCTGCAATTACAGTGCCTATTAAAAATATAAATGCACTTGATGTCAACGATGATAAATACAATATAAATTGCGCTAATATTGAAAGAGTAAAGCCTGTAATCATAACATTTCTTTTCCCTATTTTCTTTGCTAAAAACGGCATAATAAGCAATGAAACAACATTTAATGACCCTAATCCTAAAGCTACGCTGATTAAGTTAGGCATCTTTAAATTATATGTCAAATAATAAACTGTCGTTTGTGCCTTCATTATAAAAGCTATGAAATTAATGAACGCTACAAAGAAAAGTATAAACCAAGGAGTATTTCCTTTCAATGCTTTTAGTTCTTCTTTTAAAGTAATTGATTGCTCTTTTGCTTCGTTTACTTTTTCTCTAGTATTGAAAAAAGTTACTAAGAATAATATAACAGCTAAAACAGCAAACAAAGTCATAGTCATCATAAAGCCTTTTTGTTGATTGCCATTTCCAAATACTTTAACTAGAGGCAAAGTTCCTACACTGACAATCGTAGCACCAACTGTAGCTAAAATCATTCTTGTACTAACCAAAATATTTCTTTCTTCTAAATTATCTGTTAAACTCGGTAAAATCGACGTGATTGGTATATTAATTCCAGAGTAGATAATTCCTAAAAGAATATATGTAACATAAGCATAAACCAATTTTCCAGAAGCATTAAAACTTGGAGTTGTAAATGCTAGTATTGCTAATACTCCATATGGAATTGATAACCAAAGGAAGTATGGTCTGCATTTTCCCCACTTTGTATTTGTATGATCTATTAGAATGCCAAAAAATGGTCCATCAAATGCGTCGATGATCCTTGCTACTAAAAAAAGTGTTCCGACAGCTGCAGCACTTATTCCAAAAACATCAGTGTAAAAAAACATTAGATAGGTGGTGATCATCTGATAAACTAAATTAGAAGCAGTGTCACTAAGCCCATAACTAATCCTTTCTTTCCAGGTTGTTTCAAAAATTTTCATAAAGATCCCCTTTCCTAAAATTTATATGTAATCGCTTTTTTAAAACGCTTACGTATAAATTTTAAAGCAAATTAAGACTCACAACAAGTTCAATTTTGATTTATCAACAGTCAATTTTTGATTTGCAAAAAATACAAATTCTGGGGACCAATTATTCCAAAAATACAAACTAGTTTTCTGTTTTTATCACAGATTTTAAAGCTTTAATCTTTTTTCTATATTGATTTGGAGTAATATTATAAAAAGTCTTGAACACCTTATTAAAGGATTTTTCATTTGGAAAACCATGCTCTAATGCTATTTCTGTAATAGATTGATCTGTATTCATTAAATCGCGATAAGATTTTTCTAGGCGAACAGCATTTATATAGTTAAGTATAGTCATACCCATGTACTTTTTAAAGAAACGTGAAAGATATTCTGGAGATAAATTAAATTTTGCAGAAATTACATCTATTGATAAATCCTGATTGTAATTTTCTTTTATATAATTAGTAATCTGAGTTAATCGATCTAGGTATTTTTGCGTTTTAATTTCTCCACAGCTCTTTTTGCTTATTTTAAAATTTCTTAACAAAAGATAAATTAATTCATAAGACAACCCCATTATTTTTATATGTGCTAATGAGTCGTCTCCTATATTTAAGAAAGCTTTTATTATGGAATCTAAATTTTTACGTAACTCATTGAACAATTTTATTTTTTGTTCATCATTTTCGTTAATTGAAACACAATCAAATGCAATTTGATCTATGTCAGGATAGTTTGCTTTTATAAACTCATAAGATATGAAAAAAGTAACTGCCTTACGGTTCTTTCCTTGATCCACAGAGAAAGAATGTATAGCATTGGAGTTTATTAAAACAATGTCACCTTGCTTTGAAGTATAATTAACACCATCAATATAGATATCATCAATTCTCCCAGAGAGTACATATGATATTTCTATACTTTCGTGCCAGTGTCTTGGTATAAATTGACGTTCATCAGATGTATGATATATTATTTTTATAGGTAAATTATCATCATTTTTAATTAATTCATATTTATACTCCATACAAATATAACACCTCTGATATTTATTTTTCTTTTTACAATAATTGAAAAATAATCGTACTTATGCATCAGATCTCACAGATATGTAATATTGTTTCATAATAAATACTACCTTTGACATTGTTCAACATTGCATCATAATAATTCTATTTTTTCCTATAAAATTCCCTTATATATATTTTACCACATTAAAACGTTTATGCTTAATTCAAAAACATTTTTATCACTTAAAATTCACATAATCATTTGATACTTATACGATAATTTTTAGTTACAATTTACAATGAAAAGCTAAATTTACATTTAAAAAAGAGGTGAAATTAAATGTTTGAGTATCAACATTTGCAAAGTTCAATAGCTCCAGCTATAGTTATAACACAAAAAACCGACAATAAAAAATCTTCATATTTATATGATCAAAGCTCAATAGCCCCTGGTATTATTATTGCTAAAAAAAGTAATAATAAAAAAATACATGCATAATTCAATAAGAAATTCTTCTATGTATTGATTTTACTACTAAATTAAGATAGAAATAATTTGATTTTTAATAATACTTGTAGCTACTCTTCACCATTTACCGTGAAGAGTAGCCAAAGCTATTGAATATTACCTACTTTAAGATTCTTTTAAGCATGCTAAGACAATTTGCTTTTCTAATCTAAAATCTGTAACACCAATTTTTTGCAAGCTTCTTTGCAATTTTCCATTAAAACATTCAACTCATCATGACTTGCATTATCAATATGGATACCTGCTGAAACACTTACATTGCATTTCAATTCTGTTTGAATTTACTATAATGGATACCAAATTGCATCAATATTTTCCCAATAATATGATTAATTTGACCTTCGATCGTTATGGGCCCATTATAGAAAGTAAGCACAGGAGGAATGATAACACAGCCGGTTCAGTATAATCTAGACATCCACAAATCCAAAATAATTATAAATATGCAAAAGACTAACAACAATATTCCTATTGGCAATGGAAATCTGCAAGTTACTAGTATCATTATTTTTTAATCCAATATCATCTTATGTCTCTTTTATTTTTCACATAATAAAACCTTTTTAGCAACAAACCATAAAAAACCGCATAATATTCCAAAAATGATATTAACTATACCTACCATTTCTACAAGATTGCCAGTATTAAAAGAAACAATAATCATCCCTACGCTACCCATTATAGTAGAGAAAGAGCTTATCAATGATGACACAGAACCTGTATCTTCCTTTTGTTGCTCTAGCATAAGGTATGTTCCTGGAGGGCGAATGCAGCTTCCTGCAATAGTAGACGGTAATAGCGATATTGCAAAAAGCCAAGGAGCAAAGCGGCCTAAAATAGAAATAATGATTCCACTTAAAATAATAGCTAAAAAGCAGACATTAATAATTGAATAACGTTTAAAATACGATGAAAGTCTTACATAAAGCAATGGTCCAATCAACATGCCCGCTGCATTAAATGCAAAAAAATAACTATACTTCTGTTCACTCAATCCAAAGTAATCTTGATATATATAAGATGAAGGAGATATAAAAGCCATTAAAGGAATGCTTACCATTGAAAAAATAATCAGCAAAGCCGTAAATTTTAAATTTTTGATAACTACCCCAATACGCCCTACGGTATAAAGAAAACTACCATTATTTTTTAATCCTATAGTCTCTTGAAACACAACCGAACCAGCAACAATGATTGCACCTAAAATCGCTTGAGTTAAAAAAACACCTCTCCATGAGGTAAATTTCAGTAAAAGTGCACCTATTGTAGGTGCAACAGCAGGACAAATCACAACCATTGACTGTACCAATGCTAAAATTGATTCACGTCTTCTACCCTCGTAAACATCTTTTACAATCGCAGTAGCTACTGCACTAGCAGCACCTGCGCCTACAGCCTGTAAAATCCTAAAAATTATAAGTTGATAGATATCCAATGATAGTGCACACAAAAAACTCGCAACCATATAACATATAAGTCCTAAAATCAAAATCGGTCTGCGACCATACTTATCACTCAATGGTCCCCATATTAATGTAGCAAAGCTGAAAAAAACAAAAAATAGGATTAAAGTGAGATTCGTCTTATAAACCGCTACATTAAAATATTTTGACATAGTTGGCAAAGCAGGTAAATAAAGATCTGTTGACAAAGGTACAAATGCACTCAAAAGTGCTAAAAAAATAATTAAACCTTTATTACCTAAGTATCTTTGCTGCTTTTTACTAATATTAAAATCATTTAAATCGTACATTAGATTATCTTTCCTCCTGATTAAAAAATAATCATAAATTATAATTTAGAAATCTTTAATTTTCTTTTATTTTAGTATCTACTTATATCTCATTGTTGTACAAAGAAATTATCTATAAAATAGCTTATATATAAAAATCATAACGACAATAAATAATTATAAAAGATATGTGAAATTGAATCACATAAATTCTTATTTTCACATATCTCTTATATTATATCATATGTTCAATATATTATGTAGAATTTTCATAATACATTATTTCATTGACAAATTTTACCCATCCACGCAAAGAGCTCATTTAAGTCATAATCATCTACTGCTCTAGTTTTTATATCTAAATCGCATTTCCATACTTCTTTTAGAAGTTGTTCCCGTGTATATGCTTTATTTGCATTTTTTGAAAGATACAATATAAGATCAAATTCTTTTGATGTAAATTCTATTTCTTTCCCTTTATGCAGAATTCTTCTCTCATCAATTACTATTAATATGTCCTTAATCTTTATTTTGTTAGTATTTTGTGGTACATTTGTTCTTTTAAAAATAGATTTCATTCTCGCTATAAGTTCCCTAGGTGAAAATGGTTTTGATAAGTTTTGACATATCTGCACCTTATCTATAAACTAATATGGAATGTTTTAAAAAAGTTCCTTACCAGCGGGAGGAGACTGGTAAAGAACTATTTAACTTTATTTGCATTTTATTGTGCATTTGAACTGCTCATAAGTTTTACTTTTGTACTAAGTGTCTTGCCATTTCTCCAGAATGTAACAGTTATGGTGTCGCCAACTTTATGCTTAGATATTATGCTTTGCAGTGCGTCAAAAGTCTGTACTTTTGTGCCATCTACTGCTGTTATCACATCTCCTGCTTGAAGTCCAGCTTCATCAGCACCACTTCCTTGCTGTACTTGTGCTATATAAAGTCCAACTGGTATGTTATACTGCGCTGCATCTTGTTGGGTTACTTCCTGTACGCTTACACCCATCATTGGTCTTTCTACATAGCCGTGTTTTATAAGCTCATCTATTATAGGTTTTGCTTCATTTATTGGAATAGCAAATCCCATTCCTTCAACAAGCGTGCCTTGACTATGGAACATTCCAAATTGATCTTGTGTATCAGAACTATCCGTTGATGTTAGCTTTACACTTGTTATGCCTATTACTTCTGCATTGCTATTTACAAGAGGTCCACCGCTGTTGCCAGGATTTATAGCTGCATCTGTCTGAATGAGGTTAACTGCTCCATAATCGCTTTGAAGATTTCTGTTAAGACCACTTATTATACCTGATGTAACCGTGCCTGCAAAACTTTCACCGAGAGGATTTCCAATAGCAACAGCCAGGTCTCCTACCTCAAGTTTTGATGAATCCCCTAATTTAGCAGCAGTCAAATTTGTAGCATTAATCTTTAATACTGCCAAATCAGTTTTTGAGTCTTTGCCTATTAATTGCGCAGAAAATTTTCTGCCATCAGATAAGCTAACCGTTATAGTAGAAGCGCCTTCGATAACATGATAATTTGTAACTATATAACCCTGTGAATCAATTATAATACCTGAACCACTTCCTTCAGACACAAAAGCACTTCTAAAGCCATTACTATATGATACACTCGTATCAATCCCAACTACAGAAGGACTTACAATTTTAGCTATGTTTGTAATCAAGTTAGCGTTGCTATTATTAGACGACAGTGGCAAATACCTATTTATAACTTGTGTTTTTTGACCTAAATTAGTGTATGCCATAATTCCTGCAACAATCCCACCACCAATAAGTGCTGCAATAAGTGCAACTGCCACAAATGAAACAAACATCCTCCTTCTAAATCTCTTAACCATCTTTCCTAAGCTTTTTTTGCTATTTTCCAAATCATTTTTTGCATTTTCTTCATCATTTTTGTCCTGGTAATCACTTGTCATAGGAACTTCGTCTATTTTATTTAAATCATTATTTGC
The DNA here is from genome assembly GCF_017874545.1 of Thermoanaerobacterium butyriciformans. GTDB lineage: Bacteria > Bacillota > Thermoanaerobacteria > Thermoanaerobacterales > Thermoanaerobacteraceae > Thermoanaerobacterium > Thermoanaerobacterium butyriciformans. Next base: position 85,502 of record NZ_JAGGLT010000004.1, on the reverse strand, counting down.
AAAGTTTTCTGTAAAAACATCATCTATATTTTCGTTTAAATTTTTCATGTTATTCTCATTTAATCTTTTTGTTTGCTCATTTTCAATATCCATATATTTATCGCCTCCTTAACATTTGTATACTCTTTTTTAGCAGCATCCATAATTGACTAATAAAATTAATTTAAAAATTTTGTTTCTGTAATTGAAATTATTATATAAGATTTTATAAATACAATGTGAAAATTTTGTGAAACTTGTGTGAAAATAAAAAAATATTAGATAGCATTATAAAATACTATCTAATATTATATTTGATATGCCCATTAGGGCCGTATTGTAATCTGGATTTGAAAAGGCAATGCTGCAGGATGAATAATTTGCTTCAAAAGAGCGCTTTTTGATAGTTTCTAATACAACGTCTTCTATAAACTTTCGACCTCTCACTATTCCTCCTGATATAAGCACCAACTCTGGGCTAAAGACATTGACTATATTCGCAATGCCTATGCCTAAGTAAATAGCGATTTTGTTTAACTCAGATAAAGCAACTTCATCCCCTTCTTCGGCAGCTTTGTACACAAATCTGGTTGTTATATTTTCCAAGTCTCCGTTGACGTATTCAGATACAAGAGAATAAGATCCCTCTTTTATTCTTTTTACCACATTGTTTACCAATGCTTTCTCAGATGCCAAAGCTTCAAAACATCCGTAATTGCCGCAACTGCATTTAGGGCCGGCAACGTCGATTGTAGTATGTCCTATCTCACCAGCCATGTCGTTAATTCCCCTGTATATTTTGCCATCCAATATTATAGTTGCACCAATTCCGTGTCCCACTTTTAAAAACACCACATTACCGACATTCTTAGCAATTCCGTTGTAAAACTCTCCAAGTGCCATTGCTCTTACGTCATTTTCAACAAACGTGGGGATTTCAAATTCTTTCTCAATCATCTCTTTTATTGGCACATTTCTCCACCCAATATTTGGAGAAAAAACAGATACACCTTCAGTGGATTTTACAGGCCCCCTTACGACAATGCCAATTCCGGCTATTTCTTTTGCTGATTTTCCCTTTAAATCTTTGATCCTGTCAAATAAGAGCTTAAATATTCCTTCTTTATCTTCATTTTTTATGCTGTCAACCTGTGATTCTCTTATGTTTAGTTCTGCATCTAATAGATATTCTTCCATTATATCCGTGCCAATTATTATAACAATGAGATCAAACGCTTCATTGTTGATTTTTAAGATAACAGGAGGTCTTCCACCGCTGGATTCTCCTAATTTATCTTCTTTTACAAGTCCATCTTCTAGAAGTTTATTTATTATATTAGTTACAGTAGGTGGTGTCAAATTTGTTATTTTAGCTATTTCAGATCTTGATACGTATTTGTTATGGCGTATCACATTTAATATAAGGCTTTCATTCATGCCTTTTAATAATTTATAACTTACTGGAATCAAATCCGCCAAAATTACCACCTCAATTAATCATTAAATCCATTAGGATGTGATTTATGCCATTTCCAGGCACTATCTATTATCTCTTCAAGAGTGTCATGCTGAGGATTCCATCCCAGCTCATTTATTATCTTCTCTGATGATGCTACCAACTTTGCAGGGTCTCCAGGACGCCTTGCAACAACCTTTGCTGGTATGGGATGTCCCGTCACCCTTCTTGCTGCATCAATCACCTCATTTACAGTGAAGCCTTCACCATTTCCAAGATTGTAAATTGCGCTGCTATTATCCCGTCTCAATTTGTTTAATGCCAAGATATGGGCATCTGCAAGATCTGTAACATGAATATAATCTCTTATGCAAGTTCCATCCTTTGTTTCGTAATCATTGCCAAAAACGTTTATGCAATCTCTTTTTCCAAGAGGAACTTGTAAAATAAGCGGTATCAGATGTGTTTCAGGATTATGATCCTCACCTATCACTCCGCTTTCATCTGCACCAGCCACATTAAAATACCTTAGAACAACATATTTTATACCATAGGCATTGTCGCACCATTTAAGCATTTTCTCAACAGCTAATTTCGTTTCACCATATGGATTTGTGGGAACTGTACTGTCTTCTTCCTTAATAGGTATTCTTTCAGGCTCTCCATACGTTGCAGCAGTTGATGAAAACACTATCTTCTTAACACCGTATTTAGCAAGTTTTTTTAATAAACACATCGTCCCATAAACGTTGTTTTCATAGTAATCCAATGGCTTACCGACGCTTTCTCCCACCAGAGAAAATGCCGCAAAATCTATGACAGCTTCTATATCATTTTCTTCAAAAACTTTATCCATGAATTCGCTGTCTCTAAGGTCACCAACATAAAGTTTTCCCTCAAGTACAGCTTTTTTATGACCAGTTATGAGATTATCGACTACAACAACATCTTCACCTTTTTTGTAAAGCTCATATGCCGTATGGCTGCCAATGTATCCAGCGCCACCGCAAACTAAAATAGACATAAAATTATCCCCTTTCTACTTAATTTTTATTTCTTTCGCTCCGTCTCCAACTCCCGTCACATACATAGATGGTTCATAGCCAATTCTTTCCTTATACCCCTTTGTCACTGTATCAATAAAATCTTTTACAAATTCTTCTTTCACAATGCTAACTGTACAGCCACCAAACCCAGCACCTGTCATTCTAGAGCCCAATACATAATCTAATTTCAATGCCTCATCAACTAATGTATCTAGCTCTTTGCCTGTCACTTCATAATCATCTCTTAATGAATTATGAGATTCTACCATTAACTTTCCAAACTTTTTTATGTCATTGTTTTTCAATGCCTCAACAGCATCCAAAACCCTTTCATCTTCTGTCACAACGTGTCTTACTCTCTTAACTAATACATCATCTGGTATCAAATATTTGTATTTGTTAAATTCCTCAAATGTTAATTGTCCAAGGTTGTCTACATTCAATTCTTTTTTCAGATAGCTTAAAGCAGCCTCGCATTGACTCCTTCTTTCGTTGTACTTAGAATCCTGAAGCCCCCTTCTTTTATTTGTATTAGATATTACAATCTTATACCCGTCCAATTTAAATGGTACATATTTATAATCAATTGTATCACATTTTAAAAATATAGCATAGTCGGCTTTACCCATTCCAACAGCAAATTGATCCATTATACCGCAATTAACGCCGACAAAATTATTTTCGGCTTTCTGACAAAGTTTAACTAATTCAACCCTTTCAATACCTAAATTCAAAATCTCATTCATAGCAACACCTGTCACTAGCTCTATTGACGCTGATGATGACAAACCTGCTCCATTAGGTATATTCCCTTCGTATAAAGCCTCAAAACCTTTCAACTTATATCCTTCATCTTGTAAAACCTTTAAAACTCCTTTTGGGTAATTTGCCCAATCATCATTTTTATCATAAACTAACTCGTTTATGTCTACCTCAACTTTTAGGTCGAAATTCAATGAAGAAAGGCGAACTTTTCCATCGTCTCTCATTCTTACTGCCATATACGTTCCAAAGTCAAGTGCACATGGGAACACATAACCACCATTGTAGTCTGTATGCTCCCCGATTAAATTTACCCTTCCCGGTGAATAAAATAGCCTCACTCCATCACTGCTTCCATAGATTCTTTTAAATTCTTCCAAAACCTTTGTTGCCATTTAATTCCTCTCCTTTATTAAATTTTTTTAAAATCTATGCTGTTTAAAAACCTATCAAATGCTGCCATGCCTACTTCATCTCTTTTAAAGACACCAGCATCCATCAATACTTTTAAAAAGATTTTTCCAACTTCATCTTTCAATACAACTTCTGCTTCTTCATTTTTAAGATTCACACCGTACTTGAGTATGAGCTCATCAATCCATGGTATATGTTTATAAAGCGGATCTTCATCAGAAATCTTATCTTTGTCGTATTTTCTATCACCAGACAATATCATTTCTATTTCATCAAGTTCACTTTTAAGCCTTCCGGGAAGCACAGCAAGCCCCATTACCTCTATCAATCCTATATTTTCTTTCTTTATATGGTGGAGTTCTTCATGTGGATGAAATATGCCGTATGGATATTCATCCGTAGTCCTGTTGTTTCTCAAGACTAAATCCATCTCATACTGCCCATCCTTATTTTTCCTTGCTATAGGAGTTATCGTATTGTGGAGCACTTTTTCTCCATCTTTTATGCTATACGATAATATGTCTACAGACGGATCGCTATAATCTCTCCATGCTTTAAGTATCATTGAAGAAACTTCAATTAATTCTTCTCTATTTTTGCTTGACAATCGTATAACTGATAAAGGCCACTTTAAAATACCTGCTTTTACATCTTTATACGATTCATTTCTATAATGCTTAACTACAGGTGCTTCTTCCATAGGAAATACATGACGCCCACCTTGAAAATGCTCATGGGACAAAATTGAGCCACCAACTATAGGCAAGTCAGCATTAGAACCAATAAAATAATGTGGAAATTGGTCTATAAAGTCCAGCAACCTAATAAATGTCTTTTCAGATATTTTCATAGGAACATGCTTCTCATACAGCAATATACAGTGTTCATTATAATAAACGTACGGTGAGTACTGAAAATACCACTGTTCACCAGCAACAGTCACCGGTATCACTCTGTGATTTTGTCTTGCTGGATGATTTAAGTTACCGCTAAAGCCCACATTTTCAACACACAAAAGGCATCTAGGATAATTTGTCTGCTTCATCAGTTTTGCAGCAGCAATGTCTTTTGGATCCTTTTCTGGTTTTGACAGATTTATAGTTATTTCAAGGCTTCCATAATCAGTATCAGCTCTCCAATATTTATTTCTTGCTATCCTATCCATACGAATGTAATATGAATCCTTTGATAAACTGTAAAAATAATTTGTAGCTTCCTTTATTCCTTTATATTTCTTTAACTCATTAAACTTTCTTATGACCTCAGACTCTCTAGGCATCAACAACCCCATTATTCTGGCATCAAACAAGTCTCTATTTGTTATTGTATTTTCTTTGATTAATCCTCTTTCATACGCGAAGTCTAAAAGAGGATTAAGTATTTCATGAGGATCATCTAAATCCACATTGCCAATAGTACCACTGTATGGCTCACTTATACCAAATAAATCCAGTAGCGAATTTCGGCATTGTATATAATCCAAATCTTCTATAATGCCATGCTTTAATGCATAAATAAGCAATTCTTCTATTTTTAGTGAAGCGGTATTAACATCCATTGCACACAATCCTTTCATATTCATTGTCATCCTAATAACATAATACTACATTCCTCTACTTTTTTCAATATTTTAATAAAGTCAATATATATGAAAAAAAGCCCAACGTTTAGTTGGGTTTTTTAATCATTCAGCAGTTTTTAATCTGCTTAATTCACTTTCTAACATCTCTATCCTGCTTTTGAGCTCATTCACTTCTCTTATTGCCTTCTCTCTCTCTTCTTCTAAGCTGTCTATTTCACTTTGATACAAGTTTTCATCTTCCTTGCCATTTCTCTCATTGTCGTTAAACATTTTTGCTATTCTGTCTTTGCCTTTATTGATTACCGAAGATGCCTTATCAGCCATATCATAAGTGCTTTTCATGCTATTTACCAATACAGGCTTTACTTTTTCTTTTGCTTTAGGAAATAGGATAAAATTTAATGCAGCGACACCAATTCCCCAGAAAAAGCTTCTACTTCCTAACATTTTAGCGATACCCATTGAAGTTTCCTCCCTTCATAGGTTCTTTTATTATTTTATCCCGTTTACAGTATAATATTAAATCGCTATTTACCAAATATGAGTGTTCTTGCAATAGATTTATATAAATCCTTTGCCTGGTGTTTTTCGCTCATCTTTACAGCATATTGCAAAAAATCGTTAATAGTTTCTTGCCATAATTTTACAATTTCGTTTTTCGTAGACTTATCCTTCGCGTACTCTGCAAAAGATATATCAACCGTCTGGCGTAACATTTTCGAAGCTTCTTCAAATCTCTTTTTCATTTCTTCCATCAGAAATAATCCTCCTTGCCAAATATTTATAAACTTTTTTCATATTTTTCTAAAAAAATTTTTTATCTTCTGGTGCAGCAGAAATAGATTAATTCATAAGCTACTCTTTCTATAGATTCCTTACCATCACCTGATAATATATAATCATCATCCACACCTAATGGCATTATAGATTTTAAAGCTTTATTATCGATTTTTCATTATTGTCAGTGCAACCGGATGTATAATACCATTTTTTGTTGATGCAGCTACTTTTAATATATGTTCTCTACCATAATTTGATGACGGCAAAATTTCACTTACAATTGATTTACCTTCTGTCAACGTGCCTGTAGAACTTTTAAACTATGTTATCGCAACCAGAATATAAAAAATAAAGAATTGAGGTAAATAAGCTCTCAATTCTTTATCGCTAAGTCTAATATTCTATCTATATCTATGTCCTCTGCAAGCCTCAATATTGTATATCTTTTCCTCATCTCTTTTGCATTTAGCAAAATATTTTTAAGGTCGCTTTTCTGCAAGCCTAAATATGATATATCTGATGGTGCTTCAACATAATTTAAAAGCTCATCTACATAATCACTTGATGGCACATTTTCTGATACCCAATTTTTCATCGTATCCCAATTTTTAAGTATCCGCTCTTGTCTCGCTTTCCGCAATTTCTCGTTAATATAATAATGATCAATATCTTTAAATACTTCATCAGACATCGGTCCAAAGTTTTCTCTTATTCTACATTCAAATTCCTCTCTTGTTTCATATTTTCTTTCTGTCATCATTTTTTTAACTTCATCTTTATCCAGTGAAAATACGGTATTGTACAACTTGACAGAAATTTTCGTCATGATGCCTACCTTTGCACCATGGGAGTGACGAATTTCCCCGTTTGAAAGCTCTTTCATCTCGATGAAATGCGACAGATGATGCTCTGCACCTGATGCAGGTCTTGAATTTCCAAACTTAAGCATCGAAAGTCCCGACAATATCAATGCTCCCATTAACTTCTTAATAGCTTTTTCATCTTTGCTTTTTAAGTTTTTACTCGCTTCTATGCACTCATTTAGAGACTTTCTCGTATCTTCTGCAATTTCTTTTGAATAATCTTCTTTTGTTATAATACTGCTTATATACCAGTCAGACAATGACGTAAATTTGCCGATTATATCACCAAATCCAGATGTTATCATGTCATAAGGAGCATCTTTTAGCACTTTAGTATCTCCTACTATGAATAAAGGGTACGTAGCATCGTACGTCCTTTTAAACCCATTTACAATAAGTGGAGACACTGATGACGCATATCCATCCATTGAGGGTGCCGTTGCTACAATGCCGTAAGGTATCTTTGTCTTGCTGCTTACAAATTTCACAATATCGTTTATGGTCCCAGAGCCAACAGCAATCATCATTTCAACTTTGTTTTCCAGTGATGTCAGCACTTCTCCAACTGCTCTTTCATCAGGTACTAGATTACCTTCCCTATTTAACATACATAACAATACGTCAAAATTTTTATCTATCAATATATCTCTCAATAGTGAACCTGCAGCCTTATAAGTATTTTTATCGCATACAATCAGTACGCAATACTTAATCCCTAAGCTATTCAATATATCAGGAACATCGTATAAGGCATTACTGCTAATTTGTATCTCCTTTATCTGCATACCATCATTCATCGCACTTCCTCCAATTCGATCTCCTTAGTAGAATTCCTAATCCTTATTTCAGGTTTTATGCGAATATTAACAGGATTTGCAAAAGCCTTTTTCCCTTTTTTTATAAGGTCGAATAGTGTTGAAGCAGCAAGCCTCCCCATCTCTTCTTTAGGATGTATGATAGATGTAAGTTTTACATTGGAAAGCTCTGCATAATCAGAGTCATCAAAGCTTACGATTGAAATATCATCAGGCACACTGTAGCCCAATTCTCTTATTGGATCTAAGATCCACATGGCAATTTGATCGTTGTAGCTGACAATAGCCGTCGGTTTATTGACCCACTTCGAGTATATTTCATATATTTTTTCCCTTGGTTTTGTCTTCATCTCTTCCGTCGTATAAAAGATTATGTTGTCCTCTTTGATTTTAATATTGTGTTCCCTTAAGGCTTTCACATATCCTTTATACCTATTAAGCCCCTGGTTATCGTCGCTTTTAAATATGCCTATTATGTTTTTGTGCCCAAGTTTTATAAGATGGTCTGTTGCCATGTATCCTCCACCTTCATCATCCTGAATGATGTAAGATGGATTTAATTCTTCATAAAAGCTATTGATAAAAATGTACGGTATCCCCTTGTTTTTTAATTCATCAAAATAATTTAGATTGATATGGGGTAGTGCGCTTTTTGTAGGTTCGATGATCAGTCCTCTAATGTCCTTCGTCAAGACGTTCTCCAATATGTCCATTTCAGTCTCAATGCGGTTATTCGTATTGAAAAGCAATATGGAGTATCCATTTTTAGCCAATATTTGATCAATTCCTTTTATGATCCTGGGAAATATATAGTCGTTTATATACGTCGTTATGACTGCAATATTTTTATTGTCATAGCTTTTCACAGAATTCCTATCTGCGCAAAAAGTCCCAAGACCTTGCTTCCTGTAAAGCCACCCTTCATTTTCAAGGTCATCAAGAGCTTTCCTAATAGTATGTCTGCTTACACCAAATATTTCCATCAGTTCGCTTTCCGTCGGCAGCGGATCATCTATGTTTATATTGTTTTTTATTATTAAATTGGTAATATAGTCTTTTACTATTTGATATTTTGGTACATTTTCTTCCAAAATCAAACATCCTCCCTCACATCATATCTACCTATATATAATTATATCGCTTACTTAGAATATAACTAAATTCCAAATCCGACAAAATATTTATAAAATATTCGTCACAATTATTTTATTATTTAAAATAAGGTAATAAAATTATCACCTGAAATTATCTAAACAGGTGATAATTTAAAAACATCTTATTTAAATGGGTTCTCGTTTTTGTACAGCATTGAAGCTGGTTGATTGAATGAAACATCATCTATGCCTAATAGCTTCATAGCGGCGTACAAGACTTTACCCGCATGCTTAAATGCAACGCCAACATGATGCGGGAAATTCTTTTCTATCAATACATGCCTGTAAAAGCGAGCCATCTCTTTAACCGCAAACACTCCAATGCTTCCAAATGACATAGGATCTATATCAAGCACTTCTCCTTCTGCTACATAACTTCTAAGCTTAGTATCTGCAGTGCTTTGCAGCCTAAACAAAGTTATGTCACCAGGCCTTATAGTCCCTTCTAATGTTCCTCTCGTTATATCAGGCTCTTTGTCTGGCTCTAACAACCTGTGCATTATTCTTTGATACTTCATAGAGAAATTCTTCATCATGCAACTGCTGGTATTGCCACAGTGAAATCCCATAAAAAGATCGCTATTTTTATAATCTCCTATGATTTCCTTATTATTTTCGTACATATCCTTTGGCACTGTATTGTTTATATCAAGAAGCGTAGCCGGCAAGTCTGTAGCGCATGTTATGATGTACTCGCTAAGTGCACCGTAAATGTCTGTCTCACAAGCCACAGGTATGCCATTTGCTGCAAGCCTTGAATTTACAAAGCATGGCACAAATCCAAACTGTGTCTGAAATGCTGGCCAGCACTTATTTGCAAATACAACGTACTCTGATGCGCCAATGTTTTTTTCTACCCAATCTTTAAGAGTCAGCTCATACTGGGCAAGTTTTGGCAATATGCCGCCGTACTTATTTCCTGCGCCTAATTCTTTTTCCATGTCTTCTACAACATCTGGAATCCTTTTATCATCCTTATGATTGTTGAATGATTCAAATAGATCTAATTCCGAGTTCTCCATTATCTCAATTCCTAAATCGTACAAAGGTTTTATAGGGGCGTTGCATGCAAGGAAATCCTGCGGTCTTGGACCAAAGCTCATTATTTTTAGTTTCTTAAGTCCAAGCACCACTCTTGAAATATCTTTAAAATCTGATATCATATCAGCTATTTCGTCTGCATAGCCAACCGGATATTCCGGTATATAAACCCTTAAATTCCTTAAATTTATGTTGTACGACGCATTAAGCATCCCACAATACGCATCTCCGCGTCCATCGTAAAGATTGTCCTTTGTCTCCTCCGCTGCAGCTACAAACATCACTGGACCGTCAAACTTTTGGGCAAGCATCGTCTCTGGGCCTTCAGGTCCAAAATTCCCAAGGTATACGACAAGTGCATTTACACCTAAGTCGTAAACTTCTTTCAATGCATTCATTGCATCTATTTCATTTTCTACAGTTGTGGTAACTTCATTTATAGATATGCCTTTTTCAATACATGCTTTTACTACCGCATTTCTTCTTTTCTCACTTAAAGTGATTGGAAAACAATCCCTACTGGTAGCTACAATTCCTACTTTAACTTCTGGTATGTTTATCATGCAAAATCCTCCTTCATTAAATTCACATCATATTTTTCATTGACCGTATTTTGTAAGATATCTTTCATGAGCTCTTTTCACTTCTTCATCTGGTATCACATCAGGTGTACCTAAAAGCAGTGATAAGTGCACTGTCTTAGCTGTATCTTCTACCATAACAGCAGCTTTTAAGGCTGCTTCAGGTGAATTGCCAATGGTAAAAACACCGTGATTTTTCATAAGTATTGCAGGACTTTCACCTATATAATCTACGATGGCTTTTCCTATCTCTTCCCCGCCAATCTTGGCATAAGGCCCTACAGGAATTGCGCATCCAAACTCGTCTGCAATAGCTGTAAGATAGACCGGAATTGACCGGCCAAGTGCGGCAAAACTTGTAGCATACGGTGAGTGCGTATGGACGATGCCGTTTACATCATTTCTATGCCTGTAGACGTAAAGATGTGTAGCAGTATCGACAGATGGTTTTAGCTTACCCTCAACCACATTGCCATCCAAATCCACGACTACCATATCATCTGGCGTCATTTCATCGTACAAAACTCCACTGGGCTTTATGACTACAAGATTTGTCTCAGGATCCCTTCCGCTGACATTGCCGCTTGTCATTGTGACTAAATTGTTTTTAGGAAGCATCATGTTCATTTTATATACACGTTGTTTTAGGTTCTCTAACATCTGAAACCACCTCTTTTATGTTTTTAAGCCTTTTCATCACATCATTTGCACCTCTTCCAAAGTAGTCATGGAGCAGTTTGTACTCCTGAAAGAGCTTCTCGTAAATTTCAACATTTTCAAGGATAGGCTTGAATGTTTCATCTTTCAACTTTGGTATTACTTTAGCTGCTTCAAATATGCTATCAAAGCCACCATTTTCCTTCCCTGCCGCAACTGCACCAAACATTGCTGCACCTAACGCAGGCGTCTGGTTTGACTTGGAAACTTTTATCTCCAAGTTTGTCACATCAGCGTATATCTGCATAAGCATCGGATTTTTTTCAGGAAGTCCACCACATGCGTAAAGTTCATCTATCTTTATACCATACTCATTGAATGTATCTATTATCATGCGTGTACCGTACGCTGTTGACTCTATCAAAGCTCTGTATATTTCTTCAGGTTTTGTCCTGAGTGTCAATCCTAAAATCAAACCAGTAAGGTCCGCATCAACCAAGACAGATCTATTTCCATTAAGCCAATCAAGTGCAAGAAGTCCGCTTTCTCCTGGTTTTAACTTTGAAGCCTTTTCTGTCAAAAGCTGATGTACAGATATGCCTCTTTCTTCGGCTTCTTTTTTGTAACCATCTGGAACGCAATTGTCTACAAACCACGCAAATATATCCCCTACCGCTGACTGTCCAGCTTCATATCCATAATATCCCGGCACAATGCCGTCTTCAACTACTCCACACATACCAGGAACTTCAACTTCTTTGTCGCCTAAGACTACATGGCATATAGACGTGCCCATTATCATGACCATCTTTCCTGGAGATGCTACGCCCACTGCCGGCAGCGAAACATGTGCATCGACATTGCCTACAGCAACAGCAATACCAGGCTTTAAGCCGATCATATTAGCCATTTCCTCAGTTAATTCACCTGCTTTTGTTCCTAAAGGGTATATGTCTCTTGACAGCTTTTCATCTACTACATTTTCAAGCCTTTTATCCAATGCTTTAAAAAATTCATTTGAAGGATACCCTTTTCTCTTGTGCCAAATGGCTTTATAGCCTGCAGTACAGCTATTTCTCCTTTCATTGCCTGTAAGCTTCAATATCACCCAATCAGTCGCTTCTATGAATTTATCTGCCTCTTCATAAACATCTGGAGCCTCATTTAAAATCTGCCATATCTTCGGTATCAGCCATTCGGAGGAAATCTTTCCACCATATCTTGCTAAGAAATCCTCTCCTCTTTCGGATGCAATCTTATTTAGCATATTTGCCTCAGGCTGTGCTGCGTGATGCTTCCACAGTTTGACATACGCATGTGGATTTGACTTATATTCTGGTAAATCGCATAAAGGCGTACCATCTTTTTTTATAGGAAGCATCGTACATGCTGTAAAGTCTATGCCAATACCTACGACATCATCTTTATTTACACCAGATTTCATTATCACATCTGGAATTATCTTTTTCAAAACTTCTATATAATCATCAGGATGCTCTAATGCCCAATCCTGCGGCAATACTGTCCCGTCTGGAAGTCTCTCATCCATGACTCCGTGCGGATAGTTCATCGTTGAAGAAGCTACTTCCTCTGCTGTATCAAGATTTAAAAGCAATGCCCTCGCAGATTCTGTGCCGTAATCGATACCTATTGAAAATTTTGCCATGTTATCAACCCCTTTACACTTCAACATACTCGATATCTAATAATTCGCATAAAAGCTTCCATCTTTTAGTAGCATCACCTAATGTCAAGCATTGATGATGTGTACCACCATTTTTAAGCCAGCCATTAAGGCATTCTCTAACTCCATTTTCAGGTTTAAAATGGAAATAAGGCATCTCTATATTCTTTGCTTCTTCTGTGTCCAAAATTTCTCCCTTTGAAACAACAAGTCTATATTTTTCGCCTTCCAATGACACCAACGATGCCAGCGTCGCAATACCTGGTTGAGCCATAAACACAACTGTCGGTGGATTATCAAGCTTTCCTATCCCAAGCTCTCGATCGACTAATTTTATAGGTCTATCCTTCCTGGCTATCTTCCAATTGCCCTCTCCCATGTGGCTCATCAAAATTGAATCTCTCTTAAAATCCATCGCATACATCTCAGTAAAATGTGCATCACCTATCAAAACATGACCCGCTGCCACCAGGCTTGCCGTAACTACATCGCCCTCTGCCGCATAGCCATATCCTTCTGCCATCAAGTTTGATGCTGCCATCATGTGTATCTGCTTAAATCTTCCATCGCCTTTAAACACATCAAAGTGAGCACTAAAGCCAGAGTACCCTTTCTCCTCAAGCAATTTCTTAAATCCTATTTGAAGCCTTGCAGCATATCTATGGCTCTCATCACTTAATTTAGGATCTATATAAAAGTTCTTCTTGTTTTCTTCTATTACTTTGTCGATTTCTTCATTAGTAGCTTCTTCCATGTATCTAAAAACTTGACCAATGTACTCTTGGTTTATTTGCGGCCCTAATTTTCTTGTAAAAGCTGCATCATCACCCATTATGTCATACATGCCATGCATTCTTCCGAATTGTGCTATCTTCATATTTCTCAAAGCTTTTACTGTCTTTACAGTCTTCGCCCAGTCATTCACAAAATCTTTAAATTCATCAGAATGCCAATCCTCTGTTATAACAGGACAAGTTATGCCCATTCTCAGAATAATATTTGAAGTATCCTGTGCACCATGAACACCTTGGTTGTAGGTCAAGTCCCCCATATCCCAATCGTCTGTCACAGTGCTTTCTGGCTGTATATTCGCCAGCATAATCGGAAGTCTATTATTTCTTAGTGCATTCACAAGATTTGTGGCTGGTCCGTATGTCAGCATCACGATCATTATTCCATCGAGATCTTTATCGTTGAATTCCTTAACTATTCTTTCTATATCATTTCTGTTTTTTGCAGCACCCGGGAAATAAAAATCCGCAATATCACCTAACCTGTCTATAACTTGTTGTGCATACATCTCTTGCCTTTCAGTAATACCTGGCAACATATCATCGTATAACTCCTGCATAATACCTAAAAACCCTATCCTGGGCTTTTCATCTTTGTACACAATAATCACTCCTTTGGATTAAAATAATGTCATACATTCGGATATATCTATCTGTATTTTTAAATGTACGTACATTTATAGTATTTATATTCTACATCATATCAAAAATTCCTGCTAATTTATAAAACTTTTTATCACTTTTATATCTAGAGAAAAACTTATTGGCAATTATTTAGATTCTTTATCCATTTTACCCCATATTGCTGTACCAGTCTGATCGTAACCTGTGAATACTAAAGTTGGATTCCAATTTTCCCAATCCCAAGCTGGAATAATTTTAGCCGTTTCAACCCAGTATTGTCCCTTCTGCACATGATCTGGATCATAAAAATATAATTTGATTGTATTTTTGCCACTAAACTCCCAATGATCTTTGCTATCGTTTGTGTTGATTTTTCCATTTCTAAGCAATTCAATCTTAGTAGATGTTACTTCAGAATTAACATTTTTATCAAGTTCTATAATTTCCCATTTCCCAATTATCTCATCTTTATTTATTTGCTGTTCAGTTTCTCCTGCATAACGCTCTGGTGAAACCATAGGCCAACCATCATCAGACCACAATATTTTTCTTACATGTAAATACGGCCAATTTGTATCTTTCTCTCCTCTTGCATGATGTATAATATAATAGTTATTTCCATCTACTAGTACAGAATTATGTCCTGGAGCTATCCAACCATCATTCCCATCAAATTTATAACTTCCTAAAATTTTTGTACCGCTATCAACATTTGTATCTGTCATTAAATTGCCATTAAAGTCTACATATGGTCCATCTATGTTATCAGAACGTGATACCCTAACATTATAATCACTAAAAAGCGAATCAAAAGATGTAAATAAATAATATTTTTTCTGCTGTTTATTGTATATAATATATGGTCCCTCAATTGCATCTGCTCCACTACGCCTTGCAATTAACTTTGGCGTAGCATTGTTCATTAATTTTCCCGTCTTTGGATCAAGCTGTACTATGTATATTCCACCAAAAAATGAACCGAAATCCATCCACATAGTACCATCAGCAGCGTATACAATATTAGGATCTAAAGCATTCCATTCATCACCTTGTTGAGATTTAAATACAGCTCCTTGATCTTGCCAAGGTCCTTCTATTGATTTACTTGTTGCCAAACCTATAAATGATTGATTCGTGCCAAATGTAGATGCTACATAATACAAATAATACGTATCACCGATTTTAGTAACGTCCGGTGCCCACAAATTTGTTGCACCAGTCCAATCTTCGGCTTCTTTTGGTACTCCATCTAAAGCATATCCAACCCATTGCCAATGAATCAAATCCTTAGATTTGCGCACTTGTATTCCTGCACGTGGTGTTCCACCTACTTTCACATCTGTGGAAAAAATATAATACCAATCCCCATCTTTAAAAATTGATGGATCATGCACGTTCATTGTTCCCCATTTTGATTCATCGTTTATTATAGATGAATCATATAAATCATCTTTTGGAGGTTCTTTGGGATATATTATGGTTGTTTTTGAACTACTGCTAGAACATGCTGACATAATTATGCTTAGCAAGCCCATCAAAATAAGAAATATTATTCGTTTCATCGTAACCCCTCTCTATATAGGATATACTACTTTTCCCTTACCCAAACTTCCATTTCCCCAGGTATACGATTTGCCCATACAAAATATGGCACAAATCTAATTCGTGTCTTTTCATAAGAAACTTTTACATCAGATTTGTACAGTTCATCATTCCAATTTTCATATTTTTCTCTAAAAGCAACTGTCTCAATAACACATACATTATTTAAATCTTTATCTGTTTTTATTTCGAACTTACTATCAGTTGGTAATACAATATTATTTAAATTTTTACCATTGTCAATTTCCTCAAGGCAATAAACAATCGGTCCTCTTTGAATAGCAACTTTACCCTCATCTTCTCTCACATTAGGATTAGCTTTTATCCTCATAACAGGCATTGAAAAATATACTTCTACCTTATCATGTTTCCATATGCGATTAATTTTCGTATATCCTTTCACTGTAACACTATTTAAATCAATTTCTTCATTATTAACTTTGATTTTAGCCTCTTTACACCACCCAGGTATTCTCAAAGACAATGTAAATTCTGTTTCTTTCTCACAATCAACTTCTATATCTATCCTCTCATCCCATGGATATTGAGTACTTTGTCTAATACTTACTTGATTTTCTGAAATCTCTTCTTTTAATTCGCTATCAACATATAAATGCACAAATACCTCTTTGTCTTTCTTAAAATATATATATTTACCTAATGATGTCAGTAATCTCGCAATATTAGGTGGACAACATGCACATCCAAACCATGGTTGCCTTGTATATTTTACATGCGACTTAACTTTGTTCTTTTCACAAGCTTCTGGCCATACTTCAAGTGGATTTACATAAAAGAATTTCTTACCATCTAATGACATACCACTTATAACTGTATTATACAGAGCTCTCTCCATTACATCAGAATATTGTCTATCAGGATCAATCTGTAACATCCTATGCGCAAAAAATACAAGTCCAACAGACGCGCATGTCTCTGAATAATTAGTATCATTAGGAAGATCATAATCAAAAGTTAAAGACTCCCCTATTGACATAGAGCCAATACTTCCTGTAACATACATTCTCTTCTTCGTTAAATTATCCCATAATCTTTTGCAAGCATTAACTAAGCTTTTATCTCCTGTCTCTAATGCCACGTCAGCCATACCTGAATACAAATAAACAGCTCTAACTGCATGTCCTTCGGCTGTAGTTTGTTCTCTTACAGGTAAATGAACCTGAAAATATTTCGGCCCTAATTTATTCCATAAATCAAAGAAATTTGTGTTTCCTCTCTCTTTTGCTTCAATTTCAAAATAAAGCGGTCTTTTACCGCGTTCATCAATAAAATATTTGCTTAAATTTAAATATTTTTCTTCCTTAGTTAGCCTATATAACTTTATTAATGCTAATTCAATCTCTTCATGTCCAGGATAACCTTTTTTCTTATGTGGTTCTGATCCAAAAACTGAATCTATATGATCAGCAAAACGACAAGCTACATCAAGCAATTTTTTCTTCCCTGTTGCCTCATAATAAGCAACTGCTGCTTCTATC
Organism: Thermoanaerobacterium butyriciformans; assembly: GCF_017874545.1. Classification (GTDB taxonomy): domain Bacteria; phylum Bacillota; class Thermoanaerobacteria; order Thermoanaerobacterales; family Thermoanaerobacteraceae; genus Thermoanaerobacterium; species Thermoanaerobacterium butyriciformans. Next base: position 68,172 of record NZ_JAGGLT010000004.1, on the reverse strand, counting down.
AAATGACCTGCACAATACAGTTCATGACAATCTCTTAAATTCGTCCACTTCTTATCAGGTTCTTTAATCGTAAAATAAGTATTTAAATAGCCGTCACTTTGTTGAACTTTTGCAATCAATTCAATAACTTCATCAGCAGTTTTTTCTAATTCAGCATCAGGATAAGCTATTAAACTGTAACTTACTGCTTCAAGCCATTTATACAAATCACTATCTTGAAAGACCATCCCAGCAAATTCACCCTGTATTTCACCAGCTGCTATCTTGAAATTTTTAATTACATGGCTAGGTTCAGCATCTGGAACACGATCATTTAATGCTTCCCATTGATATGGTATCATCACATCTTTTATTAGTTTTATATAATATGACCAAAAACCATTATTAATTGAAACCTGTTTCAATGATATGAAATTTTGATTATTAATCATTATCACCACCATACCTTTTTACAAACTTTAGTTTATGGATAACCAAAAAACATTTTTATTTTGGTTATCCATAAAAAATTATTTTTTAACTTTTTCCAAGCGAATAACATTCCACGATAATCTAGGTAATAATACTTTTACCAACCCATCTTCAATTACAGCATCATTTTTACTATGAGGAACAACATTATCTGGATTTTCTTTTGTATTAGCTGCCTTTATATCGTTATTTTCAAGTACTATATGCTCAATGAATCTATAATTTTCAAAACCTTTTAATTCACATTCAAAGAGCATCGAATCAGCTTTATCTCTATTTACAGCAAATATTGTAAGCTCATCATTTTCATCATTTATTACGGCAGTAGATTCTAAAAATGGTACATCGCTGAAATCTTTACTATCATATTTTGGCGAATCAATAACTGATGCTAGTACTTCCCCTCTGCCATAAGTAGAAGCATGTAAATATGGATAGTAAATTGTCTGGCGCCACGCTTTACCACCTTTTTCTGTCATTATAGGCGCAATTACATTGACAAGTTGTGCTAGACATGCTATCTTCACACGATCAGCATGTTTAAGCAACGTTATAAGTAAACATCCAACAAGTAACGCATCTTCAAATGTATATACATCTTCTAATAATGGTGGGGCTATAGTCCAAGGTTCTATTTTCTTATCATTTTCTCTTGAGTGAAACCATACATTCCATTCGTCAAATGAAATATTAATCGTCTTTCTGCTTCTCTTCTTAGCCTTTACATAGTCAGCAGTAGATACAACTGCTTTAATAAATGCATCCATATCTAAGGATTTTGCTAAAAAATTTTCAATGTCATTTTCTTCATTCCCATAATAGGTATGCATTGATATATAGTCGACGTAGTCATACGTGTGTTCAAGAACAGTTGCTTCCCACTGTCCAAATGTTGGCATACTGCTATTTGAGCTTCCACATGCAACTAATTCAATTGATGGATCAACTATTTTCATTACTTTTGCAGCTTCACAAGCAATTCTACCATACTCATCAGCCGTTTTATGTCCTATTTGCCATGGTCCATCCATCTCATTACCTAAATTCCATAATTTTATATTATGTGGTTCTTTATAACCATGTGATTTTCTTAAATCACTCCAATAAGATCCTTCTCGAATGTTACAATATTCTACTATATTTCTTGCTGCATCTATTCCCCTAGTTCCTAAATTTATTGCCATCATAATTTCTGTATTAGCTTTCTTTGCCCAATCCGAAAATTCATTAATACCAATCTGATTTGTTTCCAGAGAACTCCACGCTAATTCTAATCTTCTCGGCCTTTTTTCTTTAGGTCCTATACCATCTTCCCAATTATACCCCGAAACAAAATTTCCTCCTGGATAACGTACAATTGGAACTTTTAATTCTTTAACTAATTCTATTACATCTTTTCGAAAACCCATTTCATCCGCTTCTTTATGATCTGGTTCATAAATACCATCATAAACTGCACGCCCTAAATGTTCAATAAACGATCCATAGATACGTTTATCTACTTTACTTATTTTGAAATCTTTATCCAAAATCATTTTTGCCTTCTTCTGCATTCAAATCTCCTCCTGTTTTTTATTAATATTTTTTGACAAAATTTATTATCCTTTAATTCCACCTACAGTCAGTCCTGACATAAATGCTTCTTGGTTAATTAAATATATTATCACTATTGGTAATATTGATAATACTGAACCTGACAACAATACACTATAGTTACTTTCATAAGGCGTTAGTAACGACATTAATCCAACAGGGAGTGTAAACATTTGATCAGTACGCATAACAATTAAAGGCCACAAAAAATTGTTCCAATTTCCCAATGCTACAAGTATTGTCATTGCCCCAAATGCTGGTATCATTAATGGAGCCATTACTCTCCAAAATATGCCAAATTCAGTGCACCCATCTATTCTCGCTGCATCCATAAAATCTTTAGACAGTCCTGCTGCATATTGCCTAAAAAAGAAAACCGCAGTAGGGGATACCACACCTGGTAAAATAACGCCCCAATAAGTATTTAATAAATTTAGTGAAACCATTAATTTATACATAGGCAATAAAAGCATTTCCATAGGTACCATCATTATAAATAAAACTAATGTAAATATTAAATTTCTTCCTCTAAATTGATAAACAGCCAGTCCATATCCTACCATTGATGATAATAGCAACGTCAAAATCGTTCCTAAAATTGTAATGATAAGACTATTTTTATACCATGACAAATACAAGCCTCCTTGACTTCCAAACAAACTAATATAATTTTTCAAATTCATAACTTTTAAATTTATTGTTGCATCAAGTCCTGTTGTAAACAACTGATCCGCTGGTTTGAACGAACTAACAATTAAATAATATAAAGGAAATAAAGCAATTATGCTCAATACAACAAAAAACGCAACAATAAAGAATCTACCTATTATATTTCTTGCAAATAAATTATTCTTATAGCTAGAATCATTATATTTTTCTTTACTGCCAATATTTGAAGCATGGGATTCCATATTTAAACCTCCTCTTTCTTATACAAACCAAAAAATCTTAGCTGAATTATATTAATTATCAAAACTATGGCTAATAACACTACTCCAATTGCACACCCAAGTCCTAAATTGCCATTTTCAAATGCTTGCTGGTATAAATATGCTACTATGGTTAAACCAGAATCTTGAGGTGAATGTGTTCCCCAAAAAATATAAGATTCAGTAAACATTGCGAATCCGCCAAATATACTAATTGTCAACACATAAATAATTACTGGCTTCAAAAGAGGGATAGTTATATATAAAAATTTTGAAAAAGTTCCTGCTCCATCAATTTCTGCTGATTCATATAAATCTTTTGGTATGCTTTGTAAACCAGATAAAAAATATACAATATTCACTCCAGTCCATCTCCATGTAGCTAAAAGAACAAGTAAAAACATTGCAACATTAACATCACGCAGCCAAGTTTTTGGTGCCATTCCAAAAATTTTAATAAAACTATTTGCAGGCGAAAGTTGTGGATCTCCAAAAATCAAACTAAATACTATACCCGCTACTACTGCAGATGTTAAAATCGGAATAAAAAGCGCCGCTCTAAAAAATTTTTTTCCAATTAACTTTTCCGAATTTAATAAAACCGCCAAAATTAAAGGAAACGGAATTAAAATAAGTAATGTCCAAAATGTATAACGTGTGCTATTCCATAAAGCAGTGTAAAAATGATAATTAAGTAGACTTTTATAATTTTGAAATCCAACAAATTCTACTTGATTGGGACCTATTATATTTTCAAAACTCATTACAAAAGCATTTATAAAAGGATATAAAAAGAATAATAAAAATGTTATCAAGAATGGTAATACAAAGAAATATGGTGCCCATTTTGGAGTGTATAATATATCAGTCAAGAAATTTTTCCTTTTACCCATTTATGATTTTCTCCTTTCAACTTGTGCTATATGGGATTTATGAGAAAAACATTTTTGTACTCATAAATCCCATGAATTTCACTCTATTTATTATTGACCACTATTTTTATCCTTTCTTAATTCATTGGCAGCTGCTTTTAAAGCTTGTTCAGCCGTAGCACTATTTGCTTTTAAAACTTTATATAAAACTTGATTTGCCATTAGATCATTAGCAGTAACACTTAATTGGGTACTTCTCAATGACACTATATTTCCTTTAGTTGAATCATACAAGATTTTAAATATATCTTTCCCGTTAACAAAATATTGTGTATATTGATTATCTCCGGGATCGGTTGCCAATTGCGGCCATACGTCCCAACGTGGTGGATCAAATCCTAATGTGTTCCAAATCTCCAAATTAGCCTCTTTCGTTTCTTTTGCAAACGCTAAAAACTTTTTAGCTATATCTACATGCTTACCTGCTGATGGAACTACTGTGCCTGTACCACCTTGACCTACTGTCGGATATTTATTCTCATCTTTCCAGATTGGAGCTGGTTCGACTATTATCTTTCCTTTTAAATCTTTCATATAACTAACAAATCTGCTCATAAACCAGAAAGGCATAACAACTGCTGCAACATTTCCTTTGTCAATCCAACCATATGCTTGGGTAGTATCTGGTTGACCTCCAGGAGGTATAACTGCTATCTGATCTTTGTAAATCATGTCATGTAGAAATTGTAACGTTTTAATGTTAGTATCATTATCTAAAATTACATTCCCGTCTTGATCAAAGTAATCAGAACCTTGTTGACCAATCATTGTGTTAAATTCCCACATTGCAGTTTGAGAAACAGCCAACATAGGTTTCCCCGTTTTTTCTTTAACTATCTTACCCGCAGCAATAAAATCGTCCCAAGTCTTTATTGTACTAGGATCAATGCCAGCTTTATCAAGAATATCCTTATTATAAAATGCCATTACTGCACCACCATGTGTAGGCAAACCATAAAGCTTTCCGTCTTTGCTGTATAATTCCAATCTCGACTCAATGTACTTGTCTTTATCTTGAGCTACCAAATCTGTTAGATCTGCTAATTGAGGTGTCCCTTTTAAAAACTGAGGAAATCTTCCCAGTTCAACATCAGCAATATCTGGTACTCCAACACCTGATTGTAATGCTACCAACAACTTATTATGCATATCTTCATACGGATATGTTACAACTTTTAAATTAATCTTTTGATTTGGATATGTTTCATTCCATCTTTTTGCAGCTGCGTTATACATTTGCGCATGTAAACCGACGAAAGTCCATAATGTCAAATCTGTAGTTGTATTTGTACTACTATTAGCATTACTACTGTTGCCTTGGTTAGCGGACGATGATGGACTTTTCTGTCCGCATCCAGCTAGCATTGTTGTCATAAGCAAAGTAATTACAAGTAAAAAGCTTAGAAATTTTTTCATTTAAGTTACCTCCTCGATCAATTGATTTTACTTCCTATATTCATAACTACTCCCAAAGATAATCTTAACACCTCCTTCCATTTTTAAATCAAGTTATTAAAATATATTACATAAATTTACACCTCACTTAATTTTATTTAAATCAAGCTATTTCCAAAGTAACAATTGACATTTTAGGCATTGATATAATCAACTTATTTCCTGCAATTTTGACTTCGTCAAATTCTTCTGGAACAACATTATTAGGATTATCAAAAGTATTATGTGCATTCATTTCTTCAGCAGTTAAAATTGTACCTGTTGCTTTGCTTACATTTGCTCCTCTAAGTTCACATTCCACTGTTACTGATTCTTTTGAATTCAGATTGCACAGAGAAATATGAATTCTTCCACCATCATCAGTGGAAACTGTAGCTGTTACTTGAGGTATGCTTTCTTCTGAATCTATCATATATTCAGGCGTATCAATATTAAAATCTAATAATTCTGCATCTTGATGAACTTTGTACATGTCAAATACATGATATGTCGGTGTAAGTACCATTTTAGCTCCATCTGTAAGAATTACTGCTTGTAAAACGTTTATAGTCTGTGCTATATTAGCCATCTTAACTCTATCGCAATGTTTATTGAATATGTTAAAGTGAATACCTGCAACCAAAGCATCTCTCATTGTATTTTGTTGATACAAGAACCCAGGGTTTGTACCTGGTTCTACATCATACCATGTGCCCCATTCATCTACAACTAATGCAACTCTTTTTTCAGAATCATATTTATCCATAATAGTGGAATGTTTTGATATTAATTCATCCATGTATAACGCTTTCTTCATCGTAATAAACCATTCTTCTTCATCAAAATCTGTGGCTGATCCTTTTCTTTCCCATGTGCCTGGTACTGTATAGTAATGCAAACTTAGGCCATCCACAAACTTACCAGCTTCTCTCATCAACACTTCCGTCCAATTATAATCGTCTGTATTGGGTCCACAAGCAATCTTAAATATCTTATTGCTACCAAAATTCCTTACATAGGTGGAATATCTTCTATATACATCAGCGTAATATTCTGGACGCATATTGCCACCGCAGCCCCAGCTTTCATTGCCAACACCAAAGTATTTAAGCTTCCACGGTTCTTTTCTTCCATTTAAGGCTCTCAAATTTGCCATTGGCGATTCTCCATCAAATGTCATGTACTCTATCCATTCTCTCATCTCTTGAACTGTGCCACTTCCAACATTGCCACAAATATATGGCTCTGCATCCAATAGATCACATAGCTCAAAGAATTCATGCGTACCAAAGTGATTGTTTTCGATTACACCACCCCAATGTACATTGACCATCTTTGGTCTTGATTCATAAGGTCCTATGCCATCTTTCCAATGGTATTCATCCGCAAAACATCCACCGGGCCATCTCAATACAGGTATCTTAATCTTCTTTAATGCTTCGACAACGTCTTTCCTAATCCCATCTATTTTGGGGATTTCCGAATCATTTTCAACCCAAAAACCACCATATATGCATCTTCCTAAATGCTCTGCAAAATGACCGTAGATGTTTTTATTGATCTTGCCTTTTTTGTTATCTGCATTGATAACGATTTTTGCTAACATACATATACTCCTTTTACAAAAGGTTTTCTTCATCGTCCACAAGCATTGTCAGTTATATATACATTTGATACTTTTATTTTTATTTATCCGTACATCTTATATTAATATATATTCTACATGTTTTTTAAAATTCCTCCTTGTCTTTTAAAATTTTTTTTAAAAAATTTTTATGCTAACATTCTTTCCTTAGATCATCAATCATTTTAAGGTAATTATTTTTACGTGCTTATAAATTATATATAACTTTATCATTGTACGTACATCTTGTTATATATATTCGACGTCAGTTTTAAAATTCCTTCTTTGTCTTTAAAAATTTTTTACTTTTTTTATAAAAATAAAAGGCTTCCCTCTAATCAATTTATTAGTGGAAACCTTTTATCTACTACTAATAATATCCTACGACAATATAATGTTTATTTTTGAACTATCTTTCTCAGGTATTATCCTTACTCCAAACTCACAATTATCATATGAGGCACCTATTACTTCTTTTACATTATAAATTCCCCTCAGCAATACACTCCAAGGTTTTTTGGCACCATCTACATTCACTTCAATTGAATTTCTTTCTTTTTTAGCAATTACGGTCACTTGATCTTCCCCGTTTATTCCATAAACTACTGTAGATGCCTCTAATCCATCTTCTAACTGGAATATCTCAAAACTTACATTGTCCAAATAATCATAGTCAGATCTACTGTCAATATTTCCTGTCGCAATAATCGTATTTGGTCTAACCATAAGAGGTATGCTCATGTAACCATGTTTCTCTTGAATCCATTGTTGACCATTTATGACTGCGCCATTTAAATAATTAGTCCATTTTCCCTTTGGTAAGTAGTATTTTGCAATTCCTTCTTCGTTAAATATTGGAGCAACCATTAAAGAATCTCCAAACATATACTGTCTATCAATGTACGCACAAGTTGGATCATCTAAAAATTCCACAACCATCGGTCTCATGACAGGCACTCCAGTAATTGATGCTTCATACGCTTTTGAATACAAGTATGGCATCAGTTTGTTTTTCAATCTTGTAAAATGCCTTAGAACATCGACGGCTTCTTCACCATATAACCATGGCACTTTATATGCTGCATTGCCGTGAAGTCTACTGTGAGAAGATAAAAGCCCAAAAGCTGTCCACCGTTTATATATATCTGGTGTAGCTGTACTTTCAAATCCAGCTATGTCATGACTCCAAAAAGCAAATCCCGACATGCTTAATGAAAGACCACCGCGTAAGGTTTCTGCCATTGATTCATATGTGGCATTGCAGTCACCGCCCCAATGAACTGGGAACTGTTGACTACCTACTGTAGCTGACCTTGCAAAAACAATCGCTTTGTCTTTTCCAAGTTTTTTGGCAAGTGTATTATAAACCACTTTATTGTATAAAAATGTATAATAATTGTGCATTTTTTCAGGATCAGAACCATCGTAATAAACAACATCTGTTGGTATTCTTTCGCCAAAGTCCGTCTTAAAACAGTCTACGCCAATGTCAATAAGTTTTTCTAATTTTGACGAAAACCATTGGCACGCATGAGGATTTGTGAAATCAACTATTCCCATTCCAGGCTGCCATAGATCCCATTGCCATACATCCCCATTTGCCTTTTTCAGAAGATAACCCTTTTCTGATGCTTCATCAAAAAGCTTCGACTTTTGGGCTATATATGGATTTATCCAAACAGATATCCTAACACCTCTTTCCTTTAACCTCTTTAACATATTTTCAGGGTCAGGAAAGTATCTTGAGTCCCATTCGAAATCACACCACTGAAATTCCTTCATCCAAAAGCAATCAAAGTGAAATACACTAAGTGGTATGTCCCTCCTTAGCATTTCATCTATAAAAAAGCTAACCGTCTTCTCATCATAATTTGTTAAAAAAGATGTTGTAAGCCACAATCCAAATGACCATGCAGGAGGCAATGATGGCTTCCCTGTTAGAGAAGTATAATTTATAAGTACGTTTTTTATGGTTCCTCCGCCGATTATAAAATATTCCATCTCTTCATCCATCACACTAAATTGTACTTTTGAAACCCTCTCAGAAGCTATCTCGTATGAAACGAGTCCTGTATCATTTACAAAAACACCGTATCCTTTATTTGTTACATAAAGTGGTATATTTTTATATGCTTGTTCACTGCTGGTACCACCATCCCTATTCCATATATCTACCTGTTGACCATTTTTAATAAAAGACGTAAACCTCTCGCCTAAGCCATATACATATTCATCAACACCTAAATCTAATTGCTCCCGCATGTAAGTATCTCCACTTTGCGATGTTATACATGCCATGTTTTTAAAACCTGTACCAGTAATACGCTTATCACCTATGAAAAAATCAATTGACCAATCTCCTTTAGTTTTTATCTTCGCCGTAAGATTTCCGCTTGTAAAAGCAATATAGCCATCATCTTCTTTTATATCTACTTCTACGTCTTCTTTTCTGTTTATTTTAAATTTAGGACTCTTTTTTGTCTTGCCTTTAAAATGATATAATTTAACACTAATTACATTTTCCATCGGCGAACTCATTTCTACAGTCAAAAGAGGACCACCTAATGTATTTCCTCTACTGTTTACATGAAACGTAGGTACATATAAAATTACACTATTACTACTAATCTCATAATCATTTACTTCTACAGCTCCAAAAATGTTGTATTCTTTCTTTACAAGCCAATTTCCATCTGTAAATTTCATTGTCTATCAACCCCTTTATTTTCTCTTTTCTACAATCTTAAATCCATAAGGCGGCAATACAACTTTTCCGCTTAATATGCCATTATCTACTATATCTATATATTCAGTGTCTTTTAGATTTAATGCTTTCTCTTCATCTGTGAAGTTTAACAAGAATATAAATTCTCTATTTCCATCTGTCCGCAATTGAGCAGTAACTCCAACTGGCAAATCAACATCTATCGCTCTTTTTATATCTAAAAGTTCTATTATCTTGCCATAAAAATCATCGACAAAATCATCGTTATTTCTAAATGCTATATAATATGCCTTCCCATTGCCGTAATTATTAACTGTCACAGCAGAATAACCTACATAAAAGTCTTTTTTGTATTTGGCTAAATCTCTTGCTCCTTCAAGATGAATAATTTCGCAAAGCTCCTTTGCTTTATATTCACCTCTAACGCCTAATTCGTTAGCTTCATCGAAAACTACATAATTTTCATCTTTATCGTACAATGCATCTATTTCTTCGCTCCAAATCCCCAATACCTCTTTCAGCGGTCCAGGAAAGCCACCTAAATAGCAAAGATCATTTTCGTTTGCTATGCCGCTTAAATAAGTCGTTACAAAAGTTCCGCCATTTTTTACGAATTGCTTTATCTTTTCAGCTACACCTTCTTTTATCATGTAAAGCATTGGAGCTATCAATAACTTGTATCCATTAAAATCACTTTCCATATCGATTACATCTACCGGAATGCCTTTACTCCAAAATGGTCTATAGTGTGACTGACATGTCAAAAGATAATCCTTTTTTTCTTGCCTTGGGCCTTTTGCATCTTCTATTGCCCAATTATTTTCCCAATCGTAAATTATAGCCACCTCTGGCTTTACAGATGTACCTATAATCGGATCTAACCTTTTTAGTATTTTTCCTACTTCTTTAACATCTTTAAATACTCTTGTATTTTCATGTCCGCAGTGATCTACTACTGCGCCATGAAATTTTTCAAATCCTCCTCTGCTTTTTCTCCATTGAAAATACTGAACAGTATCTGCTCCATGGGCAACTGCCTGTATTGATGATAAAACATGCATTCCTGGTCTTTTTAATTTTGAAACAGGCTGCCAATTTGTAACACTTGGTGTACTTTCCATCAGCATAAAAGGCTGCCCACCTTTAAGTGAGCGATTGATGTCATGAACAAATGCTGTTTTATATGCAACTACCCAATCCTCTTCGTTTCCATGCCAAGTCGGATAGCTGTCCCATGATATGACATCAAGATGTTTTGCAAATTTCCAATAGTTAAGTCCCGGAAAAGTCCCCATAAAATTAGTTGTTATAGGTATATTGGGTGTTAACTCTTTTAAAGGTGCAATCTCATTTTCGAAAAAATCTATCGTCTGATCTGTTACAAATCTCTTGTAATCTAAGTTTAATCCATGTATAGTTGTTTCGCCAATTGGTGATGGCGTTTGTATCTGTGACCAATCTGTAAATGTATGACTCCAAAAGTAGCTCCACCATTCATGATTTAATCTTTTTATATCGTTATTGTATTTTTTCTTAAGCCAAGTTCTGAATGCTTCTTGACATAAATCGCAATGGCAATCATTACCGTATTCATTTGATACATGCCAAGCTACTAATGCTGGGTGGTCTTTATATCTCTCTGCAAGTTTTCTATTGATATTTTTTACTTTTTCTCTGTATATAGGAGACGTAAAGCAATGGTTCTGCCTTCCTCCAAAGAGATGCCTTACTCTATTTGAATCAACCCTCGTTACTTCTGGATACTTCTCAAGAAGCCATGCAGGAGGTGCAGCACTAGGTGTTGCAAGTATGACATATATTCCATTATCATACAACTTGTCCATTATGCGATCCAACCATTCAAATTGATAATTGCCTTCTTCTGGTTCTATGGCTGCCCAAGCAAATATGCCTAAACTTACCACATTCCAATTGGCTAATTTCATCAATCTTATGTCTTCATCTAAAATTTTAGGATAATTTATCCATTGGTCAGGGTTATAATCTCCACCATGAAGAAAGTGTGGATATTTTTCACTTATTGGCTTATATTTCTCCATAAAATTACCTCCAGTAGACTTAAAGTTAAAACATATTTTTGTTATTTTAATTCCAACTCAATTACAGTATCAATTTCATCAGGAAGTCCTGCCCATTGAACATCGAGGAATGCACAATCTTGACCATCTAAATTGTCATGCCAATAATCAGTAACTTTAATTTCCGAAAGATCAGATAGCAATCTGGCCTTGTTCACTTTCCCTTTTAAACCTTTCAATACTATCGGTCCTAAACCTCTTTCAAAAATATGTGCATATAGCTTTTTCCCATTCTTCGTATACCTTCCCCACTCTGGCTTTGGCAGTTCAGATAACCCGCAATTGTATATACTATCGCTATTTTTATTCATCCATTTGCCTATTTGCAAAAGCACTTCTACAGATTCTTCTGGTATTTCCCCTTTAGCATTTGGACCAACATTTAAAAGCAAATTGCCATCTTTACTCACACATTCTACTAAAAGTCTTATAATCTGTTTTGCGGATTTAAAGTTTTTGTCTACTGCACAATACCCCCAATGGTCATTCATTGTTATGCATGCTTCCCATGGCACAGGATTACCCAATTCATCAAAAACACCTTCTGTTGGAATCATCTGCTCGGGTGTTGCGAAATCACCTGCATATATTTCAGGATTTTTTGATTTTAAATTTCCACCTAATCTACTATTTATTAATATTTCTGGTTGATTAGAACGAATCATTTTGACAAGATCTGATGCTCGCCATGCATCTCCTGTTTTATCTTCATAAGAAAAATCAAACCACATAATATCTAACTTACCGTAATTTGTTGCAAGCTCTCTCACCTGGCCATGCATGTAATCTACATACTTAGAAAAATCATACTCCTTGTTTTTAAATAATTCATTTCCTCTCATGGGATGATAAGGATCATTGTATGCAGGATATTCATCATAATGCCAATCAAGCAACGAATAGTATAATCCAACGCGTAAATTTTCCTTTCGAAAGGCATCTACATATTCTTTTATAAAGTCTCTTTTGGCTGGTGTATTTGTTGATTTATAATCAGTCAATTTGCTGTCAAATAAACAAAATCCATCATGATGTTTCGCAGTCATTACAGCATATTTCATTCCTGCATATTTAGCCAATTGAGCCCATTCATGCGGATTATAATTTATTGGATTGAATTCCCTAAAATATATTTCATAGTCTTCATTAGATATTCTTTCTTGACTGCGTACCCATTCACCTCGTGCAGGAATTGCATACAATCCCCAATGTATAAACATACCAAAACGGGCATTTGTAAACCAATCAATAGATTTCGCTTTTTTTGATGTCATAACAAAACCTCCATTTCATTAAACTATTTTATAAGCTTAAATACTTTATTTATTCCTGGAGAAACACGAAATCTTATAACATAATTTTCTTTTTCAATTTCTGACTTTATAATCTTTCCACTTACCAAATCTTTTACAGCCGTGTATCCATTTTTCAATATTAAACAGACTTCATCATACCAAGGTATAAAAGAGTGCAAAATAAAGCAGTCATTATCGTAAAGAAACAATCCTATCTTTGAAACAGAATCTAACATTATGGAACTATTTTTCAAAAATACAGTTCGAATTATATAGAGAATTTTTCTGGGATAATTGTATAAATCTCCATAATCCTCAGGTATAGTAAGTATATATAGATGTCCTTTCCCATAAACTGTTTTTAACAATATAGGAAAGTTATTATCCTGTCCAAAACCTGCAATAAGTTCCCAAATATCATTAGTCTGAAATTCTATTTGTGGTATTTCAATTGATTTTGCCGATTCTTCACAGCCACCGAATGTAATTCCTCCATCATTTGAGTAAGCGTAATTGTTAATACTTGCCTTTCTATTTGTTACTGTAACGTTTGCCAATACATTCTGAAACCCAAGGTTTGTAGCCGTTTCAAGAAAACCAGATGTAACTATAACATCTGCACCATTTTCTAAGCTTTTAGCCACTTTAAATACAATATCTTTATCCATAGCTGCACTTTTTATTAAAAATATTGTTTTGGCAGCTTCGGGATATTTAGGATATGGCTCAAGTGGAATTCCCAACATACCTATATAGTTATGCAAATAGTCTTCCCCATGGCTATGATATGGCAAGTACGTAGCAATACCAGTCGGTTCACCTATATCCCCCAAATAAGAATCCAAATCCATAAAAATTTGGCCATTTAAAGGCACACATAGTGAAAACTCTGGGTCCAATAATGAACCTAAGCTAAACATCATCACCTCTTTTGCTTTTGCAAACAACGTCAAGTAGGCTTGTTCTGCATATGATGTAAGATTGTATGAACACTCAAATGGATCATACCAACCGCCACCATTCCGCTTAGGTGCTACGTTCTCCATATACCGCAAATTAAAATAGCTTAAATACTTTGGCAAATGCTGCTGAGTATACGTAGGATTTCGCGTTTCTGTGCCTGTATAAATTCCATCAAAAACCTTTGGTTCTTCTTCAAGATTATAACCTGTCTCCTGATAATGCTCATACCAATTTGGATATTTTATGATCATCTTGACGTTTGGATTTACCGCTTTAGCCGCACCAACTATTATTTTCTCAGAGATTTCTTTCATCAACTCTAATCTAAAATCTTTCCACGATCTATTTCCTTTTGCTTTGATACATGATGAGCATCTACAATTTGTAAAATAGAAATCATCTAAAATTATTTCATCAAATAGTGAAGCCGTAAATTCCACCACATCTTTTAGAAATTGAACTGTATCAGGATTGGTATAGCATAGTGGATTAAAACCTCCTTCCCCTTTTGGAGCATTGTCAGTCGTAATTCCACCTGCGGTCTCAATTCCTTTTTCTTTAAAAAAGTTTATTAACTTTATGATTTGTTCCTTAGAAATAGTGATGCCTTGTCGATATGTTTCCAAGTAGACTTTTCCTATATTTATATGTTTCTCGATCCATGCAAATTTTTTTGCAAATAGCTCTATATCTGTAATGCTTATTAAATCGCCGACAGGACAGTATATTGCAGCTTTAAAATTGTTATAACTTTTCGTACCAAATTCTTTATCTGGGAAACGGTTGTTTCCTTCAATATTCATGATTGAAAAATACTCCTTTCGTTTAAATTGATTGAAAAATTGGGATCTTACCAAATAAGCGTAAGACCCCAATACTGCTTATTTATTTCTCACTTTGTCATCTAATGACTTACGTATCTGTGCTTCATGCTGTTGATACTTTACACAATCCTCATATCCATGTGCATATGCTTGATTCGTCATATCTTTTACAATGAAGTCAAATTCTGCATCTGATTTTGCATATATTGCTTTCCAAGAACCATTTACAATTATTTGCTTTACTTGGTTCCAGGTAGTAGTTAATTCATTAGACATAGGTGTAGCAGAATAAGTAGTTCCAAGGGAAATTGCCAATTGATTGTTTTTCACCAAATATTGATCCAAGTTAGGAACGCCCATTTTGTCTCTCCAATCCTGTTCAATTGAACTTACGGGCAGCGATTGCTGCGTCTCCCAGAATTTGTAGTTGTAAGTATCGCCATTTTTCGCATCTGGATTTTTCGAATCTATTGCCCAAGTAGTGTTATTTATTTCATCAACACCATCACTGAATTTCCCCGAGTATGGAGCAGGAAGCTCTGTGTTGCCATCACTCATGGCTTTTTCACCTAATTGTGTCAAAATCGGTCTGCCTTCCTTATCGTAATCCCAAGTTATACCTTTAGGTCCATAGTTATTTGTCATTACACCCTCAGGTGTTGATAGCCAATTTATAATAGCCATGCACAATTCAGGATATTGTGTTTTTGCACCAATAGTCCAAACGCGATTTCCTCCATACATATTTAAACCGTAAGCTACATTCTTTTGATCAGAAGCCACTAAAGGCATCATAGCTTTTCCTGCCTTCAGATGATCTGGTGTATTGTATATTGCACTGCTCATAAAGTCAAATATATTAAAGAATGCACCACCTGTTTTATAAGTCTGTGTTACGTCATCAAAAGTTTGTGTCATGGAATTTGGATCAAGTAACCCTTTTTGATATAAAGTATTGTAGAATTTTAGCATCCTCAAGTACTCTCCACCCGGTTTTAGCACATCTTGATACTCTCCTGTATTCACGTTATACAGTCCAAATCCAAATTCATCCCAACCGTATAGAGCTGCCGTTGCTTTTACAAACATAACCATATTTCCATCCCAGTCTTTAAATAAAGAGACTCCATATGTTTTCTTCCCTGTGTCAGATGTTGGCGCTAATTGCTGCATTTTTTCTAAGAGAGGAATAAAATCTTCTAATGTGTTTATCTTTGGATATCCTAACTGCTTATACAGATCCCATCTGATGAATGGACCATAGAATGGAGCTGAATGCTCTGTAGCAGTGCTGCCAACATCATGTCCAAAACCATATACATGTCCAGCGGAAATAGATTTATTCTTTTCTAAAGCCATCTGCATGTGAGCCTTAATATAAGGACCATAATCATCGAGTAAATTGTCTTTGTTCCAATCCAACAATGCACCGGCTTTTACAGCTGTCTGGTAATCTGTGGAGTCATTTCCAAATACCACTATATCGCCAAGATTACCTGATTCTAATCTTGTAGCAAAAACACCATCGCCATCTTTGACAATGTTCAATTTTACGTTGAATTTATCCAAAAGAATTTTTGCAAACCATCCTGTCTGTTCACCCTGAAAATTTGCCAACTGACTATAAACAGTAAGGGTTATAGGATTCTTAGGTCTTATTGACGCTATGTCGCCTTCTTTTGCATTGGCTGAAACAGTATTTGAATTATTTGTTTTGGTTTGAGTGACTTTAGGTGCGCAACCGGCCAGTGTAAATAATATCATGGCACTTGTTACTAAGACGGCTATAATTTTCTTCATCTTCACATTAAAACCTCCTTAATTTATAATTTTTTATAAAAATTAATATTTATTGAAAATATTAATTTTTTTAGCTTAATCCTTAATGACCTTTTCTGTCTCATCCTTTAACAGCACCAATCATAATTCCTTTCTCAAAATATCGTTGCATAAATGGATACACCAGTAAAATTGGAATAAGAGTTACCATTGCAACTGTCATTCTCATCGTCCTCATATTCATAACCGAATTTATGACGTTTTGAGAAACCGATCCTCCTGAATTCATCAAAGTCGCTAAATCTGACGTACTTGTCAAATATATATACAACCTATACTGCAATGTGTATAAGGATGGATTTCCAGACATTAATATCATAGAATCAGTAAAGCTATTCCAGTTACCAACAGCACCAAATATAGCAATTGTAGCTAAAATAGGTTTAGATAGCGGCAAAATAATTTTCCAAAATATAGTGAAGTATCCCGCCCCATCTATTTCAGCACTTTCTTCAAGATCTGGTGGTATTGACTCAATATACGTTTTTACTAATATAATGTTAAACGGCGACACTATTCCAGGAATTATATAGCCCCAAAAATTATTAGTTAAACCTAACATAGACATATTTAAATACCAAGGAATTAATCCGGCATTAAAATACATGGTAATTACTATAAAGCGATAAATAAATCTACGACCATACATTTTTTGTTTTGTCACTAAATATCCAACAAAAGCCGATGCCAATACCATCAATGCTGTTCCAATGATAGTCCTGGCTACAGATACAAATGTTGCAGTTGCAAGATCATGTACTTGTAACAAAGCTAAATAATTATCAAAATGAATTCCTTTAGGATACCATAATATCTGTCCTGAACTTACTAAATTATTATCACTTATAGTGTTTATGAAAAGATAATAAAATGGAAATAAACAAATTAGACTAAACAATATGAAGAACGCATGATTAAAGAAATCAAAAATTATATCACCTAGACCTCTATCACTTCTGACCTTAAATATCTTAAATTTTTTTGATGGCAAATTAGTCTTATTTACACTATCTGCATTCATTATTAATCCCCCTAAATTATACTTTCACCACGTAGCAATTTGGAAAACCAATTTGCAGCCATTAATAACGTAATACTGATTACAGATTTCAACATGCCAACGACCGTTGCCAACGGTATATTTCCAGTTCCACCACTGCCAAGCCCCAATAAATACACGTATAAATCTAACACTTCAATTGAATTTTGATTTGCTGCATTCCTGAATACATAATATTGGTCCATTCCATTTGAAAGAATGCCTGCAATACTCAAAAGAAGCAACACATAAAATGTTGGCATAAGACCCGGTATAGTAATATGCCATATCTTCTTAAATCGTCCTGCACCATCCACAGTAGCCGCTTCATAAAGTTGCTGATCTATACCTGAGATTGCTGCTATGTATATAATTGCACTCCATCCAAGGCCTTTCCATGTCCCCCATAACCACATTTTAAGCCAAATATGACTTCCACTCATTAGAAAATTAGTAGCTGTTTTTTCTAACCCTAAATTTATCAAAACCGTGTTGACGAATCCTTCCGTAGAAAACATAGCAAAAGCCAAACTGTACACCAGAACCCAACTGATAAAATTCGGTATCGTTGTAACAACCTGAATTGATTTTCTCAATTTTAATGATCTGATTTCTGTAAGGCAAATTGCAAAAGCCATTGGTAAGAATGACGTTGCGATGCCAATTCCACTCATCGCAAGAGTATTTGTCATAACCCTTATGATATCAGCTCTACTAGCTGCATTTTTAAACAAAAATTCAAACCATTTAAGCCCAACAAAGTTATTCCAGCTTAGTCCAAGTCCTGGAGTATAATCAAAGAACGCATAACGCCATCCCCAAAGAGGCAAATAAGAGAACAAAAAGCAAAGGATTACAAACGGAAGCGCCATTAAAAACAGTTTATATTTTGCTTCCATTTCATATTTATCGTTTTCCGACGGCCTAGGTAGCAATTTTATATTGACAAACCCTAATACGGCACAAACGATTAAAAAAATATCAAAAATCAAATATGAATATGATATCATAGGTTGAACTGCGTTAAGGTTAGTACTTCCACAAAGAGCATAGTACGCCGGAAACAAAAGAAGCAAGGAAATTATAGCTGCTCCACACCCTATAATGATAATTTTTATACCTAATCTTTGCAATTTCAACTTACCCAGCGTCATGCAACAACCTGCCACAATCGCCGCAACACTAAGAAAGGTTAGAAGAGAAGAAATATATATATTTAGCACCGTACCACTATTAACCCAGCCTCTGTTTATTGCTCTTGTAAATCCTTCTACAAGCGAACTATAAGACACTGCCATAGTAAATAAAGCAGAATTCTTATCAATCAAACCACTGACCATCGCTGGGTTCAATGCAGGAATAAATGTTGATATCAAAATCAGAATCGCACATCCACGTAGCAAAAACATCCAAGTGTTGATTTTGTTAAGCTGATTTTTTGATACCACTAAAATGCTATTTGTTCCAGGCATTATATTCACCACCTATAGTTTAATTTAATTTATTTTTTTGACAGAACCATTAATAACGAGATCAGACACTACAACTATTTCTTTAGGATTAGCTTCTTTATCCTTTATTCTCTCTAAAATCATTTGTCCGGCTTTTTTCCCCATTAACAAAGCATTTTGTTTAATACAAGTAAGTTTTGGTTCTATCAGCTTCTGATTTTCAATTTCTTCAAAAGTCACAAGTGAAACATCATCAGGAATTTTTAAATGATTCTCTTTTAACACTAGCATCGTACCCTCTGCCATCCTATTATTAGCTGCAAAAATAGCTGATGGTACAATCTTTTTATCCACAATCAACTTTTTTACTTCTTCATATGCTTTTTCCCAAGAATAATACCCATTGAGGATAAAATCATCTTTAATCTCAATATTGTGATCCATCATTGCAGCTTTAAACCCTTCATACCTTTCTATACCAGTGCTAACATTTAAATTGCCATTTACAATGCAAATATCCTTATGTCCCATTTCTATTAAATATTTAGTCAATGTATAAGCACTTCCAAAATCATCACTTGCAATAACGTCCACATTGCTGTTTTTAATCTTTCTATCTATCAATACAACAGGAATATTCTCCTTAATTAGATCATCAACATATTTATTATCCGTATTCGAAGATGCCAAAATTATTGCATCAACACGTTTTTGTGACAATCTTTTAAGAACATTTAACTCTCTCTCAAAATTTTCATCTGTGTATGATAGAATTAAACTGTATTCTTCTTTACTGACAACACTATCGATCCCTTTTATTATTTCCATAAAAAACGAATTAGAAATGTCAGGGAGAACTACACCAATTAAATGAGTAATATTGCTCTTTAAACTTCTGGCTATACTATTAGGTTTGAAATTTAACTCATTCATTGCTTTTAAAACTTTTTCCTTAGTCTCTTTGCTGACAGGATAATTATCGTTTAGAACTCTTGAGACAGTTGCTATCGATACTTGTGCATACTTTGCAACATCTTTTATCGTTACATTTTCCAAATCAAATACCTCCATAGTAATCAATTTCTATACTATAATATTTATTCTACAAAAATTTAAAAATTCCTGCTTTGTTATAAAAAAATTTTTATTTCAAAAATATCCGTAAAATCACAGATTGATTGTATTGACACTTCTATATTAATTTTTTAAACATCCAAAAAAATAATTTTATAGATAACAATTTCTATAATAAATAAAAAAATCCCTCATAAAGAGGGAAAATTTTACTCGCTAAATCCATTGTTTTTTGCTAGTTCTTTGAACCAATATCCACTTTTCTTTATTGTCCTTTTTTGTGTAGCTAAATCCACAGAAACAAGTCCATAGCGGTTTTTATACGCATTTAAGAATGACCAGTTGTCCATGAAAGACCACAGGTGGTATCCTTTTACGTTGCATCCTTCTTCTATCGCCTTATGAAGCCATTTTAAATGACCTTTGATAAAGTCTATTCTATAGTCATCTTGGATTATACCGTCTTTTATGAAGCGTTCTTCTCCTTCTACACCCATGCCATTTTCGGAGATATATGACTCTATGTTTCCGTAGTTGTCCCTCACATTTATGAGTAGGTCATATATACCTTTTTCGTATATCTCCCATCCTCTATACGGATTCATCCTTCTTCCCGGCATGATGTATTCATCGAAGAACCAGTCAGGCGTAAATACGCCGTATGGATTAGGCATGTTTTCTTTTGCTTTTACTCTTCTTGGCTGATAGTAATTTACTCCAAGATAGTCAACTGTATTATTTTTTATAAGTTCAAGATCATCCTCTGTATATACCGGCAAGTGGTTGTAGCTCTTTAAAAGTTCAACAAGTTTCTCTGGATATTCTCCTTTGACACATGGATCTAAAAAGCTTCTATTGAATAACAGATCAGCTATCTCAGCCGCTTTTAAATCAGCAGGATGGTTGCTTCTAGGGTATGAAGGAGTAAGATTCAGCACAATACCTATTTTGCCGTCTTTAATCTCTAACTTTTTAAACTCGTTAATTGCCATTGCGCTTGCCAAAACTGTATTGAAACATACCTGTATAGCTCTCTTAAAATCTACTATGTCTGGATAATGAAAGTTATAGAGGTAGCCGCCTTCTGCCGGAACTATCGGTTCATTGAAAGTAATCCACCTTTTTACTCTATCTCCAAAAAGCTCAAAACACGTTTTTGCATAGTTTTTATAATTCTCCAAGACTTGACGGTTTTCAAAGCCTCCTATATGCTGCATTTCTATAGGCATGTCAAAGTGGAACAGGTTTACTATCGGCATGATTCCATTTTCTAAAAGCTCATTTATGACGTTATTGTAGAATTCTACTGCCTTTTTATTGATTTCGCCTACTCCTCCAGGAATCAGTCTTGACCATGATATAGAGAATCTAAATGAATTGTGTCCTATTTCTTTCATCAATTTTATGTCATCTTTATATCTGTGGTAAAAATCAGACGTCACATCAGGCCCTACACCGTTGAAAAAGCGGTTTGGAACTTGCTTATACCAGTAATCCCATACATTCATTCCTTTCCCGTCTTCGCTTGCAGCACCTTCTATTTGTGTTGCAGATGTGGCAGAACCCCACCAAAAACCTTCTGGAAATTTATACTCTTTTGCCATTTTTTCTTCCTCCTTTTGCTTTGTTAAATACATAATTTGCAATTAATTTTTCTCCACTTATTGATATTAAAAAGTACCCAATTGATAATACAATTACAAGAGGGCCAAAAAATTCTTCTAATATTATACATATTGTTAAAGCGTGAGCTGCGTAGACTATCAAATCATAAAAGCCTAAATCTTTTGGTTTTTTTAATGTAGCGACAATGTAAAAAATAATTGAAAGAACAATTGATGATGCTATCAAGCCAATATAGAGAAATAAAAGTGATGAAACGATATTTTTAAATGATAGTTGTGAATAATAATCTAAAAATACAGGGAAATTGCCTGTAAATAATGACAATATTAGTTTAACAAGTGTTAAATAGAGTACACCTAAAATTGTCAAGATAAAATCAAATCTGAGAAGTTTTACTATAGATTCGCCTTTTAACTTATGATAATGCTGTGGCATGAATATGCTTATTTTAAACTCTTCTATGATACCCATAAATTTTATCTCCTTGATTTTATTTAAAAAGATTTTAATACAATTAGACGATTACGTATTGTAACCGTCTAATTGCTATTACTTTTTAGACTTTTTGGCTTTCAACAGCCATTGCTTGCTCTTGTTCAAGGTACTGTCTGTCAACAATTCTTAAGAATGGCAAGTATATGAAGAATGAAATCACTAATTCAATAAGTTGCCATATAGCACCGCTTATACCTGATACTAAAAGCCCTCCTATTACAGGCGGTGTTGTCCATGGTATGATTACACCTGACGGACGTGCAACCAATCCTAGTATCATGACGATGTATGTCAAGATCGTTAAAACTAGAGGTGTCAATATAAACGGTATAATCATTATGGGGTTCAAAACAATTGGCATTCCAAATATTACAGGTTCATTGATGTTGAATATGCCAGGTGCTATTGCAAGTTTGCCAACACTTTTAACCTGTTTTGATTTAGAGAAGAAAAGCATGCCAAGGACAAGTCCCAATGTGCTTCCTGATCCACCTAGCAACATGTACATGTCGTGGAATTGCTGTGTTATAATATGAGGTAATGCATGTCCAGCTTGGAATGCCTGTAAGTTCTCGGCTGCAAGCGCAAGCCATATAGGACCCATGACAGATCCAACAAGATTAGCACCGTGTATACCAAATGACCAAAAGAATTGCTCAAGGAAGCTAGCTAATAACGTAGCTGGAAGCGTATCACCAAGTCTTGTTAGCGGTGTTTGCAGCACAGTGTATATAAATTGATGAATTGTTCCATAGGGTGTCCAAGTGAATATCAACCTTATTATGTCAACAATAACCGCCACAATAGCAGCAGGTATCAACGCAGAGAAAGCCTTTTCAACCGCAGGTGGAACACCCTTAGGCATTTTTATTACCCAGCCTTTTTTCACAACAAATCTTACAATTTCTACAGTTAAAATAGCTGTCAACATACCTACAAATAAGCCTTTAGAGCCCATCCAGTCAACTGGTATGCCACCACTTACTTCAATTGCTTTTTTAGCTCCTTCAGGTGTATAATTAACTATATAAGGAGTAAATATCAAAAACGCAGCAAGTGCAGCTGCAGCCGTGCTTAACCCATCAATTTTGTAGTGGCCTGCGAGGCTATATGCAATGCCAAATACTACAAATATACTCATTACTGACATTGTAGCCTCAAAGGGCCTCATAAAGAATGTATTCCAGTTTGGTCCAAAAGCCTTCGCCATAAAATCAGAATAACCTGGAATAGGCAAGTTTGCAAGTAGTAAGAAAACAGCACCTATTGTTATAAGTGGAACAGCAAGCATGAATCCATCACGAATTGATGCTAAATATCTATTTTCAGCAATTTTACCTGCTATAGGCATCAATTTCTCTTCAAGCGAATCTGTAAACTTACTCATCTTAATTAACACTCCTTATCGTATTTAAAATTATTATCCAAAATGAAACCTATTTTTTAGCCATGCTTAAAGCTTGGTCTAACACTTTTTCTCCATCCATCATGCCGTAGACAACTGGATTTATCACATCTACAGGCACACCTTTTTCACTGCAGATTTTCTTTGCTTTTGGAAGAATAAATTTTACTTGAGGTCCTAAGAGGACAACATCTGCCTCTTCCACGTATTTTTCCATTTGTGCTTCAGGGTATGCATCAACAGCTACCTCTATGCCTCTTGCTTTTGCTGCTTCTTCAATTCTGTTAATAAGCATACTTGTTGATGAACCTGAAGAACAAAACAACATAATTTTTAACATTGACTTTTTCCCTCCTTTCAAAAATTTTATAATGCGAAACATATTAATATTTCGCAATTTTATTTTCAAAGGACTTTCCTCCAAATCCATAACATACATATATTTACATTATCAAAGCATGTAACAAATGGAGGAATCCTATGAAATCAATTAAAATTTTATCACCTAATCTTGTGGAAAATACCCTTCATCTTCTGATGTCCCGATAGGCTGTCTTTGTGCTAATTTAACAGCAAATTTTGATATTTTCTTCAAAGATTCATTAAGTCCATAACCACCTTTATTAGGAGTCTCTATAATGTATATCTTTTTTCTAAATAATTCTGTACCTGTGTTGTCTTTCGACATGGCTGCAAATGCAGGAATATTTAATTTCTCTATAACGGCTTCTGTCAAATATCCACAACAATCACCATATCTTTTGTAGTTTAATGCAGGACCACATATGACAACATCTGGATTAAACGCCTTTATCATGCTTAATAATTTTTCAATAGCTTCATCCTTATTTTCAAGAAAATAGTTATCACCACATATTACGGTGCCAATTATGTCACCGCCGTTTCTCATCATGGTGTTTTTTAAAAGCATTCCCAATCCTATAGCACCAAACTGGGATTGAGGCTCCATATTCATTTTTTCATCTGTTCCGTACCCTGCTTGAACTTGATTTAAAAATTGTACCGCTTTAATCATTTTTTCCTCCTATTTATTTTGTTTATTTTTTATTTCGTTATTTAGTTGTGCAAGAATGCAGTACAGGCTCCAGCATCTTTCTCAATTCAATTATCTCTAATATCAAGTTCTTTTCCGAAATAGCAGTCATAAGGTGATCCTGGGAATGTACAAAAAGTATTGAAAACTCAAGTTTTTCCCCTGATGCTTCTTTTTGCAACATGCTGGTCTGAACATTATGCGCTTTTTCAATGGCGTCATTAGCTTGAGCGATTAACTTGTCAGCTTCTTCAAATTCGCCGTCATACGCCTTTCTAAGCGCTTCATGTGCATATGCCCTTGCCTCACCAGATTGTATAATGATTTCCATAACTATTTGCTGCATATCCATATTATTTTCCTCCTTGAATTGATTTTATCTGTTTTGGGGTTCACCTAATAATATATGCAAAAACTATGCCAAAACACTAAAACATATAAAAACACCGCATTTTTCATATAAAAAACATATTAAAATAATTAGTGTTTTTTAGTGTTTCATTTAATCTCGGTAATGTTTTACTATTTTTTTCTTAGTGTTTTAATGTTTTAATAGTGTTTAATCCAGTAAATCACTATTGAAAAACTTATTGCGAAATATATAATAAGATATAGGTAGAGAAAGTTATTTGTGGTAAAGGGGAGCTTTAAATTGAAAAGAAAAGACTTGATTTTAAAAAAGTTGATAGAGCTAAATAGAGGAAACGGCGTAGACGCCATGACATTGGCAAATGAGCTAAATATGTCGCGAGCAAACGTTAGTCATGAGCTAAATCTTTTGTGCAAAGAAGGAAAAGTCGTAAAGTCAGAGGGCAGACCGGTATTGTTTTCTCCTGCATTTGAAAGCGCCAGCACTAATTCAAGCGACAGTAAATTGTATGAACTGGATATGCTTATTAAAAATAATATAAGCTTAAAACAAGCTGGTGAACAGGCAAAAGCTGCTATTTTATACCCTCCCAAGGGAATCCACTGTTTAATATTAGGTGAAACAGGAGTAGGAAAATCTACTTTTGCGCGAATAATGCACAAGTATGCCATAGATATGGGTGTAAAAAAGCCTGACGCCCCATTTATAGCGTTTAACTGCGCAGATTACAGCAACAATCCTCAGCTTTTGACGGCGCAGTTATTTGGGGTTAAAAAAGGCGCTTACACAGGCGCTGATACAGATAAAGAAGGGTTAATCGAGAAGGCAAATGGAGGAATCTTATTCCTTGATGAAGTCCATCGCTTGCCGCCTGAAGGGCAGGAAATCTTATTCACTTTCCTCGATACTGGGTATTTTAGAAGAGTCGGAGATGTGGAAAACAGGACATCTGACGTATTGATCATATCGGCTACGACTGAGGATCCTTCTTCGTCCCTTTTAAATACATTTACAAGAAGAATACCGATGATAATTAAAATACCGCCACTTAGAGAAAGGACTTTAGAAGAAAGGTTTTACCTTCTAAAGAGGTTCTTTAAACACGAAAGCATAAAGCTAAACAGAGATATATTTGTGTCGCTTAATTCAATGAGGGCGTTTTGTTCCTATGACTGTCCAAACAATATCGGCCAATTAGAAAGCGATGTCAAGCTTATATGTGCAAAGGTCTATTCGGAATTTTTGACAAACAAGAAAAATGACATAAGAATTCGCAGTAGAGACTTGCCTGATTATATAAAGAAGGGATTATACACAGATAAACAGCATAGAATGCTGTGGAATGAAGTCATAGGTGATGATATAGAGTTCTTTAAGTTTTCTCCTACAAATGAAATAGAGGAGATTCCAACTGCCTCTAATGATAACAGCATTTACGAGATAATAAATGATAGGCTAAGGCAGCTTAAAGCAAAAGGTATATCTGATATAGACATTGAATCAATTTTGGAAAAAGACATAGCAAAGTACTTCCACAAGCAGATATATGGTATAACTGAGGAGAAAAACAAGCAAAACTTGATTCACATCTTAGGAGAAGACATAATAAGCATTACAGATAGGATTGCAGAACTGGCATCCGAACTACTGGGAAAAGATCTCAGTCAAAACAGCTATACTGCACTTGCTTTGCACTTAAACACGCTTATTGAAAGGGTCAATAAAAATAAGCCTATTGTAAATCCTCAACTATCAAAAATAAAGCAATTATACCCAAGGGAATTTGAAGTTGCTATTGAAGCCAAAAAAATCATAGAGAGATATTTGAATGTTTCGATTCCAGAAGATGAAGCTGGATTTATCGCAATATTTCTCATGTCCGATAAGGAATACATCAATAAGCAAAGCGAGAAAGTCAAGGTGATAATAATTGCCCATGGCAATTCTACTGCTACATCCATGGCAGATGTGGCCAATAAATTGTTGGGTGAAAATTATGCAATAGGCTTAGACGCCCATCTTGACAAAAGTCCTCTTGAAGTATTAGAAAGTTTGAAAGACTACGTGAGGAATGATATGAATCAGGCAGGATACCTTCTCTTAGTAGACATGGGCTCCCTTACAACATTTGGCGAAACGATTGAAAAAGAGTTTGATGTGCCAGTAAAAGTTATACCGCTTATTTCCACTCTCCACGTCATCGAAGCTACCAGAAAAGCGCTGTTAGGCATGCCTCTTAACAATATTTACATGAGCGTACAGTCGATAAATTCGTACATGGAGAACAACATGGATTTTGCTCCACTGATAAGCGACAAAAAGAAAATCGCAATTATAACAGCATGTCTCACTGGGGAAGGTGCCTCTGTTGCAATCAAAAGTTTCTTAAAAAACAACTTAAAGTACGACAAAGATTTATTTGAGATAATACCAATTGACAGCCTTGATAAACACATGACAATGAAGAAAATAAATGAAATCCAGGAAAACATGGAAATAGCTTTTATCGTATCGTCTTTTCCATTGGATACTAATATTAAACAGTACAGCATGAATGACGTCTTAAGCTTAAAAGTCATGAAAGAATTGCAGGAAATAGTAGATATTAAAACGACGCTTATCAAGATGGGCAATGTCTTACAAGAAAATATCGACAATATAGACGGCGAAGAGCTGTACAACGATATACAAAATACCATCATGAACCTGTGCAATACTCTTTCAGTTTGCTTTGATGACGACATGCTGCTTGGCATTATACTTCACTTTGCTTTTATGGTAAGCAGAATCAAAAAAGGAGAAAAAAGCATAGAATTTCTTGGTAAAGAAGAATATATTAAAAACAATAAATCTTTGTACAATGCAGTCAAGCAATCACTAAACTACTTAAATAGGAAGTATTCAATTAAAATTCCTGATGATGAAATATGCTATGTAATGAGATTTTTCCAGGAAAGAGATACATTATTTAACGTAATATAAAGTTTTCCCCTATGTTTTAAGCATAGGGGCTTAGGCCCTAATCATCAATACCCCTTATTTCCTTTACAAGCTCAGAGATATTATCTTCTGTATATCCATATCTTTCCAAAACTTGTTTAGTTTCCTTTGTTGTTTCAAACATATCTTTAACAATCTTTAACCTTTTTTGTATTAGGTAATCAACAAAATCTAAAACTTCCTTTTGTTCATCTTTAGGCATCACCTTTACCTTTTCGTATATTATGTCATCCAGCCTTTCATTAATTGCTTTTGACATTTCTACCACCACCATTTTTAGTATTCTTTTCTTTAATTATAGCACTTTTCTGGAACAAAAAAAGGTATGTGCATATCAAGAAAATATTGTAAAACACATACCTTTTCATCTAGTTAATATATTTTTGAAATAAGACTTGTAAGATCTAGAACTTCCACATTTCCAGGCTCACCAGAGCATTCCAGAATATATTTTTCCCCCGGTATCATGTTAAGGCAGTTGTCCTTAATGTCTACATCATTTTCCGTCTCTACAAATACTCCGAATGCAGGAACATCTGACGATAAAATTATCTTATTTCCTTCTATACTACATTTTATGGAAGGCTTTCTTAGATTAAGATTTCTAAATTTGTCAAAGACGATGTAATTTTCATAAGTGCTGTTGCCAACCGTCATCTTAACGTATATGATACTATTTAATAGATTCCCATTTCGCTCTACAGGAAGAGTACAATGTAATGCATCTACGGGCATAATTCTTGGACTGTATCCAATCCCCAATTCGTCAACACTGTAGTGTGCTATCTTAACTACATCGTTAGAAATTAATTTTGCATTTATTTCTCTCTCTGAAATTTTCTCGCCATCGAGGTTATAGCACAAAATCTTTATATGTGCTTCCTCGTCATGTAGCAAATCGCTTATACCATAAATGGTTATGCCATCGCCTTCTTCCATAATATACGGTAAAACATCAGCATAAAACCGGGAAGAATAATAGTAAAGAGCTTTTTTTCTTTTATAGTAATCTATGCAGGACCAGCTAGCTACAGGCCAGCAATCGTTAAATTGCCAATAAAGCGTTCCTGCCGTCATGAATTTGCCAGCTCTCCAGTGTTCTACACCTTTTTTTATTGCCTCCGCCTGATTAAACTGTGTCAAATACACAAAGCTTTTAAAGTCTTTTGGAAAACCTAATTCACTTACCATGTACCTTATCAGGCGTTCCATACCATCAATCTGTTTATTGTGAGATATCATTACAGGGCTTAAAATATATCTGTCATCTTCTTTGGTATACGACAATACCGTCTTCCAATCGGGCATTGACTGGAAGCCAAACTCGCTTACAAATCTGCTTTTATCAGCTAAATAGGCTTTGACATCAGCCCATCCACTCCATACATTCCACTGATGCCTGTCACCTTCTGATTCACTGTTGGGATCTACTCCTCCATACGGACTTGATACCCAATAGGGTCTTGATGGATCATACTTTGCACAGATCTGTGGCAATATCTCTTTGTAGATGTAATTCCCAAGGTACTTAGGATCGCCATTTCCCCACCAAGAGTAGAATCCAGTGTTGTTTTCATTGTTGCCGCACCACAATACGATGGAAGGATGGTTCCTAAGCCTTAAAAGCACATCCTCTGCTTCTTCTGCAGCCATCTGCTGAAACCAATCAAATTGATCCGGATATTGAGCACAAGCGTACATAAAATCCTGCCACACCATTATTCCCATTTCATCGCATGCATCATAAAAAGCCTCATCCTCGTAAATGCCGCCACCCCAAACTCTCAGCATATTCATATTTGCATCTTTAGCAAGTCTAATAAATTTATAATAATCATCTTTTGTAATCCTTGAAAGAAAATTATCTGCTGGAATCCAATCAGCACCCTTTGCAAAAACCTTTATCCCGTTGATTTCAAAAATAAAGCTTTCACCAATGCTGTCTTTTTCTCGTATCAATCTTACAACTCTTATACCGGACTTAAAATTCAATTCGTCTATAACATCTTCACCTATTAAAAGCTTTATATTTATGTTGTAAAGCGGCTGAGAACCAATACCATTGGGATACCACAGCTTTGGATTATCAATTTTAAGATAAGCATCTATGCCACCGTATTCAACATGAACACTTTTTCTCCCACAGACCTCGCCATCATACGAAACGGTAACTTCCGCTATTAAATCTAGATCCGTAAAAGATGATACAGAAGCATTGATTCTTACAAATGCCGTATCTTTTTGCAATTTTTCCGTATAGAAAAATGGATTTTTTATCACAGCATCTTTTACAACTGATATATACACATCCTTCCAAAGTCCAACCTGTGCCAATCTCGGTCCCCAATCCCATCCGTATGCATATTGAGCTTTTCTAATGTATGGCCTTGCTGTTTCAAATGATGATTCTAATCTTATAGGGCTGTTATTCTCAAGTGTCCTCATTACTTTTGTAGATGAATGAAAATAGACTTCTAATACATTGTCATTCTCACTTATTAAATCGGTTACATCAAATTCATAGGAAATAAACATATTTTCTGCTGTACCTAATAATTCGCCATTAAGATAAATATCAGCGATTGTATCAATTCCATCAAATACCAATTTTATTTCATCAAATTCCTCAGATAAATCAAAATCGAATTCTTTTCTGTAGACCCATTCCTTTTCCTCTAGTTTATGGCATTCTACCTCGTCCATGCGATAAAATGGATCACTTATCTTTTTTTGTGCCAACAAATCTAACTGAACACATCCAGGTACTTTTCCATCATTCCACTCATTATCAGATGCTTCTCTAAACTTCCATGTGCCATTCAACGAAATGCGCTTCTCCATGTGCTTCCTCCTTCCTCTCAAAAGCTTACAAATTGAAAAATTTATCAATCGCTTAAGATAATAATTATGCCTTATATAAATTGTTTTAAATGATTATAACCTAATTTTAACCCTTCTTTTACCTTTTCTTCGCTTCCTTCGTACAATGGATCTTCATGCTCAATACTTATAACACCATCGTAACCCACGTCTTTTAAAGCTTTTATGAACTTGCTCCAGTCTACTTGGCCAAGCCCAGGCATTCTAAACCTCCAATAGCCTGTTTCACCTTTTTTAGGAAATTGCCTGTTAAAAACGCCATACCATTCAAGTTTGTCTTTGAAGATTTCAGCGTCTTTTGCATGAACGTGAAATATCCTGTCCTTAAACGCTGGCACAACTTTCACATAATCAATTAGCTGAAACAAAAGATGTGATGGGTCTAAATTGAGCCCAAAATTCATAGACGGTATTCTCCTGAACATCTCCTCCCAAAGCTCAGGTGTGAATGATATTGTACCGGGAAGCCCTTCTTTCTGCCAACCTTCCATAGGACAATTTTCAATTATAATCTTTATGCCTCTGCTTTCTGCATAACCAACAATATCGCTAAAGACTTTTTCAAATTCATCAAAATTCTCCTTCAAATTTTTATTGGGATCTCTCCCTATAAAAGTTCCAACCATAGATGTACCTAACATAACTGCAGCATCAATGCATTTCTTAGTGTGATTATTTATATAAGCTCTTTTTTCAGGATCTGGATCTAAGTTGTTATCGTAATAAGCCAAAGATGATATAGATAGCCCATAATCCTTCATGTATTTTTTTATCTCTTCAGCTTTTTCTTCTGTTAATGTTTCAACATCTATATCACAGCTAGAATAATCTCTGCTGTTTACCTGTGGCCAACAAGCAATTTCTAAAGATTTAAACCCATTTTCCGATGCCCACTTCGCTTTGTCCTTAAGCTGCATATTTCCAAGGCATACTGTTAAAAATCCAAGATGCATAATTTTATCTCTCCTCACATTTTTTTGATATTGTTAAAGCTTATTTTAGCACTTTCAATAGGCTGTCTTTTGCATATATCCTGTTCGACTATAAACCACTCAACACCAGCCTCTATTGATGCACTTATTATATCTTTAATATTCATAGTTCCTTCGCCAATTTCTGCAAAGTCCCTTGTATCACTTTCCATGTCCTTTAAATGAACCAATGGCACTCTTCCACTGTACTTTTTAATGTACTTAACAGGGTCTTCACCTGCATACTTAACCCAATACGTGTCTATCTCCGCTTTTAAAAATTCTGAGTCAGCATTTTCATAAATTAGATCTAATCCATAATCGCCATCAAATTTTACAAATTCATGATTATGGTTGTGGTAGCAAAAAATCAATCCTTTATCGGCACATTTCTCGCCTATCTCATTGAAAAGTTTTGAGGCTTCAATAAAATCATCTTTTGTTTCGTATTTATTCCACGGACAAACAATGTATTTATTTCCTATTTCCAAATTGTACTCTATTTCTTCGTCAAGTCTATTTTTTAAAATTTCTAATCCTATGTGACTTCCAGTAGGAGTTAATCCAAGGCGGTCAAGGTGCTTTTTTAGTTCAGCCGCTTTTAAATCACCATATCCTGCAAATTCAACACCTTTATACCCTATCTCAGCAACCTTTTCTAAAGTCCCTACAAAATCTTCTTTCATCTCATTTCTTAAGGTATAAAGCTGTAATGACAAAGGTATATCCATATAAATCACCCTATTCATTAAAATATACTGGCTTTCCAGTCTTTGAAGATGTATAAATCGCCTCTAGTATCTGTGACACTACATAAGCTTCTTCTGGTTTTACAACAGGCTCTGTATCATTAATGACACTTTCTATCCACAATCTTGCTTCTAAGTCTGCTGCATTTTCTGCTTTTCCTTCATAAAAGTCAACACCACCAGTGCTTAAATCGATTTTAGTCGTATACAATCTCCCATTCTTTTCCCCATTGATTCTAAGCCCATCCTTCATGTCTGCTCCACCTTCTGTCCCACACAAGGTCGTCTTTGCTTCATCAACATCAAGGGAATTTAAAGCCCAGCTTGACTCAAGTATAATTGTTGCACCATTTTCCATAGTTATAAATCCAAAAGCCGAATCTTCAACGGTAAATTTGTCCGGGTCCCACGGCCCCCAGGCATTTGCTGCATTTCTCTTCTCTGCAAGCTTATGATAAGTATTGCCAACAACGTATTTTGGTTTGTAGTTGTTCATCATCCACAATGTAAGATCAAGGGCATGTGTTCCTATATCTATCAAAGGACCTCCGCCCTGCTCTTCTTCATTTAAAAATACTCCCCATGTTGGTACAGCACGGCGTCTTATAGCATGTGCTTTTGCAAAGTATATTTCTCCAAGTACACCATCTCGACACAATTTATATAAGTATTGTGAGTCAGGCCTAAAACGGTTTTGATATCCTATAGTCAATTTCTTTCCTGTCTTTTTTGCTGCATCTAGCATTCTCTTTGCATCACTAGCAGTCTTTGCCATTGGTTTTTCACACATTACGTGTTTCCCAGCTTCCAATGCATCAATTGTTATATCCGCATGTGACTTATTTG
Organism: Thermoanaerobacterium butyriciformans; assembly: GCF_017874545.1. Classification (GTDB taxonomy): domain Bacteria; phylum Bacillota; class Thermoanaerobacteria; order Thermoanaerobacterales; family Thermoanaerobacteraceae; genus Thermoanaerobacterium; species Thermoanaerobacterium butyriciformans. The sequence goes on along the minus strand of NZ_JAGGLT010000004.1, from coordinate 34,484 downwards.
GAGTGCAGACATGAACCACATCAATTGTCTTATCTTCCAGCAGTTTTCTATAATCCCTATAAGTTTTTGCACCATCTACACCGTAGTCTTTCGCAGCTTTTAATGCTCTTTCTTCATCATCATCACAAAACGCAACCATCTCTACATTGTCTAATTTCGATAGCGATGGCATATGTTTGCCATTAGCGATACCTCCACAGCCGATTATTCCAACTCTGATCTTTTCTTTCACAAAAATTCCTCCTTTTACTTTACAGTAGACTGCCTTATTATAAGCTCATGCTCCAAAACTATGTTTTCTTTATTACCCCCTTTATTTTTTATTTGCTTTATAAGCAGCTCCATTGCCGTACAACCTATATCGTATTTAGGCTGCGACACCGTTGTAAGAGATGGATTGTACATTGGAGCAAAACTTATGTTATCAAATCCAACTATAGCAATATCATCAGGAACTTTCAGCCCATTTTCATAACATGCTTTTATAGCACCTATTGCCATGATATCCGATATGGCAAATATTGCTGTTATTTCTTTAAAATCATTTAATAGGCCATGAGCAGCTCTAAAACCGCTTTTAAATGAGTAATCACCATGCCTGATGTAACAAGGGTTAAATTCAATTCCAGAATCCTCCAAAGCTTTTTTATATCCTGCTTCTCTGTGCTTCGTCGACAGAAAATTATTCTTACAGCTAATTAAACCAATGTGTTTGTGTCCCAAACCAATTAAATGCTTTACCGCTTTATATGATGCTTTGTAGTTATCTATAGACACATGTGAAACATTAGCACCTTCCTTGTATTCGCAGCACTGTACAACTGCATATTTCTCTCCTATGTCATTAAGCTCTTCCTCATCAATCTCAGGAGCCATAAAAATAACTCCATCAGAAAGCTTATTTTTTAAAAGCTCTAAATACATCCTTTCTCTCTCAATATCAGAATCAGTGTTGCAAAGCATTACACCATATCCATTTTTTTGTGCCACATCTTCTATTCCTTTAACTATTCTGGCATAGAATGGATTTGATATTGCAGGAAGCAGCACAAGTACCATCTTTGTTTCCATTCTACGCAGATTTCTGCCTAAAAGATTGGGGTTGTAGTTTAGTCTTTTTATCACAGACAAAACTTTTTCTCTAGTTTCATCTGAAACGCCAGGTTTGTTATTAAGGACTCTTGATATTGTAGCAACTGAAACACCAGCTTCTTTTGCAACATCTTTTATCGTTATCATAACAACTCCTTCGTAATTGATTACTTAGTTATTAAGGTGAATTTTTAGGAATAATAACTTATTTTTCACTACTGCAAAAACAATTTACGTAACGGATTACATAACAATAGTAAAACAGATTTTGCCATAAGTCAATCCCAATAATTTATCTAAATATTTGATTTAGAATGATATACGGCATCTATCATCAAATTTCTTCAAAATACTTCTATTTTATACTAAAACCGAGATTGTCTCAAAATGAAAAGCCATGCCGCTTTAAGCATGACTTTCAAGTTTTCTATTAATTTATTTGAGAAGTTTTTTCATGACTTTACCTGTTGGGCTCTTTGGAAGCTCATTTACAAACTCGAATATTTTAGGTATCTTATATTTTGCCAATTTGTCGTGCAAAAAGCTTTGCAGCTCTTTTCTGTCTGCAGTCTTTCCATCCTCTAGCACGATAAATGCCTTTACTTCCTCACCCTTATATTTATCGCCTACTCCAATTACTGCAGCCTCTTTTACTGCAGGGTGCTCCATAAGTGCTTCTTCTACTTCTCTGGGATATACATTGAACCCGCCCAAGATAATCATGTCTTTCAGTCTATCAACTATGTAATAATATCCATCTTCGTCTTTCTTCGCAAGGTCACCCGTATGAAGCCATCCATTTCTCAAAGTTTTTGCTGTCTCCTCAGGCATATTATGATATCCTACCATTATGTTGGAGCCTTTTAAAATAAGCTCACCTACCTCGCCAACTGACACCTCATTGTCGTCTTCATCTACTATCTTAGCTTCATTGCATGGAAGTGGTACACCTATGGAACCGGGTTTTCTTATTTCGTTTACGCCAAGGGGGTTTAACATCGCAACAGGCGCAGCCTCTGACAATCCATAACCTTCAACAAGCGGAAAATTAAATTTCTCTTCAAATCCCCTTTGTATCTCCGGTGCTAACGGCGCACCACCTGAAATAGCAAGCCTCAATGCTTTAAATTGACCTTTTTCTACCATTCTTATTAAAAATGCAAAGATAGATGGCACACCGCAAAATACTGTTATATCTTCATTTAAAAGTGTTTCCAATGTGTCTTTGGGCATAAAGCTGTCCTTTATAGTTACAGTACTTCCAAGATAAAATGCAAGCAGCACATTTACAGCCCAAGAAAAGCTGTGAAAAAGCGGCAACACACATAAAAAGTTGTCACTTGGACCAAGATCCGATATTTCATCCATCGCAACAACATCTGCTTCAAAATTTTTATGTGTAAGCATTGCACCTTTAGGTTTACCAGTTGTACCAGATGTATAAAGATATGTACATACATCATCATCATTTATTTCTACAGGAACGTAATTAGTGTGTTTCATTATTTTTTTCTTTGTATCGTCGTTTAAAACAACTACATTTTTTAAATTTAGCTTACTAAATGCTGAAGTATCTACATTTTTAAGTACAACAGGATGAACTACAATAGTGTTTGCACCAGATTCCATCACAACATACTGTATTTCTTCCATTGTATACATAAGATTTAATGGAATTGTTATAGCACCAGCCTTTGCCGATCCTAAATATGCAAAGATAAATTCAGGACAGTTAGGCATGCTAAGTATTACTTTGTCACCCTTCTTAACACCCAGTGATTGCAAGTAAGCTGCATAGCTATCGACGTATTTTGGCAACTCACCATATGTAATTATTTCATCTTTAAATTTTATTGCAACATGATCTTTTAATTTTGTATTTCTTTCGTAAAATTCATATATCTTCACATTAAAACCCCTTTTCTTAGAGAATTGCCGCACCTATTATTCCTGCGTCATTTCCAAGCTCAGCTTTTCTAATGTCAGCATACGGCAGATCCTTGAATAATATATTTTTACTTACTTCTTCTTTAAGCGGCTTTAAAAGAAAATCTCCAGCATTAGCGACACCGCCACCGATTATTATAACTTCTGGATCAAGTATATTTATAATGTTCACAATTCCCATTGCAAGATACTTCACATAATCATTGAAAATCATCATAGCTGCTTCATCAAATTGTTTTGCAGCATCAATGACATTTTTAGCTGTAATAGACTCTATTTCACCGCCTGCCAGTTTCAATATAAGTGAATTGCTGTCCTTAATTGCAACCTTCTTGCCTTCTCTGATGAGAGCCGTTGCAGACGCATACGTCTCAAAACAGCCAATTTTGCCACAATTGCACATAACGCCATTGTCCCCTAAAACGATGTGCCCAAGCTCTGGCGCAAAATGGTGTGCGCCATTAAACACTTTTCCATTTAATATGAATCCTGAGCCAACACCAGTTCCTAAAGTTATAGTGACAGATGAATTTGTTCCTTTTCCTGCTCCAAATATTCCTTCTGCCAGTGCAGCAACATTTGCATCATTGTCCATATTTATAGGTATATCGATGTATTTATGTATTTCCTTTACCAACGGCACTTTTGTCCAATAAAGATTTACGGCTCTTAAAACAATCCCTTTTTCGTTATCTGCTACACCAGGTACACCAATACCCATAGATTCTATATCTGAAATATCAAGACCACATCTTTTTATCAATTCCAATGAAATTTCAGCAATGTCTTTTGCGATTGCAGCATAACCTCTTTTAGGCTCTGCAGGTCTCGAACCCATTGCCATTATTTTGCCTTTTTCGTTGACTAATCCTACGGCTATGTTTGTTCCACCAATATCGACGCCAATTCTCATGTTATCTTTCCCCCTGTCGAATAACTTTTTACAACTTTCCTTTGTTCTTTAAGTATTCTTTAAATTTATCTACATCTGTATTTAATATAAGGCTTTCATCTAAATTAGCTTTTTCTATTACTTCCAATGCTTTGTCAAACCTGCCTACATCAAATGATATGTGTGCATCGCTTCCAACACAAATCTTGACATTTTTTTCTGCAGCCTTCTTGGCGATTAATAAACAGTTGTCGTAGCTTCCAACTCTAGATGAAACAAAAGAGCTGTTATTAATCTCAATGCATGTATCATATTCTTTTGCTGCATCAAGAACCCTGTCAACATCAATCTCGAAAATGGGATTTCCTGGGTGTCCAATTATATCTACGTATGGATTTTTCATTGCATTTATAATCGCTTCAGTATTTGAATCTATATCCCGATAAGGAAAACATACATCATGAAGGCTGGCAATAACCACATCCAATCTTCTTAAAATTTCTTCCGGAATGTCAAGGTTCCCATCTCTGTCCACTATATTAGCTTCAACACCTTTCAATATTTCTACACCGTCTATCTCTTTAGGCATGACTTTTAAATTTCCAAAGTGAAAAATATGAGGTCCTCCCGGCATCTTAGGACCATGATCCGTCATGCAAATAAGCTTTAAACCTTTCTTTGAAGCCTCTTTTGCATTTTCCATTATCGTGCCGTACGCATGACCGCTTGCTACTGTATGTGTATGTGTGTCAAGTAAAAGATTCATCAGAATTTACATCCCCTTCATATGTAAGAAATTCAATACGATTGCTACAACAATTATATTTTAAGTTGAAATTTGTTTCAACAATTTTTTGTTAAGCTCATGTGCAGCATTATAACCCATTTGTTTTTGTCTATGGTTCATCGCTGCAACCTCCACAATTATGGCAAGATTCCTTCCTGGTCTTACAGGTATCGTCAATTTTGGAATCTTGATGTCCAAAAACTTTATGTAATCGTCATCAAGACCAAGCCTATCATAATACTTGTCCTCATCCCATTCTTCCAATTGTATAACCAAATCAATATTCATAGTATCCCTTACAGAACCCACACCGTAAAGTGTCCTAATATCAAGAATCCCTATTCCTCTTATCTCTATATAATGCCTTATTATATCAGGTGAACTGCCCTGCAAAACATAATCGCTTATTTTTTTAATCTCTGTAGCATCATCGGCCACAAGCCTGTGACCTCTCTTTATAAGCTCTAATGCGGTCTCACTCTTGCCAATACCGCTCTCTCCCAGCAAAAGAACCCCAACACCGTAAACATCAACAAGATCACCGTGAATAGTAATTTTAGGTGCCAATTTTTCTTCTAAATAGTTGATAAGCCTGCTTATAAATTTCGTAGAAGATTCCTTTGTCCTTAAAAGATATCTGCCATATTTCTGAGCCGCCTCCACAATCTCTCTCTTTATGCTTAATCCTCTTGTAACAATTACGCACGGTACCGGATATTCAAAAAACTTATCAGCACGTTCTGCAAGTAAATCTAAAGGCATCCTATCTATAAATGCTGTTTCAACCATTCCAATAACTTGCACGCGTTCATTTGCAAAATGTTCATAAAATCCTGAAAATTGAAGACCAGGCCTGTTTACATCGCTTGTCGTTATGTCAATCTTCTCATTTGCTTCTACTACTACTTCCAAATCCAGATCTTTTATCAAATCCGCAACTGATACACTTAACAAATCTATTACCTCCTAATCGGCACTTGCTGGCTTTACATTAATTATATTATTTTATATCTAAGATGTAAATAAATTACCGCATTAATTGTAAATAAACTATTTGTCGAAAATTATTTTTACTGTATAATAAACTTGAATCTATAGTTGAAGGTGAGTGGGCTTTGTTAAAAAATGATATATTATCAATTTTAAAAGCAAATAAAGATAAGCACATATCAGGTCAGGAATTATGCGAAATGCTAAACGTGTCGCGAACGGCAGTATGGAAATACATAAATGAATTGAAATCGGATGGTTACATCATAGAGTCGAAACACAAATCTGGATATCTTTTGATGGAAGAACCCGATATCATAGATTATATGGAAATTTCTCCATATTTGAAAACAAAATTCATAGGCAGGAATTATTTACACTTTGAAAGCATATCATCCACAAATGATTATGCAAAAGAAATTGCACCAAGCGCCGCAGACGGTACAGCGATTGTTGCAGAAGAACAAACATCGGGAAGAGGCCGCATGGGCAGGTACTGGGTTTCAAATAAAGGGCAAGGAATATGGATGTCTATAATTCTTAAGCCGAACTTAAGTCCTAATGAAGCAGTCAAGCTGACGCAAGTTGCAGCAGTAGCTGTCATAGAAACCATTAAAGAAATAGCTGATATAAGATCTGGCATAAAATGGCCAAATGATATAGTAATAAACAGTAAAAAGGTTTGCGGAATACTTACAGAAATGAACGGAGAAATAGATCGAGTAAATTTCATAGTAATTGGAATCGGTATAAATGTAAATGTACAAAATTTTCCAGAAGATTTGTGTGGCAAGGCAACATCCCTCTCTATTGAAACAGGCAAAATTCTAGATAGAAAGCCTCTGACAGCATCGATACTTAATAATTTTGAAAAATACTATAGGGTATTTTTAATAGATGGATTTTCATCTATACGAAATTTATGCAAAGAATATTCATTAACGCTAAACAAAGACGTAAAAGTAATAATAAACAACAATGAATGCATAGGGCGTGCTGTTGATATCGACGATGACGGCAATCTAATTGTTGTATTTAAAAATGGTGAGAAAAAAACTATCGCATCCGGCGACGTCTCCGTCAGAGGTTTGCTTGGTTACGTTTGAAAAGGTATCATCTACCCAATGATACCTCTATTTCCTAAAATAATCATAGACAGCTTTAGCCACTTTTTCATTCATCCCATCTACTTTTTTAAGTTCTTCAACTGTGGCATTTTTGATGCCTTCAATAGTTTTAAATGATTCAAATAAAGCTTTCATGCGTTTTTCTCCAATGCCTGGTATTTTTAAAAGATCGCTTCTTAGTTTTTTGCTTTTTGTCTCTTTATGAAATGTTATAGCAAATCTATGTGCTTCCTCTTGTATTTCTGCCACAAGTCTAAAAGCTCTCCCAGTCATAGGCATGTCTATTTCCCCATCAGGTGATACTAATCCTCTTGTTCTGTGTTTTGAGTCCTTCACCATTCCATATACAGGTATATCAATATTTAATTCATGTAACACCTCTTTTGCCGTATTTACATGGCCAAGTCCCCCATCAACTAGTATTAAGTCAGGCATTGTGTGAAACTTGGCTTTGTCTTCCTGAAGTTCTCCATCATCAATTAATCTTCGCTCTTCTAGTCCATGTTTTATCCTTCTTGAGATAACTTCTCTCATGCTTCCATAATCGTCCTGCCCTTCAACAGTCTTTATATTGAATTTTCTATACGATGATTTGTGGGGTTTCCCATCGACAAACACAACCATAGATGCAACATTGTCAGTCCCTCTTATGTTTGAAATATCAAAGGCTTCAATTCTTTCTGCATATTCCAGACCAAGCAATTTGGATAGCTCAGATACAGCATCATTCTTTTGCCTTTTCATCTTTAAGTTTACGTCATTTTTTAAAGCTTCGAGGGCATTTTCATAAACCATATCGACAAGTTCTTTTTTCTTTCCTTTTAAAGGAACAGAAATCACAACTTTGTTTCCTCTTTTATTTGACAGCCACTCTGCTAAGACATTTTTTTCATCCATGTTAACATCTGTTATTATTTCCTTTGGTATATAAGGTGCACCATCGTAAAATTGTTTGATAAATGATGCCATTATATCACTTCTATTCATATCGTCAGTATTTTTCATAAAGTAGTGTTCTCTACCGCTTACTTTTCCATCTCTTATGAAAAACACCTGAATACAAGCGTCATCTGCACTTCTGGCCATTGATATGACATCTTGATCTTCACCTGATGCAGAAATTATTTTCTGTTTTTCAGACGTCTTCTCAATGCCGTATATCTGATCCCGAAGCTTTGCCGCTTTTTCAAATTCCATGTTTTGGGCGGCCTTTTCCATTTCTTCTTTCAGTTTTCTAAGCAGCACATCGTGTTTGCCTTCTAAAAACATTACGGCATCATCTACCAATTTCATATAATCGTCTTTTGATACTCGTCCTGTACATGGAGCGGAACACAATCCTATGTGATAATATAAGCATTCTCTGCATTTGCCCATATCTCTTTCTATATTCCTATTACAGGATCTAAGTGGAAACATATGCCTCAAAAGTTTTATAGTTTCACGAACTGCAAATGCACTGCTGTAAGGTCCAAAATATTTGGCACCATCCATTTCAACTCTTCTTGTAAAGAGTATTCTCGGATAATTTTCTTTTACGGTTATTTTTATATACGGATAATTTTTATCATCTTTTAATAATATGTTGTATTTAGGCTTATGTTTTTTTATCAAATTGCATTCTAATATGAGTGCTTCCAGCTCTGTATCTGTTACAATGTATTCAAAATCAGCAATATGCTTCACCATTGTTCTAACTTTTGGTAGTTGGTTTGCCTGATTTTGAAAATACTGCCTTACACGATTTTTCAAAATCATAGCTTTCCCTACATAGATAATCTTGCCACTTGAATCTTTCATTATATAAACGCCGGGTTTTTCCGGCAGCAGCTTCAATTTTTCCTCTATATTAACCATATCATCACCTTGTGATACTCATTAATGTATGCTGAAAAAGAATAATCTCAATATCCCATATATGCTTTCATTATTTCCCTAGCAATAGGCGCTGCAACAGCCCCACCTGCACCTCCATTTTCAACTATGACAGCAACAACAATTTTAGGATTCTCAGCCGGTGCAAATCCTACAAACCAAGCATGTGCCTGGCCCTGCGGATTTTCAGCAGTGCCTGTCTTTCCTGCAACGGTTATTCCTGGTATCTGTGCAGCTGTGCCTGTACCCTGCTGTACAACTCCTATCATAAGCTGCTTTATTTTATCTGCCACATCCTTACTTATAGGATTAAGATATTTTTCTGGCGTTGTCTTTTCTAATATCTCTCCCGTAACTGGGTTTTTAACGTAATCCATCAGATATGGCTTCATTATTACTCCACCGTTGGCAGGTGCAGATGCCATCAATGCCATCGTCAATGGCGTAACTAACGTTTTACCCTGACCTATAGAACTTTCTGCCAATTGAACTTTCCCATTTATTAAAGGAATTGACGGAAACTGGTTTTTTTCAACAGGTATATCAAATGGAACACTTTCGTTTAACCCATATTTATTTGCCATAGACTCAAGATCAGACCTTCCTACCTGAAGTCCAATTTTCACGAATGATGTATTTGAAGAAACGTAAAACGCCTTTTGAAAGCCTATTGTTCCATATGCTATACTGTCATAATTGGTTATTTTATCTCCATCAACAATTACATAGCCTGGATCATTAAATACTTGATTATAAATGTCAGGCTTATATGTCAAAGCAGCAGAAGCAGTAATTATTTTAAATATTGAACCAGGCGGATACAGGCCCTGTGTCGCTCTATTTAAGACCAGATGATCAGGGCTGTTCATGATGCTGTCCCAATTTTCACTAAGCGTGTTTGGGTCGTATGATGGTGATGATACCAATGCTAGAACTTCACCTGTCTTCGGATTCAGTGCAACCACCGCACCTTTTCTGCCGCCTAATAAATTATAAGCTAGATCCTGCAATCTCTTATCTACAGTCAGTACAACATCATCACCTGCCTGGCTTTTCCCTAAGACAGTCTCCCTTAAAAAGGTCATCGGATCTGTATTTATCATTCCGAGAAGCTCTCTGTCATATGTTTTTTCTATTCCTGCACTGCCCTGTTGATATATTCTCCGGCTGTAACCAATTATGTTCGCAAAAGGAATACCATCTGGATACTGCCTTATCTGCTCACCATTTACAATAGTGCTTTTTGCTAGAACATTGCCATTTCTATCGTAAATACTTCCCCTTAAAATCTTCTTTTCCTGCTCAATGAGTCTTTTGTTGTACACACTATATGAACTAGTTATAAGCTTGTTCTTTTCATACAGTTGGAAATACGATAGATATGCTATAAGGCTTAAAAATAGAATTGAAAAGACCGCAAAAAGTATTTTAATGTTGCGGTTCATACTGTTCAACATCCTCATCCTCTCTTACTGCGATACCATTCAACATACCCAATGTGATAAAGCTCATTACCATTGAGCTGCCTCCATAGCTTACAAAAGGCAGTGTTACACCTGTAAGTGGTATGAACTTAATGACGCCGCCTATAATAGTAAAAACCTGCAAGCTAAACATGCTTGTAAGACCTATCGCAATTAATGCTCCGAAGTCATCTTTTGCATCAAGTGCAACTTTTATGCCTCTATACATGATCACAAAATACACTAGAATTATCGCAACTGAACCTAACATACCAAATTCTTCGCTTATAGCAGAAAAAATAAAGTCACTGGCCACAACAGGAATATATTCAGGATGCCCCATTCCAAGACCGGTACCGAAAAAACCTCCTGCACCAATTGCAAAAAGCGATTGAGCTATCTGATATGTCTTTCCAGGAACATCCATCCATGGATTTAGCCACGCCTGAATCCTTACTCGAACATGGTTGAAAAGAAAATATGAAATTACTCCGCCAAATCCTAGCAAAACGACGCTTACACCCGTATACAAAAGACTAGATGTTGCAGCAAATATCATAAATGTAGTTGTCAAATAAAACAAAAGGGCAGTACCCAGATCTTTTTCAATGACTAATATTCCAACAATAACGATTGTTATTGCGCCAACTTTAATTATGTCTTTTGCAGTTTTATTATCCTTTAAGTACCTTGCAAGAAAAATTATATATATTATCTTTACAATTTCCGACGGCTGCACTGAAATGGAGCCAAAAGTAAGCCAGTTTTTAGAGCCTCCAATTTCTTTACCTAATACGAACGTAGAAAACAGCAATATAAATGATATTGCCAAGTACAAATAATTCCCATATTTGAATTTATAGAAGAAGTCATAGTATTTAGAAGCGTAAGATGAAACAAAATACAGGATGAAACCAATAAAAATCCACGTAATCTGTTTTAAAATCAAATCCGGCGCTACTCTGTATATCATTATAAGGCCCATCTCTGCCAAAAAAGAGCTTAAAATTATAAGCTGAATTTCTCCCATTGGAAATAATCTGACATGTAGGTAATATACAATATAAATAAGTGGCAAAAAGGCTATTGTAAGGTATATTGTATCAAAGCCTTTAGGCTTATGATATATGAAAAGCAGCATAAACGCTATTACGAATATCAAAAAGATATCTTTCATAGCCTTTGAGCCTGTCTTGACATATTCTTCCATTAAAATACCACCTTAAATCAAAAATCTGTACTCTTCATTGCCAAATTTTATTACATCATTGTTTTTAATCCTAGCTATATTTTTAACGCGTTTTCCATTTACATATGTGCCATTGGTGCTGTTTAAATCTTGTATGATGAATTTTTTACCATTTTTCCTAATCATGGCATGTTTGCTGGAAACGTAAGGATTCTCCATGACTATATCACAGTCATCAGCTCTTCCTATCGTAGTCACCTCAAAAAGGTTAAAGCTGCCTTTACCAGAGAGTGACACAAGTTTTGCCTTTGTTACTTCTCTCTCTTTTCTTACGCCTTTTATATCAAGATATATAATTTTAAAAACTCTGTACAAAAATAGATATATAAGCAATAATAATACATATTTTAATATATTTGCTGCCAGTTGATACATAAAAACACCTCATTGTCTGGCAAGAATTTTTTTCAAAAACTGCCCAGTATATGAAAAGTTGTTTTCAGCTACTTCTTCCGGTGTACCGGTAGCCACAATCCTTCCTCCTCTGTCACCGCCTTCAGGTCCCATATCGATAATATAATCGGCTGATTTAATGACGTCAAGGTTGTGTTCTATCACTATAACCGTATTACCTCCATCTACAAGCCTGTTTAAGACATCTAAAAGCCTGTCTACATCAGCAAAATGAAGTCCTGTAGTCGGCTCGTCAAGTATATACACAGTCTTTCCTGTTGAACGTCGAGATAATTCTGTTGCCAGCTTAACCCTTTGGGCTTCGCCACCAGAAAGCTGTGTGGAAGGCTGCCCCAGTTTAATATACCCTAGTCCAACATCATTTAATGTCTCAAGTTTGCTTTTTATCCTTGGTATGTTTTTAAAAAACTCTAATGCCTCTTCCACCGTCATATTTAAAACATCAGAAATATTTTTACCTTTGTATTTTATATCCAAAGTTTCCCTATTATACCTGTTGCCTTTGCAGACTTCACATGGTACATATACATCAGGAAGGAAATTCATTTCTATCTTTATTATGCCATCGCCACCACAAGCCTCACATCTTCCGCCTTTAACATTGAAGCTAAAGCGGCCAGGTTTATAACCTCTCATTTTGGCATCTGGCGTATTTGAAAACAATTCTCTTATTGGATCAAATACGCCTGTATATGTGGCTGGATTTGACCTAGGTGTTCTTCCTATAGGTGACTGGTCGATGTTTATCACTTTATCGATAAATTCAATCCCTTCTATAGATGAGTATTTGCCAGGAATGTCTTTAGCTTTGTACAATTTTTGTGCAAGCGCTTTATAAAGTATTTCATTTATGAGTGTACTTTTACCTGACCCGGACACACCTGTTATACATATCAAAATCCCAAGAGGAAATGTCACATCGATGTTTTTTAAATTATTTTCGCTAGCACCACGCACTGTCAAATAGTGACCATTAGGTTTTCTCCTCGTTTTAGGAACATCTATTTTTTTCTTTCCGCTTAAATATTGGCCAGTTAGAGATTCTTCACATGCCATGATATCTTCTACTGTTCCTGCTGCCACGATTTTACCACCGTGTTCTCCAGGCCCTGGACCTACATCAACAATGTAATCAGCCGCAAACATCGTATCCTCATCGTGTTCTACAACAATCAACGTATTTCCTTGATCTTTTAACTTTTTAAGGGAATTTAAAAGCCTTTCGTTGTCCCTTTGATGAAGCCCGATGCTGGGCTCATCAAGAATATAAGTGACCCCTACTAGTCCTGAGCCTATCTGACTTGCAAGCCTTATCCTCTGTGACTCTCCTCCTGACAAAGTGCCAGCATTTCTTGAAAGAGTAAGGTAATCAAGTCCTACGTCTTTTAAGAAATTAAGTCTGGCTTTAATCTCCTTTATTATCTGATGCGCTATAAACTCTTCTCTCTCTGTCAATTTAAGCTCATCCATAAATCTCAAAAGTTCTGTCACAGATAGATCGGTTATCTTATTTATTGGCATACCGCTTACCGTAACAGCCAGCACTTCAGGTTTTAGACGAGCACCATGGCAATCAGGACAAACAATTGGTCTCATGTACTTTTCGATTTCTTCCCTCATAAAGCTTGAATTTGTAGAATTATATCTTCTCTCAAGATTATTTACAATCCCTTCAAATCCATGCCTTTTACCGTTTTTATCTTTCCCGTACAACAATATATTTATTAAATCATCACTGTAATCTTCTAATGGAGTATTTTCTGTGTATCCAAAGCTTTCTACAAGATTCAATATATTTTGATATGTGTAGCTTTCTTGTGAAACTATAAAGCCTGAAAATACTCCATCTTTTAAGGATTTACTTCTATCTCTTATAAGTAAATCAGGATCTATTCTCATAAATTCGCCAAGTCCTGCACAAGTTGGGCAAGCCCCGTATGGACTATTGAAAGAAAACATCCTTGGAGATAGTTCTTCTATGCCTATATTGCAGTCAGGGCATGAATACTTTTCAGACATTGTAAATCCTTCTCCATCTATAACATCGATTGTAACAACACCGTCGGATAATTTCAAAGCAGACTCTATTGAGTCTGTAAGTCTTGATTCGATACGTGGTTTTATAATGATTCTATCTATGACAACTTCAATTGTATGTTTCTTATTCTTTTCTAATTTTATTTCTTCACTTAAATCATACATTATTCCATCTATTCTCACTCTAACGTATCCGCTTTTCTTGATGTCTTCCATAAGCTTCTGGTATTCGCCTTTCCGCCCTCTTATGATTGGCGAAAGAACCTGTATCCTCGTGCCTTCACTTAATTTCATTATCCTGTCTACCATCTGGTCTACCGTCTGCATTGAAATCTCTTTACCGCACTTAGGACAATGCGGCACGCCTATCCTTGCGTACAATAACCTCAAATAATCGTAGATTTCTGTAACTGTCCCAACTGTTGAACGAGGATTTCGATTGGTAGTCTTCTGGTCTATGGAAATCGCAGGCGATAAACCTTCGATATACTCCACATCAGGTTTATCCATTTGCCCTAAAAACTGCCTTGCATACGCAGAGAGGGATTCAACGTACCTTCTTTGACCCTCAGCGTAGATGGTGTCAAATGCCAGGGAAGATTTACCAGAGCCTGATAGGCCAGTTATTACTACAAATTTATCCCGCGGTATCTCCACATCTATATTTTTTAAATTATGAACTTTTGCACCTTTGATGACGATTTTATCTATTGCCAATTTACTTTCTTCCTTTCAATTGAAACAAAGTGGTATAAATAATTTCTTGGATAATTATATAGCATTTTCAATCATCTTTTGAAGTTCAAATATTCTGTCCCTAAGTTTAGCAGCTTTTTCAAATTCCAGTTCCTTGGCAGCTTTTCTCATTTCTTTTTCTAGTTCACTTATCATTTTTTCAATAGATACCTTGTCTACTACTTCTGCTTTCTTGACACTATACGAAACTTTTTCCTCTGCTACTTTTGTGGCTTCTATTACATCTCTTATCCCTTTTACAATCGTTTTTGGGGTGATACCGTGCTTTTTATTGTAATCCATCTGTATGGCTCTTCTTCTATTTGTCTCATTTATGGCTTTTTTCATAGAGTCTGTTATAGTATCAGCATACATTATTACTCTTCCTTCAGCATTTCTAGCAGCTCTACCTATAGTTTGTATAAGCGAAGTTTCAGAACGCAAAAAGCCCTCTTTGTCAGCATCAAGAATGGCAACTAATGCCACTTCAGGTATATCAAGACCTTCTCTCAGCAGATTTATTCCAATTAGGACATCAAATTTTCCTAGCCTCAAATCCCTTATTATCTCCATTCTCTCTATCGTCTCAATATCTGAATGGAGATACTTCACTTTCACACCCATATCATTGAAATAGTCTGTCAAATCTTCCGCCATTTTCTTTGTCAACGTCGTCACTAATACGCGGTAACCTTTTTCTACAGTTATTTTTATCTCGCTTAAAAGGTCATCTACCTGCCCCTTAACAGGCTTTACTTTAACTTCAGGATCTACTAATCCTGTAGGACGTATTATTTGCTCCACAACCCTTTCAGAATGCTCCAGCTCATAAGGCCCAGGTGTTGCGGATACACATATAAGCTGATTTATCCTATCTTCAAATTCTTCAAATTTTAACGGTCTATTATCAAATGCTGACGGCAACCTAAATCCAAAATCTACTAAAGATTCCTTTCTAGCCCTGTCTCCATTGTACATCCCTCTAATCTGAGGTATTGTAACGTGGGATTCATCAATAAACATCAAAAAATCATCGGGAAAATAATCTAACAACGTATATGGTGGGCTTCCGGCAGGCCTCCCTGATATGTGCCTTGAATAATTCTCTATTCCTGAGCAATAGCCTACTTCTTGGAGCATTTCTATGTCATAATTTGTCCTCTGTTTAAGTCTCTCAGCTTCTAAAATTTTGCCTTGATCTTTAAGTTCTTTATACCTTTCTTCCAATTCCTTTTCAATGCTTTCTATTGCCCTTTTTAATTTTTCTTTTGACGTGGCGTAGTGGGAAGCCGGGAAAATAACCACATGGTTCCTCTCTCCAACTATTTCTCCAGTCAGTACATCTATCTCGGTAATCCTGTCTATCTCATCTCCAAAAAGCTCTATCCTGATAGCTTTATCAGATGATGATGCAGGAAAAACTTCGATGACATCTCCTCTTACTCTAAACTTGCCTCTGACAAAATTTATGTCATTTCTCTCGTAATGTATATCAACCAATTTTTTTAAAATCTCGTCTCTGTCTTTTACCATGCCTGGTCTTAGGGAAAGCATCAAGTCTTCATAATCTTCTGGATCCCCCAGTCCGTATATACATGAAACACTGGCAACAATTATAACATCCCTTCTCTCAAAAAGAGCCGCAGTAGCCGAATGGCGTAATTTATCAATCTCCTCGTTGATAGATGCATCCTTTTCTATATACGTATCAGTCTGTGGAACATATGCTTCAGGCTGGTAATAATCATAGTAACTTACAAAATATTCAACGGCATTTTCCGGAAAGAATTCTTTAAATTCTGAGCAAAGCTGAGCCGCTAAAGTCTTATTATGGGCTATAACAAGCGTAGGCTTATCAACATTTTTTATGATATTAGCCATCGTGTATGTTTTTCCAGAACCAGTAACACCAAGCAATGTCTGGCACTTAAGACCCATATTGACGCCTTCCGTCAATTTTTTTATCGCTTCTGGTTGATCACCTGTTGGCTTGTAGTCTGACACAAGTTTAAACTCACTCATGATTAACACCTTCTATAAATCCATTCCAAACATTTTATAATATTATACCATATATAAAAAATCAACACAAACATATGTTTTTAGCCGGCAAATGCCGGCTTTATATCAATCTTACTACACCATTTACGTATTTCGGAACTACTGAAAATTTATCTATAGTCGTACAGAACTCCACATCTTCATGAAAACCTAACTTTTCAATTCTGTTTAAATGATACCCATACTTCATTATGTTTAAAATATTGTCCTGAAATGATTTATATAAAAAATACGACGCTTTAGACAAATCATCACTTTCATACGGAGAAAGTTTCTCAAGCCTATCCAATATAGCACCGGCAGTAATGATATCATCGATAGAAAATTTCCCTTCTGTTCCGGCACAAATAATTACTACATCCTTATTTTCTTTGTAAATGTAATCTGCTACAGACGTCACATTTAGAAGACACCCAACGACTACATCATCTGATGATGAGGCTTTCTTTAATGCCCTCGTACCATTTGTTGTAGTTATTATAATAGTCTTGCCCTTCACAACATCTTCTGAATACTCCAGAGGTGAATTTGATAAGTCAAATCCTTCAATTTTTACAGCATTTCTTTCACCACCTAATAAAATCATATCTCTTTCTAAATGGCCAGAAATATTTATAGCATCTTCAATATCTACAACAGGAATTATCTCTTTTGCACCATTGACAAGAGCAGTAGTAATAACACTGGTAGCTCTCAATGTATCTATTACAACTACTACTTTACCTTTTAGAATTTTGTCGTAAACTGCATTATATGTCTCATAAGTTTCTACAAACACTTGCATGACCTCCTAGTTTTTCTTCCTGAATTTTCGGATTAGACTTTTTAACAAACCTCCATTTTCCATTTCATCTATACGATATATATTTTCCGGATAGCGTGGTACTACTAAAACACCGAGCCAATTTACGCCTTTGCAATTTCTGTATTCATATTTCACATAATTGCCATCAGGTTCCTTTACAATGATAAACAATATTGTGGGATTATTGTAAAGCAGCCTTTTTATATCTTCCTCACTATCTATAGGAATGTCGTTTATTTTCAATATGATATCGCCGGGTTTTAAGCCAATATGCTCAGCAGGAGAATTTTTCATTACAGACAGAATCATCAATCCATTGTCCTGTGATTCGAACAACGGCTTTCTGTTCCTTTCTTCCTTTTGGCCAATAATTATAAGTACCTCATGTGCTAATGGTCCAAAAATTGCGGCAACCCACTTAAAAATATAAATTTTACTTCCTAGTAAGGAAAATGTTATAAGAATTAAGCTAAACGCAAAAAGTCTCTTTGAAGATTTTTGTGCCCTTTTTTGTGGCATCTCCGTAAGTGCAATATCTCCATAACCCAATGCTGCAATTACAGGCATCATAATAAAAACTATGTTTTTTAAATTTGATGAAGGACCTAAAAGAGGCCACCAATCAGGCATATTTACAGATGATGCTCCACCTAGTATGGCTGTGGTCGTGGATAATGCCACAAAGGGGATTGGCCAGAATTTTTGCATGGTATATCCACCAGCTACTTTACCATTTCTCAGTCTTACAAAAATCGGTATGCTGTTTACAGAGCCATCAATGTATATAAGTATACTTTCCATTAAGTGAAGTATTCCGACTATAGCCATAAGGCCAGCTACATTAACATTAGGAAAGCCCGTTATTAAGCTTATGATTGATACAATGCCTCCTGCATAAGAGAAACATATATATCTAGGGTTTATAATCATCAATAATATTGCAAGAGGAAATACATACTCTATTCCTATATTGTCGATTGTTATACCCAGCAAAACTATGATTATGCTGCCTAAAATTCCCGTCAAAAACCCATATATGGTGGAATCCAGAACTTGATCCTTAAGAGAAGTCTGTTCTCTACCCACCATTTGTCTTTCAATTTCTATATTTTTTTTATACTGAAAAAATATAAAAGCTACAACTAACCACATAAGTGGGTTTAATATCATAAGAGCAATAGATTTTACTATCAGCCAGATTAACTTTAAATATACCATATAAACACCTTATTTGATTTCCGATTTTATTATGTCATATGCTTTTATAAGCTGTGTATCACCTTTTAAATCAGGTGTATCTGTCACAACGTAATTCTTAGGAAGCTCAACGACGTAATTTGGTTCAATGCCTTTCCCCTGAATATTTACTCCATTTGGAGTATAATACCTTGCTGAAGTATATTTAAGAGCAGTTCCATCGCCAAAATCTATAACTGATTGCACTAGACCCTTCCCAAACGTCTTGGTTCCAACCAGCACTCCAACTTTTCTGTCTTTTATGGCGCCAGCAAGGATTTCAGATGCACTGGCACTTCCGCCATTGACAAGTACGGCAATTGGCTTTTGCAATCCCGGACCTTTTGCATATATAACCTGATTATCCTTTTTATTTCTACCTTTAGTTGATACAATAAGCCCTTTCGGCAAAAGTTCGTCAGCTACATTGACACACTGCTCTAAAATCCCTCCAGGATTATCCCTCAAATCTATTATCAGTCCATTCAAACCCTGA
Source organism: Thermoanaerobacterium butyriciformans (assembly GCF_017874545.1). Lineage (GTDB taxonomy): Bacteria > Bacillota > Thermoanaerobacteria > Thermoanaerobacterales > Thermoanaerobacteraceae > Thermoanaerobacterium > Thermoanaerobacterium butyriciformans. The sequence continues at coordinate 15,278 of NZ_JAGGLT010000004.1, read as the reverse complement.
GTTTTTAGATTATTCAGTGCTTTAGTAAAATCTGCCGATGTATTTTCATCAAACATCGTCATTTTGATGTAGCCTATTTTGTTTGGCAGCATTGTGCTGCTTACTGTCTGCAACTTGATTATCTCTCTCGTCAATGTCTTATTTATAAGTTTGTTATCCCTCATTAACACAAGTGAAACCTTTGTGCCTTGAGGCCCCTTCATTAAAGAAACAGCTTTATCTAAGTTATTTCCATTCACTTTTACATTGTCTACGGATACTATTATATCACCCGATTTTATTCCTGCTTTTTCACCAGGTGTGCCTTTCATTGGAGATACAACAACTATGTGTCCATCATTATCAACTGAAACTACGATGCCGACACCTGCATAAGAACCTGTCGTCTGTGTCGTAAAATCTTGATAGTCTTTTTTATCCATGTAAACTGTATACGGATCCCCCAGAGAGCTAGCAAGACCTTTTATAGAACCATCAACAAGTTTTGATTGATCTATTTTATCGACATAATCATTTGTCAATATGTTCTTAACTTGAAAAAGCTTGCTGTACTGCTGCATTAGCTCATATTCTTCTCTTGGTATAATGACAGCTTCGCCATAAGCAAGCGGTATAAGCCTTGTTAGATAAAATGTCAACATGCTGCTAATAAACACCAATAAAACCGCACCAGCAATTATCCTTTTTCTTTTCATGTATTATTTTCATTCCTTTCTACTATGTTAAGTCAAATATTAAACTGTCAACTTAATAAAAACAGTTCTTTAAATTATATGATGTTACATCTTATTATACAATAATATACTGATAAAAAAAATAGACCGGCTATTTTAACCAGTCCATTGGATTAACAGGCACGCCATTTTTTCGCACTTCAAAATGACAGTGGGGACCTGTTGATAACCCTGTACTTCCGGCCTTTGCAATCTGCTGACCTCTCTTTACTGTTTCGCCTACAGTTACCAGAAGTTGTGAATTGTGTCCATATAATGTAGTTATGCCACCGCCATGATCAATTATAACAGCATTTCCATATCCTCCGTAGTAGCCAGCATATATAACTTTTCCGTCAGCAGCAGCTACAATGGCAGCGCCATACGATGCTGCTATATCAATGCCTGTGTGTGTTATGTATTCATGCAAAATAGGATGATATCTTGTCCCAAATGGCGATGTTATTGTTGAACTGCTTGGAACAGGCCAGCCCAATTTTCCTCCTGAATAAACCGTATTGGAAGACTGCAGTTTAGCTATGGTACTCTCAAGCTGCTTTGACTGCTCTAATAAAGCTTTTTCTTGTTCCTCGTAAAGTGCTTGCTGCCTCTCTAAGTCCCTCATAAATCCTTCTCTTGAGGACAAAGCAACCTGTATATCTCTTTTTCTTGCTTCTACCTGATTTTTATAATTTTCTGCATCTTGCTTTGCTAAGGCCAACTGTTTCGTTTTATCCTCAACGATTTTTCTTTGCTCTTGATAAGAATTGAGAAGATTAACATCAAAGCCAACAAGTTTTTTTATCATATCAAGCCTCGTAACAAAATCTGCGAAACTTTTCGAGCTTAAAAGCACATCAAGATAGCCCGTCTCTCCTCCGCTTATGTACATGGCCCTAACTCTTTCCTTTAAGACGTCTTTTTGCTTAGCCTCTTCTTTTTTTGCTGCATCAAGTTCCTGCTGTGCCTTATTTAATTTTGCAATTGCATCATTTAATTTTGCCTGTGCGTCATTTAACTGCTTTGTAGTGTCATTCAATTTCATGTCTAAATCTTGAATTTCTTTTTGTATATCTTCCTTTTGATTTGCAATCTGGTTTTGCTTATTCTTATTTTGACTTATGGCATTTTGAATATTATTAAGTTTGTTTTTTGCATCTTGCAGTTGATCTGCTTTAGGAAATGAAGTTGTCAAAAGCGATACTGATACCAAAAACACAAAAATTATCTTTTTACATCTTCCTTCCTTCAATAATATACCTCCTCAGACATTTAAAAATCTTTTTATTGATATTCCACTACCAAGAGCACCTATTAAAGACCCTATGGCCAAAAAGTACATAAGCGTTTGCCTCAACACATTTCTTACAGGTAAAAGTGTAAAAATTACCAATTTGTTATTTACTAAGTCTGCAGCATAGCCGTATATTAAACCTAAAATCACAATAGCCAATATTGATCCAACTAGCCCTAGTACAATTCCTTCTACAAGAAACGGCCATCTTATGAACCAATCTGTTGCGCCGATGTACTTCATGATGTTAATCTCTCTCCTTCTTGCAAAAACACCAAGCTTTATCGTATTTGATATTATGACAACTGAAATTATAAAGAGAATAAGTATCACGCAAAGGCCAACTATCCTTATTATCTTTATAATTCCAAGCAGTTTATCTACAACGTCTTGACCATAGCTTACCTGTGTTACTCCATCAATCTTTTTTATCTCTTCTGCCACTTGCTTCATCATATTTGCATCAGTAACTTTTACAATAAACGATTGTGGCATTGGATTGTCATTTTCCAGTCCATTTACTAAATAGCTTTTGTCTCCTAACTGCTTTTTGAAATTATTTAATGCATCCTTTTTAGACTCAAAAGTTATGGATTTGACACCATCAATTGCCTTTATCTCATCGCCAACCTTTGTTACTTTTGACATATCATAGCTATCATTTATAAATGCCTTAAGCTCCAATTGTGATTCAACTTGATTTGCCATTGAATCAACGTTAAGTATAATTATCAAAAACAGTCCAAGTATTAACAGTGCCGCTGTCACAGACGTAATAGATGCAACAGTCATAGCCCTGTTTCTTTTAACATTTGTAAAGCCTTCTCTTATATAGTAAAAAGCCGTATTAAGCTTCATATCCGTAAGCACCTCTCATCTCATCTCTTACAATATTTCCTCTTTCAAGAGCAATAACCCTTTTTTTCATTGAATCTACAATGTCCTTAGCATGTGTAGACATAATTACAGTAGTTCCTCTTTTGTTGATTTCAGATAATAACTTTACTATCTCCCACGACGTATCAGGATCGAGGTTGCCTGTAGGTTCATCAGCTACAAGAATTGAAGGCTCATTTACAATAGCCCTTGCAATTGACACCCTTTGCTGTTCACCACCAGACAATTGCTGTGGGTATGAATTGGCTCTATCACTTAACCCAACAAGCGACAAAACCATTGGAACCCTTCTCCTTATATACTTTGGCTCAGCTTCCACTATCTGTAGTGCAAAAGCTATATTTTCATACACTGTTTTATTCGGCAAAAGTTTAAAATCTTGAAATACTACTCCTATATTTCTTCTTAAATAAGGCACGTCTCTTCTTTTTAATTTTGTTATATCTTTCTTGTCTACAAATATGCTTCCTGTCGTAGGAATTTCTTCTCTTAGCAATAGTTTCAATATCGTTGATTTGCCAGCACCGCTGGGTCCAACTAAAAAAACAAATTCACCATTGTCAATTGTAAAATTAATATTTGAAACGGCAATAATTTCATTTTTATACTTCTTTGAAACCCCAACAAATTTTATCATACCCTTTTACATCCCTTTCAAAATTGTTCTTGCTACAACCTACGTCAATAGCTTCACAAATGTCATTATTACTTTCAACATCACTGCATCGTTAAACTGCTTTGGATCAAAGCCTGTCAGTTTATGTATTTTATCTAATCTGTAAACAAGTGTATTTCTATGAATGTACAAATCTCTGGATGTCTCGCTTAGATTAAGGCTATTCCTAAAAAATGCGTTTAATGTAGAAACGAGCTCATCATCATTAAAATAATCTAATTCACCATTTGTCAAAGTTTCCAAAAATCTCTTTATCACGTCTTGCGGAATCTCTAAAAGCAATTCTTCTAATGCATAACTTCTGTAAAAATAGATACCTCTTTCATTGTTGTCAATCTTTTTGCCAAATTTTAAAGCAATACTTGCTTCTCTATATCCTTTGCTGATATCTATAAAATTGTACGCTTTATTAGAAACACCAATGTTTATCTTTATATATACTTCTGATTCTATTGTATCTTTTAAAGTCCTTGTGGCTTTATCTATGTCGACAGACACAGACTCTAAAAGCAATACCGCAAACTTGTTGCTACTTAAAATTACCGTTTGATAACTATTCTTTTCAAATATATGGCCCACAACTTTAAAAGCATCGTCAATCGGATCGTAGGATTCTATTATAATAACCCTGTATAAATTTTTTTCTTCAAGTTTATACTTTTCCATGTAATACTCAATCTCATCTCTACTCAAAACACCAATAAGCAATTTTAGTAGGAAATCCTCTTTTGATACCTGATTTCTTAAATGTTCAAAGCTCGTTGACAAAAGCATAACCGTGTTTTTTGCATTGTCGCCAGTGCCTTTTACACCAACAGTCAAAAAACGCCACCCATTTACAAATATGTTGTTAAATGTCATACCTTGCCATTCGTATACATCTTTTCTCTCCATAAATTCTCTATTTACAGCAAAAATTCCTTCTTTTTTTGATAAACTTTCATCACCTGAATAAATCAATTTACCTTCTTTATCAATGAGAAAAATAGGTTCTGTCACGTATTTCTGATAATCCTTAACAACTTTTCTTATACTATCGTAAATATTCATACAATACCACCTTAATATAAAGTATATTATAATTATACAATATTTTGTAGTAGAAAAAATAGGTATTGTAGAATTTATCATTATTTTGCTGTAAAATGTCAAATGCCTATTTTTACAAAAAACAATAAAAAAAATATTATTACAATGAATTTCAATTTTTTTATATTGCAATTTTCAAAAAATGTAATATAATATTGATAACACTCTTAACTCGTTAAAAGGTTAGCTCCATACAGTTTGCTGTGAAATTTTATACAGCATTGCATTTTTAAAAATTGCAGTTTGCAAAAAAAATCTTTCACATAAAATTTTTTAAGGGGGTTATAAAATGTTGAAAGAAGGAAATATCAGGATACCTTCTGGTTGCGCTATTAGCGGAATAATAGACAAATCGGGAGCAGTTTTTTCTGGTCAAATAATTGCTGATTCCATTGCAACGATGCATGATAGATCAAATGGTCTTGGTGGTGGCTTTGCTGCCTACGGCATTTATCCAGATTTTAAAGAACATTATGCGTTTCATATGTTCTATGACGACGCAAAAGCAAAACAGGATACAGAGGACTTACTAAAAGCAAATTTTGTTATTGCTTATGAAGAAAAAATACCAACACGAAAAACGCAAAGCATTAAAAATGCTCCTTTAATCCACAGATATTTTGTATTGCCAAAACTGGAAGTATTGAATGCCAGTGAAATGAATGACGAAGATTTTATAGTAAAATTTATCTTCAATGTAAATAAAAATATAGATGGCGCTTATATCTTCTCCAGTGGGAAAAATATGGGTGTTTTTAAAGCTGTCGGATATCCAGAAGATGTAGCCGAATTCTATAAATTAGAAACATACAATGGATACATGTGGACTGCCCACGGTAGATTTCCTACAAATACTCCTGGCTGGTGGGGTGGTGCACATCCATTCAATCTTTTAAATATTTCAGTTGTACACAATGGAGAACTTTCATCATATGATACAAACCGCAAATATTTAGAAGAGTTTGGATATTCATGTACACTTATGACCGACACAGAAGTAGCTGCATATATTTTTGATCTGCTTCTAAGAAAACATAAACTTCCAGTCACATTGGCTGCAAAAGTAATAGCATCTCCTCTTTGGAATCAAGTCGAGCGCTTATCTCCAAAGGAAAGAGAATTGTACTACAACCTTAAAATAATCTACAGCAAAGCTTTGCTAAATGGCCCATTTTCTATAATAGTAACTTACGATAATGGGTTTATTGCCATCAATGACAGAATAAAACTGAGACCCTTAACTGCTGCAAGTCAAGGGGACATGATATATGTTGCAAGTGAAGAATCCGCAATAAGAAGAGTTTGCAAAAATCCTGACAAGGTTTGGATACCTAAAGGTGGAGAACCTGTCATAGCCGAAATTGAGCAACAAAACATCTCAGAAATTTATGATAAAAAGGAGGTTACTGCATGAGCCTTAATTACCTCACTCCAGAATTCAAGGTATTAAGAGATTATGATAGATGTATAAATTGCAAAGTCTGTATGAGACAATGCGCCAATGAAGTCCACAGCTATGATGAAGATTTAGACAAAATGATAGCAGATGATTACAAATGTGTAAACTGTCAAAGATGCGTTGTAATGTGTCCCACACATGCTTTAACAATCATAAAACACCCTCAGGTGTTTCGCGAAAATGCAAACTGGACATACGACGCAATAAGAGATATATACAGGCAGGCAGAAACTGGAGGTGTACTTCTGTCTGCAATGGGAAATGACAGACCATATCCAATCTATTGGGATAAAATGGTAATCAACGCAAGCCAGGTTACAAATCCCTCAATTGACCCATTGAGAGAGCCAATGGAACTTAAAATATTTATAGGAAGAAAACCTGACAAGATAGAACTGGATGAAAATTTAAATGTAAAAACAAAGATGCCTCCGCAACTTAAATTAAATTTTCCTATCATGTTTTCTGCTATGTCTTATGGTTCCATAAGTTACAATGCTCATGCTTCACTGGCAAGGGCAGCAAAAGAATTAGGAATATATTACAATACTGGTGAAGGTGGTCTTCACAAGGATTTTAGAAAATACGGCGAAAACACCATCGTTCAAGTTGCATCTGGCAGATTTGGAGTTGATAGAGAATATTTAAAAACGGCAGCAGCAGTAGAAATAAAGATAGGTCAAGGTGCAAAGCCAGGAATCGGCGGACATTTGCCTGGTGAAAAAGTCAGCGAAGACATATCTGAAACAAGAATGATACCTGTCGGTAGCGATGCTATCTCACCTGCACCCCATCACGACATATATTCTATCGAAGACTTGAGCCAATTGATTTACTCATTAAAAGAAGCCACAGACTATAAAAAACCTGTCGGTGTGAAGATAGCCGCTGTAAACAATGTTGCAGCAATAGCATCAGGCATTGCAAGGGCCGGTGCAGATTACATTGCTATAGATGGGTTTAGAGGCGGCACAGGTGCAGCTCCAAAGCGCATAAGAGATAACGTAGGCATTCCTATTGAATTTGCAATAGCATCTGTCGACTCAAGACTTCGCTCTGAAGGCATAAGGCACACCATTTCCCTCGTCGCTGCAGGAAGCATTAGAAACAGTGCAGACATAATAAAAGCAATTGCCCTTGGAGCCGATGCAGTGTATATAGGTTCTGCAGCTTTAATCGCCATTGGATGCCATATGTGTCAACAATGTAATACTGGAAAGTGCAACTGGGGCATCGCAACTCAAGATCCAAACTTAGTAAAAAGATTAAATCCTGAAATTGGATACAAGAGGCTTATAAACCTTATTACAGCATGGGGACATGAGATACAAGAAATGCTTGGCGGTATGGGAATAAATGATATTGAAAGCTTAAAAGGCAACAGGCTGATGCTGAGAGGAATAGGCATGACCCAGAAAGAGTTAGATATATTAGGCATACTAGCCGCCGGTGAATAAGCTTTAATAATTATTTTTTTATCTATCATTTAATCATATATATCCATATTATACTGAATGAAAGGATTGAAATATATATGAAGAAGGTATATGCAAAGGAAGAAGTTTGCGTCGGATGCAAACTTTGCGAAGTATACTGCATAACGTCTCATTCAAAATACAAAGATGTGCTAAAAGCGTACAAATTGGACAGCACACGTCCAGCACCAAGAATCATAATTGAAGAAGAACGTCCTATATCTTTTTCATTACAGTGCAGACACTGTGACGATGCTCCTTGTGTCAAAGCCTGCATAACAGGAGCTATGCAAAAAGATCCTGAAACAGGAGTTGTGACTTGCGATACAGATAAATGTGTGGGATGTTGGACATGCGTTCTTGTTTGCAGCTTTGGTGCAATAGTAAGGGATTTAAATAACAAAATTGCTTCAAAATGCGATCTTTGTGCGGAAACTGGCGAACCCGCCTGCGTAAAAAACTGTCCTAACGAAGCTCTTGTATTCACAGAAGGAGGTATTTAGATGGATATAGTAATAATCGGAAACTCCGCTGCAATGGTTGGGGCAGTGGAAGCAATTAGAAAGCACGACAAGACATCAAACATAACAGTTATTTCCGATGAAAAATATCATGTTTATTCTAGACCGTTAATATCATACTACCTTGCAGATACTGTTACAGAAGAAAAAATGGCATATAGAAGTAAAGACTTTTATCAAAAAAATAATGTTAAAACGATACTTGGCACAAAAGCAGTATCTGTAGATGAGAACAAAAAGACAGTCATACTAGAAAATGGCGATTTAGTAAAATATGATAAATTATTAATAGCCACAGGCGGAAAGCCATTTATCCCACCTATTGACGGACTTGATAAGAAAAATATCCAGACCTTTATCAAACTTGATGAAGCAAAAAAATTAAAATCATCCATTAAACCTAATTCAAAAGCAGTAATAGTCGGAGGTGGATTGATAGGATTCAAAGCTGCAGAAGGACTTCATGCACTTGGTGCAGATGTGACAATAGTAGAACTGGCAGATAGAATATTAAGTACAATACTGGACAATGAATCCGCATCAATTGTTACAAAAAGATTACTAAAAGACGGCATCAAAATAAAAGTTGGCACTACAATTGATAAAATTGTCGGTGAAGATTATGTAAAAGAAGTGCATTTGAAAAATGGTGAAGTTTTGCCAACAGATATACTGATATTTGCCATAGGTGTAACTCCAAATACAGACGTTGTGAAGGGAACATCTATAAAAATCAATCGTGGCATATTGGTAGATAGAAATATGAAGACAAACGTTGACGATGTATACGCTGCAGGAGATGTTGCAGAAGGATTTGATATGCTTTTAAATTCAAATAGAGTTGTACCTATATGGCCTAATGCGTATATACAAGGAGAAACTGCTGGTTTAAATATGATCGGCATTGAAAATACAACAAACGGTATATTCCCCATGAATTCAATAGGATATAAGGATACTTACATCATAACAGCGGGAATTATAAATCCTCCTGATGAATCATATGATGTAATGGTAAAAGCAGATCTCGATAAAAATACTTACAAAAAGATCGTTCTTAAAGAAAATAACATCGTTGGATTCATATTGATAAATGATGTCGATAGAGCAGGAATATATACAGGCTTAATAAGAGAAAAAATTGACGTTACACCATTTAGAAATCAGCTTTTAAAAGATGATTTTGGATACATCAATTTCCCAAAGGACTTAAGAAAATCTAAAATGTTAGGCCAGGAGGTGCGATAAATGAAGACGATAGATGCACAAGACATGCATTACAAAGATCTAAATGAAATCATCAAAGAATTAGTTAAATCCGGCGAAGATGTAATCAATCTGAAAAACGTAAATGGTCAAAGATATATAGGAGATAATTTAAATGGCAAAACAAAAATCAACATTGAAGGAACTCCAGGCAATGACTTGGCAGCATTTATGGATGGCTTGACAATTGAAGTATTTGGCAATGGTCAAGATGCTATTGGAAATACTATGAATGATGGTAGTATTATAATACATGGGCATGTTGGTGACGTAGTAGGATACGGCATGAGAGGCGGAACAATGTATATAGAAAATGATGCAGGTTACAGAGTGGGCATTCACATGAAACAATACAAAGATAAAATCCCTGCCATTATAATTGGAGGAACTCCTGGCGATTTCTTTGGCGAGTACATGGCAGGTGGATGCATGATAGTATTGAATCTTAAAAACAAAAAAGATATAGTTGGCGAATATTGTGGAACAGGGATGCACGGAGGTGTAATATATCTAAGAGGAGATGTGGAAGACTACAAACTCGGAAAGGAAGTCATAAAAGAAGATGCAACAGATGATGACTTGAAAGTAATAAGCAAATATGTCAAAAACTTCTCATCCTACTTTGACTATGACTTTGATAAGATTATGAACCATAAATTTATCAAGCTGCACCCCGCTGGAAGCAGACCATATGAAAAATTATATGCATAAAATAAATATCCCCATAGGAAAATAACTTTTATCCTATGGGGTTTGTTTTTTATCTGTTTAATATTGTAACTTCCGTTTGCTTATCAAATAAGTGGAGTTTATTTGTATCTATGCCTATCTTAATAACATCGCCTGCTTTTGCTGTTGACCTTGGATCAACTCTTGCTGTTAACGGTTGTCCCTGCAGATCGAGATAAAGGTAAGTTTCTGAACCCATCAGCTCTGTAACATCAACTTTTGTCTCTATTACACTTTCTGGATATGCTTCAAGGAATACTTCCTCATCATGGAGGTCTTCAGGTCTTATGCCTAATACAACTTCTTTACCTATATAGCTTTCATCTTTTAATCTTTTCACAATTCCATCAGGAACTACAATTTTAAAACCTTTGAATGATGCATATACTTTTCCGTCTGAACTTTCAAGTCTTGCATCAATGAAGTTCATCTGTGGACTTCCAATAAAACCTGCCACAAACAAATTGTCTGGATGTTCGTATATAACCTGTGGCTTGTCAACTTGCTGTATGACACCATCCTTCATAACAACTATCCTTGAACCCATCGTCATAGCTTCTGTCTGGTCGTGTGTTACATATATAAATGTAGTCTGAAGTCTATCGTGGAGCTTAGCAATCTCTGTCCTCATTTGTACTCTTAATTTAGCATCAAGGTTTGAAAGAGGTTCATCCATAAGGAATACCTTCGGATTACGTACAATAGCACGACCCAATGCAACCCTCTGCCTCTGTCCACCTGACAGCGCTTTTGGCTTTCTCTTTAAATACTCTTCTATTCCAAGTATTCTAGCTGCTTCTTTTACTTTTTGGTCTATCTCTGCTCTCGGTACTTTTCTCAGCTTCAAGCCGAAAGCCATGTTGTCATAAACTGTCATGTGTGGATACAATGCATAATTCTGGAACACCATAGCTATATCTCTGTCCTTTGGTGGTACATCATTTACTAGCTTTCCATCGATATATAATTCTCCTTGACTTATCTCCTCAAGACCTGCAACCATCCTCAATGTCGTAGATTTTCCACATCCAGATGGGCCTACTAAAACTATAAATTCTTTGTCCTTTATTTCTAAGTTAAAATCTTTAACAGCCGTTACTCCACCTTGATATGTTTTGTATACATGTTTAAGAACAACATCAGCCATCTTTAGATATCCCCCTTAATATTGGTAAACGTTTGATACTTATATTATAATATTATTTTCAAACATTTCAAATATACAATACTTATGATATTTACACTCATTTTTTGTATATTATTCATTATCCTTGGCCTTTTTTCCTAATATTGTCCAAATATCTAAACCACAAATATACAAGTATTGAATCTATGGCAACAATTATAATGAACTGAATCATAATTCACCTTCCTTATCTTCTTACTTACTTCTCATCCACGGTGCTAACTTGAATATCGTAATGAAATTTCCTAATGACATTAAAGCTAAAATATCTATCACTATACTGTAAAAATAATGCCAGTGTATGTAATAAAGAACGCCTGAAAGCTTTAATGCATATTCAATCCCAAAAAACAGTGCCGTTGAAACAAAAATATTGATAAATCTAAGCATTCTATTCTTAGGATAAGTTTGAGCAAATATAGTTCCTATTGTAAATGGCGCTCCAAAAGTAAAGAAAAGTGAAGAATTAAAAATCTCTATAATATCGTTTTTAAAGTCATATAGTTTCAAGTGAAATGCCATGTTGTCAATTATTAACTGGCATATGACAGCTAGAATTCCTGCCCATATTGTATACTTTATCTGCTTTAAGTCTATAAGCAATATAAAAATTAACCATGAAACTATTGAAACTATCAGCCATTGCATAATATCACTCCCTTTGAAAGTGCTATTATTAATTATTCCCCCAACATTTTATTAATATGTTGACACAGGAAGTTTTTAATGGTATCATAGTAAAAAAATAAATACGTACCTCATCTTCCTTGAAGGTGAGGTAGAGGAGCGGAGAATCAAGAGTAGCATACATTAGGTTTTAAGGAACCGATGATTGTATGTGAAAGGGATAAATCCGCCGAAGCGTGTAGATACCTTAATATCTGCACAGCTGGGCCTATACATAATATGTATAGGACTGTCACAGATAGCTTTACCCAGGCTATTTGTGATGAGCTATCTCGCTTGGGGAAAGGAGGTATTTTTATGTATATTAAAGCGCAGCTAAAGAAAATACCTTAGCTGTTTTTATTTATATGGTGGTTTTTATAATTTAAATTATTAAAGCAATGGAGATGATTTTGTGTTTCAAGGAAACATGCGCATAAATTCAAAAGGACATTTAGAAATAGCTGGGTGCGATACAGTTAAAATAGCAAAACAATACGGGACTCCGTTATATGTTATAGATGAAGAACAGCTTAGAGAAAATTGTCGTTCATTCTACAATGGATTTAAAAGAAACTACCCCGGAAATGAAGTGATTTATGCCAGTAAGGCGTTTATGACTACCGCCATTTGTAAAATCATTGAAGAAGAAAATTTAGGCCTTGATGTAGTTTCAGGTGGTGAACTATACACAGCTTTAAAAGCTGATTTCCCTGTCAAAAATATTTATTTCCATGGTAACAATAAATCAGCAGATGAGCTTACTATGGCATTAGAATACAACATTGGCTGCATCATAGTCGATAACTGGTTTGAATTAAATATGTTAAATGAGTTAGCATTTAAAATGGGTAAAAAGCCTAATATCTACTTAAGGGTATCTCCAGGTGTTGAAGCACATACACATGAATACATCAAAACTGGTCAAATTGATTCAAAGTTTGGATTTCCGCTTTTTAATGGAGATGCGCTTGATGCTATAAAGTATGCACTAACATTGGATAATGTCAATTTAACTGGTCTTCATTGCCACATTGGTTCGCAAATATTTAGCTACGATTCATATAAGGCAGAAATTGACATTATGATGAATTTCCTAAAAAAAGTTAAAGATCACACTGGTTGGGAAGTTGGTGAACTTGATTTAGGAGGTGGATTCGGCATTGCATATGTGGAGGAAGATGATCCACAACCAATAGAATTAATAGCAAGCGAAATAATGAAATCTGTTGAAGAATATTCAAAAAACTTAAATATAAAAATGCCACATATCATCGTAGAACCCGGCCGTTCAATAATAGGAAATGCTGGTACTACATTGTATACAGTTGGCGCAATCAAAAATATACCGGGTGTGAGAAAATACGTTTCAGTTGATGGCGGAATGGCAGATAATATACGCACAGCACTATACGGTGCAAAATACAATGCAATTGTTGCAAACAAAGCTAGAAAAATCAACCTTGAAAAGGTGTCTATTGCTGGTAAGTGCTGTGAATCTGGTGACATGCTAATATGGGATATAGAACTTCCGCAACTTGAAAGTGGAGATATTATAGCTGTCACTTGCACAGGTGCCTACAATTACTCGATGGCAAGCAATTACAACCGTCTCCCCCGACCTGCTGCAGTACTTGTAAACAATGGTGAAGCAGATTTGATAGTAGCAAGGGAATCTTACGAAGACTTGATAAGAAATGACGTGATACCACAAAGATTATTAAATGAAAATAAAAAGATTATAAATTATTAAAAGGAGCAGATATTGCTCCTTTTGTCTGTTTCTAAATACTAAACTTATCTTGTTTTCAAACCTTAGCCATTTTCTGATGAAGTTTCAACACCCTCATCTGTCTCAGGCACGTCCGCATTCTTCGGAGCAACTATTGTCAAAATAACCTCATCAGGATCGTCTACCTTTTCAACTCCTTCAGGAACATTTACATCTTTTACAAACAATGTATCGCCAATTTTCAGATTCGATACATCTACCACAATTTCATCTGGAAGAGATGCAGGTAGTGTCTCTACATTAAGCTCCCATTTTTGGTGCTGAACAAGTAGGCCTTTGCTCTCAATGATACCAATACCTTCTATTTTTAATGGTACTGCTGCCTCAATTTTTTCATTCATAGAAACACGCTGAAAGTCAATATGTATCAGCTTTCCCGTCAAGTCATCTCTCTGTTCATCTTTCAATATTGCTTGATGTGTAGCACCATTTACTACTAGATTGAGGAGGACATTCCTGCCGTATTTTTGTACTATTGTGCGAAGCTTACCGGTCTCAACAGCCAGTGGAATGCTCTCCATGCCTTTTCCGTATAATATGGCAGGAATGTAGCCTTTTTCCTTTAATTTGCGGGCCGCATTCTTACCCGGTACTCTCAATACTGCTTCAAGTTCGACATTTTGCATTGTCTCTCCTCCTTCATGCTTATTATTATTTGATTTTTTCTTAATTATAACACTACAGCATGGAAATATCAAACTAATGCCTCTAAAATAAAATTTACAGTTGACTTATATCTTCTAATGTGGATATAATGTATTATGAAGTTTTATGCGCCTGTAGCTCAGTGGATAGAGCGTTCGGCTCCGAACCGGGAGGTCGCAGGTTCGATTCCTGTCAGGCGCATTAAAATATAATACTATTCGCTAACATATTATGTCATTTATTTTTTACCCTTAAAAAGCATCAGAAAAAGTTTGCTTATATTTATAACAGCGTAATTTTTCCCATGTATATATGTTTAAATTGCGCCCAAAATATATTTGGGTGATTTTATGAAATTAAATGCATATTTTTACAACTTAGAAAGCGCTAACAAAGCTGCTAATTATTTAAAAAACATGGGCTTCAAGGCATATGTGGATATTATCGATAAATATGCGGATACTTACAACGATAAGCAAAACATAGCTGGAACCGATACAGGACCAACTTTAGCATCATTAGTTTTAAAGTCAGGCTATCCTTTTGACATAAGAAAAAGCCCTTTGCTTATGTCAGATCCAATGATAAGCGGAATGGGTTATTATGACGAAATTACCGATGCAAATATCCAATTAAATGTGGAAGTCACTGATGACAAAACAAACGATGTAGTAAAAGTTATCAAATCTTTTGGCGGCTTAACATAGAGCTTTTAAAGCTCTATGTTTTTTATTGTGCGCCCGGCATGGGCGATAACTAGGCGGTGAAAGTCCGTTGTGGGCTTGGTAGTGGGAACCACTAGCTGAACCGCAAGGGTGTCCATCGCGAGGTGGAATCTGAAGGAAGCGGTAGGCAAAATCTCGGTCTGAG
>NZ_JAGGLT010000003.1 GCF_017874545.1 Thermoanaerobacterium butyriciformans | reverse complement strand
GACTGCAAAAAATGTTAGAAGGAGCTAATATCAAATTATCTAGCTTTACTTCCGATATCAATGGTAAAAGCTCTAGGAGGATATTAAATGCTCTTTTAGAAGGCAAGAAATTAGATGAAGAACAACTTCAAGAATTGCTTCATGGTTCAATGCATAAAAAAATTCCTGAAATAATGAAAGCGGTAGATGGCATACTTACTCCCCTTCAGAAACAATTAATTAAAAATATCATTGACCATATAGATGATATGAGTAAACGCATAGAAGATATGGATAAACTAATTTCGAATTACTTGGACAAATATCAAAAAGCAATTAAACAGCTTGATGAAGTTCCAGGCATTGGGATACAAAGTGCAGAAACGATTCTAGCTGAAATTGGGTTAGAAATGAAACGCTTTCCGACTGATGCACATATATCAAGTTGGGCAGGGCTTGCCCCAGGCAACAATGAAAGTGCGGGCAAACGGCGAAACAGCAAAACGACGAAGGGGAATAAGATATTAAAAACCACATTAATTCAATGTGCAAAATCTGCAGTAAAAAAAGAAGGAACATTCTTTTATGCACAATATCAACGTTTAGTTGTAAGACGAGGAAAGAACCGAGCAATAGTAGCAGTAGCTCATTCTATGCTGATTGCCATTTACCATATGCTTAAAGAAAATAAACCGTATAAAGAGCTTGGAGAAGATTATTATAATCAGTTTAACAAGGAGCGAAAAATTAATGCTTACCTAAAAAAACTATACGCATTAGGATGGAAACCTGAAATTGCCACACAACAAACATAAATATATCCATTAATTTCCTTTAAAGTCTATTTTAAAAGCTCTAGGGGAAGTCTGCGCTTTTTTAGCTACTTATATAATAAGTTTTCATAGTAAATACATTGGTATCAGTGTTACAATTTGAGGTAAGAACATTGTTGCAATTAAAATGCCAAATAAAGGCTTTTTAAATGGAAAATTAAATCTTGCAAAACCATATGCTGTTACAACAGACGATATAACAGTAAAAATAACTTTAGGTATTACATATTTAAAAGTATTAATAAAATAAGTTGAAAATGTATATTGTGTTCCTGTTATCCATCCTTTGACGTAAGGGGTAAAATCAATTTTTTTTGGTATAAAACCAATAGAAGTAAAGATTTCACTGTTTGTCTTAAACGATGCACCTATAAGCCAAATTATTGGATAAATCATTATCAACGCACCAATGGTTAAAATAATATACCTTAAGCTTAAATTTATCTTCTTTCTTAATTCTCTTTTTCTATATTCTTTATTCATCCTAAGTTGCATGTTGTTAAGAGCTGCTTCATTATTCATCATGACTCTCCTCCTTCATCTGAATAAAAAACCCAATAACTTGATGATCTAAAAATAAATACAGTAAATATCATTATTATAATAAACAAAACCCACGATAATGCACTAGCATAACCCATATTGAAATATTGAAATGCATTGTCATATATCATTAAAGAAAATAAATATGTTTTATACAATGGTCCTCCATTTGTTATCAAATATGGTGAATTAAATTCTTGAAATGCATTTATTAACTGCATAATAAGATTAAAAAATATTATAGGTGACAATAGTGGAATAGTAACACTAAAAAATGTTCTAATTTTCCCTGCACCATCAACTGCAGCAGCTTCATAAAGTTCCTGAGGTATATCTTTTAGTCCAGCAAGAAAAATTATCATTGTTGAACCAAATTGCCATATCTTTAATGTTGATAAAGCAAAAAGAGCTCCATATTCAGTTGAAAACCAGGATATTGGATTAATACCAATGAATTTGATAAATTGATTAATTAATCCATTTGTACCGAATAAAAATCGCCATAATACTGCTACAGCAATATTACCACCTAATATTGAAGGAATATAATAAACTGTTCTGTAAAAATTTATTCCACGCAATTTAAAATTTAAAACTAATGCTATTAATAAAGCAAAAATTAAATTCAAAGGTACAGTCATAATTACATATTTAAAAGTTGCAACTAGAGAAATGAAAAAAGTATTATCATTAAACATTTTTATATAATTGCCAAATCCTACAAATTTAGGCTGATAAATAATTTTGTAATCTGTAAAGCTTAAAATAAATGATGAAATAAACGGATAAAAAGTAAAAATAAATAATCCAATCAACCATGGTACTATATATAGCAAACCAGTATATTTTTTTATCATTTTAATCCTCCTTTATTAATTTTCACTTAATAGAATTAACAAATTATTTATTAAGCGTATCTATATCATTACCTAAGACAAAAAAACATAAAATATTATATACATAAGACAGTATAAGCTATTATTCTTATACAGTCTTATGTATTATAAACTAAATTCTTTATTTAACTATTTCACTTAATGTTTTTTGTACATTTTCATACATATATTTCGCAGCTTCATCTACACTAAGTCTATTATATGATATTTGCTCCATGGTACTAGTATATATACTTTGTAGTTTAGGATCTTCAAAATATGGACTAAATGGTACAGAAGGATGATCATATAAAAATTTAAGGCCTTCAGGTTCTAATCCATTTAATAATCCTGCTTTTGTTAGTGCATCAACAGCTGACTTACTAAGTGGTGTACCTCTTTCTAATCCCATGGCTTTTACGCCTTCAGGGTCATTTAGTATAAAGTTTAAGAATGTCGCCGCTTCTTTTGGATATTTGCAATCTTTATTTATTGCAAATAGAAGCGTAGGCTTAAAGATTGCCCCTGACACTTTAGCTCCACTTTCTATTGGAATTCCACCTAATACAGTTTCCATATTTTTCTGTTTCAATGGATCTGCTTCTTGCGCAACAGCAGCTGTCCATTGATAAAAGCCAGCATACTTCCCTTCTAAGAAACTTGGCAATTCATTTATTTGAGGATTACTACTTCCACCTTCGTTTACAACCATTTGCAAGCCAGGTGCAACTTTATTATCCAATAACTTTTTGTAAAATTGTAATGCAATTTTAATATCATTTTCATCAAAAACCAATTTCCCATTACCGTCTATAAAAGGTTTACCTGTCATTTGCACAGCATAAGTCTCTGATAAAAGCCATGCATCATATGCCCCTAAAATCATAGGATAAGTTCCATTAGGAAATTTATTTCCTGAACTTATAAGATCATCCCATGTTTTGGGAATCGGAACATTATATTTATCAAAGATTGTTTTATTAAACCATATGACTCGACCAGTCATAGAAACTGGTATAGCATTCAATTTTCCATTAACAGTTCCATACTTTAAATAATTGTCCGAATAATTTTCTTTCAAGTGTAGAACATCAGCAAGCTTATTTAAGTCATAAAACCCGTTTCCATCTTTCGAAAAGATCGGAATCCAATTCCAATTTATCTGCATTATGTCTGCTGCTGTTCCTCCTGCTATCTGCGTTGTCTGCTTGTCAAGATATCCATTCCATCCTGCATATTCTGCTTTTATTTTTATATTTGGATATTTTTGTTCAAATAGCTTTATCGCATTTAGTGTTGCTTGATGCAATGAATCATATCCCCACCAAGAAAATCTAAGCGTAACTTGCTTTGCAGATTGGCTCTCAGATGTTTTTGCGCTGCTATTCTTTTGGCTCGTGGAATTATTTGATGATCCACAACCTGTAAGCAACGTCGATATGCCTAGCGCTGCTGCAAGTGCTAATGCTACTAGTTTTTTCATAAAAATCCTCCTTACAATTTTATTTTTAATTTTTTGGCAAAAACAATGCTGCAAATTAAATATAATGACGCTAAAAGACCCCCCTTCTCTCACCTCCTTCAAGTTATAATTTGTATTATTAGATTTTCTTCAATACTTCACTGTACGCCATCATCAATGCTCCTACACCCTTAGGATCATCATACACAACTTTTTCTGATATATAGTAGTCGTAACTTCCATCTCTGTAAGGATTATTGCCTAATCCTGCTACACCACATATACCAGCAAGTCTTAATATTCCTCCATCTTCTACAAGGTATTTTTCTACTGTGCCATCAAAAGCTCTAATCCCAAATTCCTTATATCCTAATGGCAGGATGTGGAGTCTTACTCCTTTTAATATGCTATAAGATATCATAAGCGTTGCAGAAGTCTCTAGATAATTTCTTTTTTCGCCTCCTTTGTCTAAAACTTGGTACCACATGCCACTATTTTTATCCTGATACATTAAAAGTCCGTCAATAGCCTCTTTAAGAATTCTTGCAAGTGTATTTTTTTCAGATTCCATTTCTTCGTTCATTTCTTCCAGTACATCTACAAGGGCCATTACAAACCAACCTTCTGCTCTTCCCCAAAAATTCGGTGAAACACCAGTTTTTTTATCTGCCCATGCTTCTTTTTTGCTTTCATCGTATCCATGGTAGTAAAGTCTTTTCTCTTCATTCCACATGCGTCTTCTTACATTTAAGAATTGATTTAAAATATCATTAACTTCATCAATATTGCCAAAATTCTTGATATACTTAACATAGAAGGGCATTACCATATACAACCCATCAAGCCACACTTGATACGGATATATATCTTTGTGCCAGAAATTTCCTTCATTTGTCCTGGGCTGCGTTTTGATTTGATTAAAAATACTTTCTATAGCCTTTCTATACTTTTCTTCATTGGTCAATTCAAAAACGTCAAATAATATCTTCCCCGAATTTATGTCATCTAAATGGTGATTATATGGCTTGTAGCCTTTAATGTTGCCATCTTCACTGATAAATTCATCAAGATAATTCAAAACAAATAATTTGAATTTTTCATTTCCTGTAGCCTTATATAAATCCCATGCACCTTTCAAAACACATCCGTCTTCATAACACCATGATTCCTTATAGCTATGATAATTTTTTATATATTCATCAATATATATATCAATCGTTTTCAAGACCTTCAATCCTCCAACATTAATTAACATTTCCCTATTACATAATTTATTTTAATAGTTCAAAAACTCTCTAAAAAATACCGCACACGTTAACTATCTTTGCCACATTTATATCATCTTACATCAGCCACTGAATCTCTTATCTTCAATTTTGTTGGTACATAAATTTTTTCTCCCCTGTTCTCATTGT
This sequence comes from Thermoanaerobacterium butyriciformans, assembly GCF_017874545.1. Taxonomy (GTDB): domain Bacteria; phylum Bacillota; class Thermoanaerobacteria; order Thermoanaerobacterales; family Thermoanaerobacteraceae; genus Thermoanaerobacterium; species Thermoanaerobacterium butyriciformans. The sequence goes on along the minus strand of NZ_JAGGLT010000003.1, from coordinate 101,018 downwards.
TTTCCAATATATTCATCAACTTCTCAGCACCTTTTTGGCTTACTTCCTTTATAGGTTTCCTTACCGTTGTCAAGGCAGGAATTATATATCTGCAAAATTCGCTATCATCAAACCCAATCACAGATATATCATTAGGTACTCTAAGGCCTCTTTCGTAAATAGCTTTTATCGCACCAACTGCCATATCATCATTGGAGCAAAATACAGCCGTAGGTATTTTAGGCAATTTCAATAATTTATTCATTGCACTGTATCCACTTTCTATGTCATATTCACCGCTTACGATATAGTCATTGTTTATTAGTATTTTGCTTTCGATAAGTGCTTTTAAAAAACCGTCTTTTCTATCTATAGTAGATTTAAAGCCTTCTTTACCTTCTATTATAGCTATATCCTTATGTCCTTTTTCTATCAGATATTTAACTGCATTGTACGCACCTGTTTTTTCTTCGCTTAGTATGTTAACAACTGATTTTTCATTAACTTCCCTATTCAAAACAACTAAAGGTATATTTTTTCGCAATACATAATACATAAATTCATTATCACTTTCACTTTGACTTGTGAGAATGATTCCATCAAAACGGTTTTTTTCAATAGACGAGTAATCTTTGTACTCGTCTATTCCTCTTATTATCAAATTGTAGTTTTTCTTAATTACGCTATTAACACCTCGTACAGTCTCATAGAAAAAGCTAGGAGAAGTTCCTTTGAAAATCGTAGAAAAGAACAGCCCTATGTTGTAAGACTTATTAAGCACCAAACTTTTAGCATTGTAATTTGGAACATAATTAAGCTTCCTCGCAATTTCTTTGATCTTAGCCTTTGTCTCTTCTTTTATCTGCGGGCTGTCATTTAATGCTCTGGACACTGTAGTATGTGAAACATTTGCAAGTTTTGCTATATCTTTTATTGTAACGCTCATTATCTGCACCTTCCAATTGAATGCATAATGTATAGACAGTTGTATCTCTAACTAAATTATTGAGTAAAATTAAAATTAGATGGAGAACTGGCAGCATTTTATATTATGCTTGCCAGAATTCCTATTTTACTTAAACTCCAAAATAATTTACTGCATTATTAAATGATATATCTTGAACTATCTTACCCAATAAATCTATGTCATCAGGCACTTCTCCTTTTTCTACCCATTCGCCAATCAAATTGCACAATATTCTTCTGAAATATTCATGTCTTGGATAAGATAGAAAACTCCTGGAATCAGTAACCATTCCAACAAACTTGCTTAGAAGCCCTACATTAGCAAGTGTCTTCATCTGCTCTGTCATTCCATCTATGTTGTCATTAAACCACCATGCTGAGCCAAACTGCATTTTACCCGGAATACCTTCACCTTGAAAACTGCCCATCAAAGCTGCTAAAACATAATTATCTTTAGGATTCAATGTATATAAAATAACTTTAGGAAGAGATCCTGTACTCTCCAATGAATCTAAAAACTTCGAAAGTGGATATGCAATATTTACGTCATTTATGGAGTCATATCCAGTATCAGGACCTAACTTTTTAAACATTCTCGAATTTGTATTTCTCAGTGCTGCTATGTGAAGCTGCATCGCCCAGCCCAGCTCTTTATATCTCTTTCCTAAGAACTGAAGAACACTTGTCTTGTATTTATCTACTTCAATCTGAGACAGCTTCTCGCCTTTTAATGCCTTTTTGAATATTTCATCGACTTCTTCCTTATTGCTTTCTTCATAAGCCACAAAGTCCAATGCATGATCTGACAATCTGCATCCATAGCTATCAAAAAACTTCAATCTGCTGTTTAAAGCATCTAAGTAATCATCATAGCTTTCAATAGCTTTGCCACATACTTCGCTTAGCTTCTTAACCCAATCTTTAAAATCATCTTTGTCAATATTTATGCCTTTATCAGGTCTAAATGCAGGCAAAACCTTTACGTTAAAGCTATCATCTTCTTTTAAAAGCTTATGATACTCGAGGCTATCTGTTGGGTCATCTGTTGTACACAATATCTTTACATTGGATTTTTTTATAATATTTCTTACGCTGAATTCACTGCTGTTTAACATAGAATTAACTTTTTCCCATATCATTGGAGCTGTCTTTTCATTTAATAGCTCATTTATTCCAAAGTACCTTCGCAGCTCTAAATGTGTCCAATGATAAACAGGATTGCCAATAGCCATAGGCATGGTCCTTGCAAACTCTAAAAATTTGCTGTAGTCATCTGCATCACCTGTAATATACCTTTCGTCTACTCCATTGCTTCTCATAAGTCTCCATTTGTAGTGATCGCCATATAGCCAAACTTCAGTAATATTTTTAAACCTTATGTCTTCATAGATATCTTTAGGATTCAGGTGGCAATGAAAATCAAAAATAGGCGATTTTGATGCATAATCATGAAATAGTTTAACAGCAGTTTCATTATTTAGAAGGAAATCTTCATCCATAAACTTTTTCATATAATCAGCTCTCTCCCATGAAAATTTGTTCACGTTAACATTTTACTTGCTTTTATTATATTACTACTAATTTTAAATGTCAAGTTAATGTTAAAAATTTTTTATCTAAATTTACCCCCGTTTTAACTGCTGGTAATTTCTTTCAGTATACCTTAAATTTGCTTTCCAAATCAAATTCAAAGATTTTCTAATCATAAATTACTCCTTATCATTTTTATTTTCTTCATGCTTTTTGATTGATATTTGATATATTTTCAAAAAAAATTTCCTCCTCACTTAAATTCCAATGAATTTTGAAATGAGGAGGAATCACTTATAATTCCGACATTTCTTTACCTTTAAAATCTTTTAATGCCTTTTGTACAAAATCTTTAGGTGAAATCGCTTTATCAGTTAACTTTTTAAATTCTTCATCTCTAGTTACTATAAAATTACCTCTAATCTTTTTTAATGACTGTAGTTGTAAAGCATCTTCTAAATCATTAAATTCTGAAAAGGTCATTGCTTTTTCAATGTCTTGCTTTGTTACACTCACGACATTCATAATATTAAATAATGCTTTAATAGCCTTTAAACAAGTGTCATGATTAAGATTTTTATTAATAAAATAATATATATCTGTAACCGCAAAAGCAGATATATAAGCCATTATAGTTTTTTCATCTGCCATTTTAAATATAGCATATGCATCCTCAGCAAAGGGCTCTCTTTTTAGTAAAACATCAAGTATAACATTCGTATCAATCAATATTTTCATATTTCTTATTTACCCTCTCATCGCGAATTTGTTTTTTGGTTACATCCTTATTTTCAAAATTTGATAATAAACCATATAAAAAATCAGCATTTGGAGTACCTTGTTTTATTATAGGAACTAGCTTTGCTACTTCCTTCCCATTCCTAGTTATTATTATTTCTTCTTTTTCTACAATTTCTAAATATTTTCCCGCTCTTGTTTTAAATTCTGTGGCATTAACTATCATATAAAGCACCTCCTCTAATTATATTATACAATTGTTAATTAATTTATACAATTATATATTAATTAATTTTAAAATTTACACAGTGGTTAAAATTTAATCTTACAACTTAAACAAATTTTTGTCATATATATTTGACTTTAGCCTTAGTAATTTTATTCCGGCGAAGGTAAACATATCACCTGACCTACCATAAGATTGTCAGGATCAATGTAAGGATTTAACGCCAATATTTTATCGACAGTCGTACCTACAGTTTTTGCAATTTTATAAAGTGTATCACCTGGTGCTACTTCCCAGTATATCCCTGTTGGACATTCAGTGGTTTTGCCATAAGGAATTATGGGTGGCAGACATATTACTTGCCCCACCATTAGCCTATTAGGATCTATGCCTGGATTCTCTTTTATTATGTCTTCTACAGGCCTATTTATTTTTTGCGATATAAGCCACAGCGTATCCCCTGGCGCAATTGTGTAATACCTTCCTGATGGACAATATGGCATAATATGACCTCCTCTCAATTTTTGATATTATTATATTCAAGAGAAATCTTATTGCCATATTTTTTCAAGGATTGCTGTGGTATAATTATATATAAGATTATCTAAATTGGTACAATAACAACGCTCAAATAAATATGTTGGCTTATGTTATTGTATTAATCAATAATTATCTCTACATAAATTCAAGTTAAGGAGGTTTTTAATATGGGATATATCAACATAGATGTCAAAAGAAGATTTATGGGACGCTTTAAGTACGATAACGATCTTTTACAAGAGATAACAACTTTCATAACAAATGAGAATATAAGATCTGGTGAAATAAGGATAATTGGAGCAGTCAAAAAAGCCAGATTCGGCTATTTTAACCAATCTACAAAAGAATACAAATTCATCGAAAAAAACGAACACATGGAAATATTAAGTGCCATAGGAAATATTTCTTTAAAAAATGGCAAGCCTTTTCCGCATGTACATATAACATTGGCAGACAAAGATGGAAATGTGTTTGGTGGACACCTGATGGAAGGTACAAAAATATTCGCTGCTGAATTTGTAATAGTTGACTACGGTGAAAATAACCTTGAGAGAGTAGACGACGAGTTTACCGGACTTCAGCTCTGGAATCTCTAATATAAAAAAGATTAAAAGACAAGCAATGCCTTTTAATCTTTTTTACTTGAAAATGCGGATGATTGGATGTGCATATTTTATCACATCGATGTTTGTATCGTAAATTACATGCCTTATAATAGGCATGCCTAATATTTTCACCATTCTATCGTAGTCGCTGTTTTTAAACTTATCCAGTTTATCTCTGTAATCCGAAAGCACATTCAGCTTATCCGTAATCACTTTAACCATTTTTTCGTAATCTTCGCCTGTCGCAATAGATCTGGCCGCAAAAATACCACTTTCCAATGCATGAAATGCTCCAAGCCCTAAAAGAGGATCAATAAATCCTGCAGCATTTCCTACAAAATACATGTTCTCAATCTTATGCTCTTTTGCTATGCCTGTGTTAAGATCAAACTCATATGTTTCCACAATCTCATAATTTAATCCTTCATTGTGTAGAAATAGCTGCCATAAATCATCGAGTTCACCATGCTGTGTATATGTCGTTATAAGTACCAACGAAGCCCTGCTTTTATCAAACGGCATAAGGTAACCATACCCTGAACGGGCATAATCTGTATCAAACCAAAGCTCTGCTGTATGCGGCTCAAAATCTCCCAATACAGTTGCACCTTTAATCCAAGTCGTTATAGTAGTCCTCCACTCAGTAAGGTTCTCCAAAATGCTTGGATTTCCAGTTGCAACGACAACATAATCATATTCCCTCGAAAGTTCTTTAAAGTCTGGATCTGAGTTAAAGTTTATCTTTGACTTTACGTCTCTTGCCAACTGGTTATCAAGTGAATTCATATCTTTGCTTCTTAGTACAAAATACCCGTGATTGCCTTTTACAACCGCTTTATATTTAGGAGAGTGCATGATAATAGTAGTCATCCTCTGTACAGGACTCAGGGAGATGCCGTATATATGTCTGAAGTAGTTTATAGGGTCTTTAATTGGCCTATCTTCCATATTTAAAAGAGAACCTATATTTGGCTGTACAGTACCTATCATGTTTTTCCTCTCAAACAATATGCACGTTATACCCATCCTCTCAAGTTCATGGGCACATGCAAGACCTGATATTCCAGCTCCTATTATGGCAACTCTCATTCCTTCATTTCCTTTCGTAAAATTTTATCTGTCTTTAAACTCTAATTAACTCATTTACAGCGTATCGTATTAAAAATGAAGAGTATTTAATTATATTAAAATTTGTATCATAAATTAACTGCTTTATTAAAGGTGTAGTCAGAAACTTTATAAGCCTATCAATTTTATCATTATCTACAGTATCAATAGCTTTTCTAAACTCCAATAGCTTTATATTAGCATTTGTCAAATAAGCCATTTCATTCTCAAAATTGCAACCTGTGGCAATGCTTTTAGCAGCCAAAGCCCCTCCTAAAATTGATGCAAACTGTCCAAATCCTAAAAACGGTTCAATCGCTCCACCTGCATTTCCTATAAAATACAAATTTTCATATGTGTGTGGAAAACTATTTCCAGATATATGCTCATAATCATATACACATATAATATCATAACCTATTTTCTCTATCTTTAAGAAATTTTCCCAATACTTATCTATCTCTTCTTTTGTAATGTACGGCACAATCAATGCAAGAACGGCCCTTCTATCGTCGAATGGTGCTAAATATACGTAACCACTTTTGCAGTAGGCTGTATTCATCCACATTGTAAGAGCATTTGGATCGAATTTGCCTATAACTTCCGCTATTTTAAGCCTTGTCTTGACAAGTGTCTGCCAGCATCCTAATTCATTTGGTATCTTATGATTTCCTGTTGCAACTATAACATAATCATATGTTTCTTTTAAATTTTTATAGTCCGCATGAACATTAAAATTTACATTTGTCTTCAATTTCTTATAAAGCTGACTTTCTACAGATGCGGCACCCTGCCCCTTCAACAAAAAATAGCCCAATCTTCGACTAGCTACTGTGCGAGTAACTGTCGGTCCGTGCATCACAACTTTATTTATGTTGTTTAATGGTACAATGTTTATGTCAAAATTGTTTTTTAGATAATCCAGCGGATCATTTATTGGTCTGTTGACTACATTTAAAAGTCCTGCAACATGATTAAATGTATCGCCGACTTTCGATTTTCTCTCAAATACATCCGGTTTAATGCCATATGATTCGAGCCTTATGGCTGCAGTTAAACCTGATGAACCAGCTCCTATTATCGCTACTTTCATGCATTTTCCCTCGGTGCCGTATATACAACACTATTAGGCTCAGTCGGCTTTGACTTTAATGACTCTATATTTTGCTGAATCATGGTAATAAACCTCATTTCGTCATCCCTCATTTGCGTAAATATTTGCCTTACGTATGGATTCGTAATAATTATTAGATTTTCATTGTAAAAAATCTGCTGATTTATCAAATCTTTTACTAAATCTTGCAGCGCATCGATTATATCTCTTGACATATTCTTTTTAACAAGAGAATTAATATGCATCGTCTTCTCCGCCGTCACTATTTTATCTACATGATTTAAAGCCGTTATCTCTACTTGCTTCAATATCGCTTGCATCTGGCTATCTGATATATTTTTCCCGTAATCTTTTGCCTTATCGTGTATAATGCCCTCATATTTTTTCGCCTTCATAAAGGCACTCGATATAATTTCTTGAGGACTCATATTCTGCATATTGCATCACCTTTATTTAGATTTTCCACTTTGCATTTTTTATATTCATAAAAAAGCGGCCTTTACCATTCCAGATAAAAACCGCTTAGTTTTTAAAGAATTATATATCCAGCTGTTTTATGACATCGGCCATAACACTTGCTGAACGTCTAAATTTCTCAACTTCGTCATCAGACAAAGGCAAATCCAGAACCCTTGCAACACCATTTTTGCCTACGATTGATGGCAAGCTTAAAGATACATCTTTAACACCGTATTGACCATTTGATGGAGATGAAACTGTAAGAATAGAATTTTCATCCCTTATGATGCACTCAACTATCCTTCTTACTGCTACAGCCACTGCATAATATGTAGCACCCTTTTTATCTATAATCTTGTAAGCTGCATTTACTACTTCATCTTCCACTTCTTTCCTAAAATTTGTATTGCAGACTCGTCCGCATAAATTGCAGTACTCATTAAATGATATTCCTGAAATGTTCGTTATGCTCCACGCAGCAAATTCCGTATCGCCGTGCTCTCCAATTATCCTTCCGTGGACATTTCTTGGATCTATATTGCAGTGCCTGCTTAGTAAGTATCTAAATCTGGAGCTATCAAGGACAGTGCCTGAACCAAATACACGTCCCCACGGAAGTTTCGCTATTTTGTAGGTAACGTACGTTAATATATCAACAGGATTTGTTACAATAAGGTATATAGCTTTATCATTGTATTTTAAAAGTTCAGGTATCATGGACTTGAATATAGCTGTATTTTTCTTTACAAGGTCAAGTCTCGTCTCTCCTGGCTTTTGAGCTGCACCTGCTGTTACAACTACTACATCTGCGCCCTCAATATCCTTGTAATCGCCAGCATACACATTTACAGGCTGTATAAGCGGTATACCGTGGCTTATGTCTAGTGCATCGCCTATCGCCTTGTCTTTATTCAAATCTACTAAAACAATGTCTGTCACAGTCCCACTTAAAGCCAATGTGAATGCCGATGTAGCACCTACAAATCCTGAACCTATTATGGCCACTTTACTCATGACATCGCCTCCTAAATAATATAAATTTTCTCTTAATAATATTATAACATTTTTTTGATGAAATTGTCTAAAATTTTAATCTTATTTTATCCTTTTTGCTTTGAAATATTATTACGTTTAAAAATAAATACTAGTGGAATATTAGAAATGAAAGATATTAATGAATGAGCTTTGAAAGGATTGAGATAAAATGAGCGATATAGATGAAATAAAAAAATTGATGGAGAGACTATCTGAAAGCGAAAGGGATAAAGAAAATGCCAGTAAAAAAATGCAGGAAGTTTTGCAAAAATCTATAAAAGAGATAAAAGACATTCTGCTTACACTTAAAAAATACATAGCAAATGAAAATGTAACACTGAGAAGCTACAGCGGCAAAACATTTGCGACAGGTGAAGGCATCGTAATTTTTGACAGGGGCATAGATGAGAAGATAGTCCTTAAACCGGATAATGCTTTTTACCTTCTTAAAGTAGAAAATGACCAATTAGTGACAGAAAAAATAGAAGATCTAGATATACACGACTATATGAGTTATGACACTCTATTTGACAGCGTAAAAAAGTCCCTCATAAAATGCATACAAAAAAATGAGGAGGATATTTTGGCGTATAGAAGTACCATGCTTAAAATAGACAAGTACAATAAGGATTTAGAGGAAATACTTTCCCTAAAGAAAGCAACAGATGAAAAAAATGGTGGTGATAAAAACAAAATAAAATAAAATTTAATATGAAAAGGAATTCATTACTAATTTGTAATATAATATTAATATTTTTTTAATAAATTTTATCTTTAAGCATGCTATTATTATATATAGAAAATGAAAATGAAATTTTTTAAGTAGATATTGTTTGCCCATGGGGAGGATGAATAAATATGAAGGGTAAGGTTTTTCAAGTTGTCTCATTTGTAATGGTATTTTTAATAATGGGCTTCATGATATCAATGGAATTTAAAACTATCCAAGGCAGTGTAAAAACTGCCGCAGATACATCCCGCAACAGCAACGTAAATGTAGATGAACTAAGCAGCCAGCTTCAAAACATGACAGATGAAAGAAACGCTTTAAAACAGCAAGTGGCAGAGCTAACCCAAAAGCTCAATACTTTAAATAGCTCATCATCGAAGTATGAAGCAACGCTAAACGCTCTATCTCAGGATGTAGAAAAGTACAAGGAATTGGCAGGCTTCACTGCCATGTCGGGACCTGGTGTAATAGTTACCCTTAACGACAGCGACCTGCAGCCAAAAGATGGCGAAGATCCAAATATGTTTTTGGTTCACGATGAAGACTTGATAAAAGTCGTAAATGAGCTTAAAGCTGGCGGAGCTGAAGCAATCTCCATAAATGACCAGAGGCTTATAGCCACATCTGAAATAAGATGTGTAGGTCCAACTATAAACATAAATTCTACAAGGTATGCACCGCCGTACGTCATAAAGGCAATAGGAAATCCAGACACATTACAGGCATCATTAAATCTTAAAGGCGGCATTGTAGATACTCTTAAATATTATGGTATAAAAGTTGACATAGAAACTTCGAAAAATATCATAGTTCCAGCATATTCAGATCCGATTAGCTTAAAGTATGCAAAAGCAGCAAATTAATATTGCCTCTTACCTTAATACATTATCATAATAGGTTCAGTCTTGACTGAACCTATTTTTTATCTTATTTATTAATTTATTCTGAGCAATAATGTAATATATATAAAATTTCCCTGCAATAGACGGAAATGAAACAACTAATCTCATATTTCTCTTTTTATTATTCGTCCAATCCTCTTTATACTTTTCATCGCCCCTCAAAAAATCGTAAATTTCATCTCCCACTTCAATTGAGCGCTTTATAGAAAGCCCCAAAGTAACAGCGCCAACGCTTAATCTGCTGTAATTCAAATCATAACCGCTTATATAATAATACCTTTTACCACCAATATGGTAGCTTAATAAACTTGCCACAGTCTTGTTTTTGTCTCTCAGTTCAAATAAGCTCAATATCCCCCGCTCAAGAAAGTCAAATGCAACATCCTTGTGAAAATTTCTAATCCTCTTAGTATAAAATGCCCCAGGCATATGTCTTTTTCTCCATCTTGCCTGATGCATTTCAATAAGCCTATCCATTGAATCATCAATCTCATTCTCATCTGTAACACACATAAAGTTGCCATCATGCTTACTAAAATATCTCTTTATCTCATACTTTATATTTCTTCTGAATTTTCCATCAAGGGAATCCAAATATTCATCCCATGTAGAAGGAAGCTCTATATAAGGACATATATCCTGTACATCATAATCATAGTAAAGGCCACTTCCCATTATGTAAGGATATATACCGCTGTCCTCAGGAAGATGCTCGAGATCTAAAACTGTAAATTGATCTATGACAGTCTCCAAATATTTTATCAGCGAACGATAAAATATATCCTCACAACCATGCCTTACTACAAAATCAAGGTAATCGCTGTTATTGGAACCAATAAATTTTATCCTTCTTACAGGTAATCCCATCTCACCAAATGTAATCATGAATGGCGCTATTCCAATCGGCCCGTAATTATCAACTATCAAAAGAACCCATAGCTTTTTGCCGCTTCCAAAGTATTTCCACCAATTTACGACCCACTCAAAAGTATTGAAAGGATACATCTTTGAATTATCTTCAAGCTCATGCCATATGTCTTTAATGCTTAAAAGAGTCTTTACATCTGAAATGATCTTTATTTCTATGTCAAGTATTTTTCCTTCATCCATAAAAATATCCTCCATACAACGTACATAAATAAGACAAAGCCAATCAACATCACAAAGTACATCCACCATGGATATGTCTTTCCTATCAAATCGATCTTCAAGATCTGCATTGATACCAAATACGATACAGATGTCCAAAAGAGTGACCACAAAAGGTCCCCAATAGCTGAAAATATAAAAAACGATTTGAAATCCATGCGTGTTATACCTGAAGCCCAAATAGCAGGTGTCCTGGGCAATCCAATAAGACGGCTTATGAGGTTAGTCATGCCACCATACTTCGAAAACCAGCGGTCCATGCCCTCCAAGTCTTTTACAGTTATCTTTAAAAAGCGACCATATTTCTCTACAAATGCTCTGCCGGATCTGGCGCCTATTATGTACGCTAAAGTATTACCAGTTACATTTCCTAAAGCTGCTATAAGTACGACAGCCAGAAAGCTCATCTGCCCCTTTGATATAAGATAACCTGCTGCAAGAAATAGTATCTCCACAGGTCCAGGCATGCCAGTACCCTCCACAACTAATGACAAAAACAGAGCTAAATAACCATAATCTATTATTAAACTGTATAAAATATTCGTACTTTCCATAATTACCTTCCAACAAAAATTTTCTATATAATAGTATACATCTTTATCGTAAAATTTAAAAGTCTAAGCGCTAAATAAAAAAAGAGCCTATTAAGCTCACTAGAAAATAAAATTTGAAATTAATTTACCGTTCATTTTTTATAATTTTCAATCACATCTTCGTACATGTCATAAGTTTTCTTCGCAATTGATTCCCAGCTAAACATTTCTTCAACTCTTTTTCTGCCGTTTGCGCCAAATGTTGCTGCAAGTTCTCTATCATTAAGAAGCTTTATAATATGCTCCGCCAAATCTTCAGGATTGCCCGGTTCTACTAAAAATCCGGTTTCACCGTCTACCACAACTTCCTTTATACCTCCCGTGGCACTGGCAACAACGGGAGTATTGCATGCCATCGCTTCTAGGTTTATGATGCCAAACGGTTCATAAATAGATGGACATACGAATACTTCTGCATTGCTGTAAAGCTCAATAATCTCTTCTTTAGTCACCATTTTATCAATCCAAATTATATTGGGATAAAGCTTCACCTTCTCCTCCATCTCCATTTTTATTTCCTCTGTATCAGGTGATGAAGCACACAAAACGACTTTAATATCTTCAGGCAAATATTTTACAGCGTCTATAAGATGGATTATCCCCTTTTGCCTCGATATCCTTCCGACAAATAAAATGTACTTTCCGTCTATACCGTATTTTTTTCTGGCAATATTTGAATCTGTCTTTTTATATTGGTTCAAATCGATGCCATTATATATAACCTCGATTTTTTCTTCTGGCACATTGTAGCACTTCATTATATCTTTTTTAGAATCATTTGATACGGCTATTATCTTATCAGCCGCTTCGATCCCGGTTTTTTCCATCCAAGTGCTTAAGTGATACCCATTCCCAAGCTGCTCCTCTTTCCAAGGTCTTAAAGGCTCCAAGCTGTGGATTGTCACAACAAGCGGTATATCATAAAGCATCTTGGCAAGAAAACCGGCCATAAATGTATACCACGTGTGGCAATGAACAATATTTGATGTAATTGGATCCTTTACCATTGCAACATCAATAGACAGTGGCCCCAGCACCTTTTGCAGCTTGTCTATAGAATCTTTCTTTAATATCTCCCATTCCCTGTAACCTCTTACACTCATGTTATTTAAAGACGTATTTTGCTCTCCAAAGCATCTGACATCTACATCCATCAGCTTAGATAACTCTTTAGTCAAATAATCAACGTGTACACCTGCTCCGCCGTAAATATTTGGTGGAAATTCATTTGTAAATATCGTAACTTTCATTCTATCCATAATATACCTCCAAATAAGATTTCTTCTTAAATTCTTCTATGCATTCAATGATACCTTTAAGGGGAATCTTAAACCACGATGGTCTGTTATTGACTTCATAAATTGCTTCAAATATAGCTTTATCCAATTTAAATAAAGCCAAAATAGCTGTAAAGTGATCTAAATCAGGTATCAAATCTTTTTTATTGGAATTTATAATATTGACATAGTTTTCTATAAATACATTTGTAATAACGGTTGCCCACATTGATAAAAGATTTTCTATTTTCTCTATATCTAAATCTCCTTTACCATTTTCCTTATATTCAAAATATTGAGAGTATGCGGCATAATTAAACGACCTTATCATACCTGCTACATCTTTTAACGGCGACAGGTGCTTGCTTCTCTCAGATATTGGTTTTGTAGGCTCCCCTTCAAAATCGATTAAAATATACCCATCTCCCGTTTTTAATAGCTGCTCTAAGTGTAAATCACCATGACATCTTAAATATTTGCCGAAATATGGCGCTAAATCTTTAATATTGCTTATACTGTCAAATAAGAATTTTTTATTATCAAGAATGTTTCCTATTATCTGCTTAATTTCTTCGCCATATTCACCATTCTTTATATATTTATAAAGAAGGTTAAGATTTGATATTATCTGATTTACCAACTCATCAATATCAGACTCTTTTGGAACTATAACACCAAAATTTTCTTCTGCAATTGAAGACAATTTAATATGCATATTGGCGATTAAATCTGATATGTTTTTTACTTCATCGATGTAATCACTGCAATTTTTATATATATAGCTTGAACAATCACTTCCATCGTATTTCGATATAAATTCTCTCAAGTAGTCCTGCGTATATTGCCACATGTCTGCAATATTATCAATATACTGTGAAAGCATTGAAAGAGTGTATATATTATTGTCATTATCCACGTATAAAAAATATCCTCTTATATCCTGAACATTTAAGAAGCCATATTTTCTCAACATATATGTCATTTCAAGATCAGGATTCATACCTTTAACCATTCTCCTAAAAGTCTTTACTATCTCATTTTTATTAAGCAATGTTAAGCTGTTGCTGGATTTATTGTTAAGCCTTTCTGAACTGTAAATATCATGACTTAGAAGCATATATGGCTTAAGCCGCCCGCCAGATTTAAACTCTACATCTTTTCCATCTTTTAATATCCTATCTAAGCATCTGATGTATTCCACATCATCAACCGCATCATATACCACCGCCAAATAATTGCTTTCCTGGTAAGTTGTTAAATAGTCATCACTTAATATATTTTTTCTTATAATTAGTGGAAAATAATAGCGAGATTTTTTCTCTTCGCCATTTATAGTATTAAAAATAAAATCTATTAGTGCGGCAATAATAATAATTGATTTGTCTATATGCAATATAGCATAATCAAAAAGACTCTTATTCTTTATATCAAGTGCTTTCTCTTGAAACCACCTAAACTTCTGTATTTTCTTATCATCAATACTTTTTATTATAAAATCAAGATTTGATATAAGGCCGTCAAATTCCCCTTCTTCTAATGCCACGTAAATCATTCCTTTCAATTAATCTACCTTAAAATAGATGCAGCCTGTTCTGGCGGCGTTGGATTTATATATGCATCTGTTGCAAGCTCAAATCCAGCGAAAGTAGTAAGCCTTGGCAATATCTCTATATGCCAGTGAAAGTCACGTTCATCTTGATGAGGGAGCGTGTGAATCACTATGTTGTATGGCGGATAGTCAAATAAATCTTCATATCTATTTATAATATATTTTAGCAATGATGATAAGCTTTTAATGTCATCACTGTCTATCTTGTTGAATGCTCTCCTATGTTTTTTAGGCAGTATCCATGATTCATACGCAAACCGCGATGCAAAAGGACAAATCACAATAAACCTGTCATTTTCAGCCACAACTCTTGTCTTTTCAGTCAATTCATCATTGACAATGTCACAGTAAGGACATGTTCCTTTCCCATTTTTATATTTTTCTACTCCTTGCAACTCCCTTTCTACTGCTTCTGGTATAAATGTAACAGCCATAATCTGCCAATGCCCATGCTCCAACGAAGCACCACCGTTTGCACCAAAGTTTTTAAACATCTGAACATATTTAATATTTTTATCTTTTACTATTTCATCATACCTTAAAATCAGTGCCTTTATAATATTTTGGATCTCATCTATCTCCATCTGCCCCAACGTCTTGTCGTGCTGGTTGCTTTCGACAATAATCTCAGCAACACCGTAGCCATCATTTGCTTTGTGCAATTCATTGTCGCCTTCCACCATTGAACCATTTGTATCTTTGCTAAAAGCAGCAAATTTGTTGTTGAAGCCTCTCAATGTCCACATCCCTTTTTCATCGCAAAACTCTACCAGTGTAGGTGGTGTCATGTGTTCATTTCCCGGACAAAATGGACAAAGGCCATTATTTTTCACGACATCAGACTTTTTAAAATCGTGAGGCCTTTTCCCTCTCTCTGTCGATATAACTGCGATCTTTCCTGTCACCACATCGTATCTAATCTCTGACATCATATCACCCTTATCTAAAAATAAATAAAGCCCGATGCAAGCGGTTGCTATTGAATAAATAGAAACCTGCTTTGGAATATAATTCTAAAACTAAAATTCATTTTGTGTGCAACCGAGTGCACTCCTTAAATATATAATATACTCTTTTAGAAAAAATGTCAATCTAATTTTTATAATCTAATACCTATAAAAAAAGCACTCAAATTGATGAGTGCCTAATGCATTTATATATGCTATAATTATACTTGAGGTAGTCGGATAAGCAGGGTGCGGTTGCCACTCTCCTTATAAGGAGGTGGTTGCTATGATGAATACATATCAAACGTTGTCTTTAATGATAATGTATAGCAGTCCTCGATTTTAAGAGGAAATAACCGCCCTGCTAACCCCAGGACGGTTTAGGATTTTTAAAACCGCTTCTCGGGCAACCGCATTTTGCGGACGGCTGCCTCTTTACTTATATTATAGCATATTTTTTAAAAAAATAAACAAAAATTTAAAAACTTTTTTCCTTTTGGAATGCATTTTTTTGAAAATAATTATAGCAATTCATCACATTTTTCACAGACACTTACAAGCCTATTATGACATTGATATTTTAGGAATATAATGTCTTATTCCAAATTATAATTTAGTATGGTCTTCCATATATTCTTAGAAATGAGAAGGAGCTGTTTATATTGGCTTTTCTGATAGCTATGTTTTCTTTAAGTTTGACCTTTATATTAGCATCGTGCTTATATTTTACAAATGCTGTGGAATGGTTAGGTAAAAAACTCAATTTAAGCCAAGGCGTCATTGGCAGTATTTTTGCCGCTGTAGGTACGGCAATGCCAGAAACAATAATACCTATAATAGCAATTGTATTTCACAATGGCCAAGCATCAGAAGAAATAGGAATCGGAGCCATAGTTGGCGCTCCTTTCATGCTGTCGACACTTGGCTTTTTTGTTACAGGTACTTCAGCAATAATATATTTTTTATTTAGAAAAAGACCTTTTAAAATAACCCCTTCTATCTCAGGATTTCAAAGAGACTTGACATATTTTATCATCATATATTCTGTAGCCGTCATTACATCATTCATAAATAGCTACTTAAATATCAAAACAGCGATATCAATATTCATTTTGCTTTCATATTTTATTTATGTAGCCCACACATTTTCTTCAAAAGAAGACAGCTTAAAAGATGTAGATAATCTGTTTTTTTCAAAGCATTTCCATCTAGATACAACTTTATATATTATAATTCTGCAGCTTATATTTTCACTTTTTGGAATCTCTTACGGTGCTCATATTTTTATCAAATATACAGAACAATTGTCAGCATTGTTGGGAGTACCACCTGCAATCTTATCACTAATAATAACGCCTATAGCAACTGAGCTTCCGGAAAAGCTTAATTCAATCCTTTGGATAGGGCAAAAAAAAGATACCCTTGCACTTGGAAACATCACAGGTGCAATGGTATTTCAATCATCAGTGCCTGTCGCTATCGGTATGATGTTTACAGACTGGAATTTAACAGGTCTTACTATGCTGACAACTGTACTTGCGCTTATCTCATCGTATATAAGCCTTATATATGCAGCCCACAAAAAATACTTAAGTCCATTTATTTTAATGGGAGGTTGCATATTCTACTGTATATTTTTGTTACAGCTTCTTTGACTATTCTTTTATATATGACGCCACAATTTCACCGAAGTAGAATGTATGGTAGTCTGGGTACCACTTTTTATCAATATCGGCATTAAGATTTTCCCTTAACATTTCCTGCTTATACACGACTTTGCATTCGTAATGCAGTGAACATTCTCCAATTATAGGTGTCTCAATTTTTTGAGATGGAATTGCGGTGAGATTGCATTCCTTAAACTTGTCAAAGTCTCTTCCTGATTTTGTACCGCAAAACGCAATCGCTTTATTTAAGTCCTCATTTAGAGGCACGCTAATCGTAAATTCACCTGATTTTTCGATTTGACTGTATGTAAAACGAGACTTTCTCACTGCAACTAAGAATACTGGCTTACCCCAAAAATACGTTATTCCTCCCCAACCTATTATCATAGTATTTAGCTTATTCTCTTTAGTAGTTAAAAATATCCCTCTTGACGTAAGCTTTTGATTTACTTCTTTAATGTACATATCATACGGCACTTCTTTAATACTCATTAAAATCCCTCCATTAATACTTTATTCATAATACATTTTATATCTTAATCTTTAAAAAACCAAATCATATGAAAAAACCCCGAGTAAACTCGAGGTATAATACATATTTATTGCTTTTTAATTAGATCTGCTATGGCTGATATACTTCCTAAAGTATCGACTAATTTGTCTGGAATTATCAGTTTATTAGCAGGATTTTTGGCCATCTCTTGCAGTGCTTCTATCTGCTTTAACGCTATTACAGTCTCATTCGTTCCTGATTCTAATATAGCCTTATTTACCAATTCGATGGCTTTAGCCTGTGCCTCAGCAATCGCTTCAATGGCTTTTGCTTTACCTTCTGCCTCTAATATCTGTGACTGCCTTAAGCCTTCTGCCTTTCTGATATTTGCTTCCTTCTCTGCTTCAGCCTGCAATATTTTTGCCTGTTTTTGGCCTTCAGCGACAGCTATGGCACTTTGCTTCTCGCCTTCTGCCTGAAGTATAGTAGCACGCTTATCTCTTTCTGCCTTCATCTGCTTCTCCATAGCCTGCCTTATTTCATCTGGCGGAGTAATGTCCTTTATTTCAACAGACAGTATCTTTATGCCGTATGCATCTGTAAGCTGATCTATCACTTTAAGAAGCTCTGCGTTTATCTTGTCCCTGCCTGACAAAACCTCATCAAGTGTCATTTCACCAATGATGTTTCTCATGTTTGTTATTGTAGAATAAACTATACCTGATTTGTAATTTTCTATATTGTATATCGCATCTTTTGCATTCATTACTTTATAAAATATTACATTATCAACAGATATCTTGACATTGTCCTTCGTAATGACATTCTGCGGTTCAATATCTAAAATCTGCTGCTTAATAGATACTTTTGCCCGTACATAATCAACAAAAGGTATCACAAAATGCCATCCAGGCTCCAATATCTTATAGAATTGCCCAAGCCTTTCTACGACATATACATATCCCGTTTGAACAACCTTTATGGATGCTAAAACCGCGATTAATATAAGAAGAAGTAAGATAAGCAATAATATCAACAATTTTATTCCTCCAATCTCTTAACAATTAATTTATTTCCGGATATCCCTGTTATAACTGCAGTGTCACCGCTTTTTAGAGGCACATCAGACTGGACAGTCCAATATATGCCTTCAAAAAAGACTTGGCCCTCTTTACCTACGTCACTTGTTATCTCAATCGTCTTTCCTACATATTCGTTTTCATACGGGTACGTCTTTGGTATATTTTTAAAATTCTTTCTCAAATATTTAAACGAAATAATAAGTGAAACAATTCCTATTGCGAGAAATGCAAAAATCTGAATCGGTATATTGGCTCCTAATAGATCTGCACATATTGCGAAAAAAGCTCCGATGGAAAAATTGAAAAATATGAAGTTGCTTGTTATTAAGTCAATTGCAATTCCTACTATCATTACTGCCAACCATAATGTCAATATGCTATTCGTATTTATCCCCCTTCCATTGTTAAAAAATTAATATTTATCTTAGTATACCATAGTCTGTGTCCAACATAAAGTAGTTAGACAAGGTATTTTATAAATTTTCTATAAATTTTTTAGGCAATATATTAGAGCCGATCGCAAAGTATCGGCTCTTTTAAGGAGGATCATCGTTTTTAGTTTACAATAAATGATCGTAATTATAAAGATATTAAACTTTTAATTCCCATCCATCTAAGTATTTTTTCGTATTTTCAAGCATTTCATTAAATAACTTTTTCGCATCTTTTAAAGATATTGCAACAAGTGGATCATTTACAAAAGCACTGAAAGCTAAATTATAATCCTTCTTTAAAGCAGCTTTTAACGTCGTTTCTTGGTTGTATACTTGCCTTAGCACAAGGCTATTTACATTGTCAGGCAATTTCCCTGATAATATAGGTTTTAGTTTATTTCCTGAAAATAAGGCATTTGTCTCTACAACCGCACCATAGGGTATTCCCTCAATTTGACCATAATTGGGTATATTCACATTAGTCACTAAATCGCCTAAACCCAATAACGCTTTAATTTGTCTAACTCCTTCTTCTCCTGTCTCCTTTAACTCAAATTTTTCTTCACCTATTTTAAGTCTTTTACTTCTTTCAAGCCTGCGTTTTAAGTCCTCTTTTCTCCAGTTTACAGTTGTTAAACCAAACATCCACTCTCTTACTGTCTCTGGATCCTTTAAATACCAATATCCTGGCACAAATTCCGCCAGATGTCTATCTCCTGCTGCAGCAATTATTCCGTATCTTAAAAACAGATCAAATTTTACTCTCTCTGCAGATACAAACGAATTATTCATCCAATTGTCATTAGCATCACTAATAAATCCAGTTTCGTAATACTTATTCACAAATTGCTTATAGACATGCATTAAATCTATGTCTTTGTATCTTGCATTGTCAATCCATGTAAAATGATTTATCCCTAAGACGTTTATCTTTATCTCTTCCCTTGGAACATCATTAATACCTTCTACATCTTGCAAAGCTCGAGATAATAGCTTTTGTGTGCCAAAAACCTCATGACAGCATCCAAATGCTTTAATTTGAGGGAAAACTTCGTACAATGTCCTGACACAAAGTGTCATAGGATTTGTATAATTTATGACCCACGCATTTGGACAATGCTCTTTAATCGCATTGGCAATATCTACAAACATCGGGATCGTCCTTAAAGCTCTGACTATTCCACCAGGTCCTACAGTATCACCTACAGATTGATAAATACCATACTTTTCAGGTGCATGAACATCAGATTCCATCTCGTCAAACGTACCTGGCAAAATAGATATTATGACAAAATCAGCACCTTTTAGTGACTCTTCTAACGTTTCACAAGCTTTATAAAGCCATTTGCCTTTAACATCCTGCCTCATTGACAGGGAATTACCTATTATTTCATTGTCACGTGCTGCATCATAATCTATGTCGTATAACTTTACTGTACCAGAAATGCTTTCCTCCTTTGCTAAATCGGTCATTAAATTCCATGCCCATCCTCTTGAGCCACCTCCGATATAAGCAATAGTAATATCATGCACCTTTCCATCTGTATACCTCATAAAGCTCAGCCTCCTGACATAAAATATGTTATTTTATTGAGTAAACTTATACTTAGTTTAGTTCTTCAACCCGGTTGTTGCAATACCTTCAACGAAATATTTTTGCGCTGAAAAAAATATTATAATACTTGGTATCATTGAAATAATTGTCATAGCCATTATTTGATTCCAATTAACAACTGATGTCCCATCGATCGTCATATTAAGCCCAAGAGAAACTGTGTATTTTTCCACGCTATTGATATATATCAATGGATTAAAAAAGTCATTCCAAGTCCAAATGAACTGAAAAATACACATAGAAATTATTGCTGGCTTACACAATGGCATTAATATTTTTATGAGTATTTGAAATGAATTGCATCCATCAATTGTTGCCGACTCTTCTAATTCTTTTGGAAGGCCTCGTAAAAACTGTACCATCATAAAAATAAAGAAAGGTGTAGTACCAAACAAAGCAGGCACAATAAATGGTTTATAAGTATTAACCCAACCAAGCCAATTAAACAATATATATCTTGGTATCAAGACCGCTGTGCCCGGCAGCATCATAGTAGATATCATTAATGTAAATAAAATATTTTTCAATGGAAATTCAAATCTTGCAAAGCCATAAGCTACTATTGTTGATGAAATTGCGGTAAAAACTACTACAGGTATAACAAGTGTTATACTATTAAATATAAATGTCCCAAAAGAGTATTGACCTGTACCTTTCCATCCTTCAATGTATGAATTTGCCACAATATGTTTTGGAATAAGACTCAACGACTTAAATATTTCATCGTTAGTTTTAAATGAAGAGGCAAAGACCCAAAGTAATGGATATATCATAAATATGCCGAAAGCAATCAAAAAAGCATATATTAATATTTTTCTAAATAGTTCACTTTTATAATTAATTTTTGCTTCCATATTATTTACCCCCATTTTCATAATATACCCATGTATTAGATGATCTAAATATTATAACTGTAACAACTAGTATTAGCAAAAACAAAATCCAAGATAATGCAGAAGAATAACCCATTCTAAAATACCTAAACGCATTATCATAAATCAACATGCTATACACATAAGTTGAATTCATAGGTCCGCCACCAGTTATTACATAAGGTCCTGTGAATTCCTGAAATGCATTTATCGTTTGCATCACTAGATTAAACAGCAAGACAGGAGATATCATAGGTAAAGTTATAGAAAAAAATCTTTTTATTTTACTTGCGCCATCCAGCATGGAG
Source organism: Thermoanaerobacterium butyriciformans (assembly GCF_017874545.1). Classification (GTDB taxonomy): domain Bacteria; phylum Bacillota; class Thermoanaerobacteria; order Thermoanaerobacterales; family Thermoanaerobacteraceae; genus Thermoanaerobacterium; species Thermoanaerobacterium butyriciformans. The sequence goes on along the minus strand of NZ_JAGGLT010000003.1, from coordinate 79,041 downwards.
GCTTCATACAATTCATTTGGCACCTGTTTTAAAGCCGCCAAAAATATCACCATTGAAGAACCAAATTCCCAAACAGATAGCAAACTTATTGTAAATAATGATATATGTGGATTTCCCAGCCAACTGGGACCATGAATGTGAAAATAGCTAAGAAATTTATTCATGATTCCGTTATCCATGAACAAAAATTTCCATATAACAGATAAAGCTACGCTTCCACCAAAGATAGATGGTAAATAATACACTGTTCTAAAAATATTAACACCTTTAATATCAATATTTAATATCATCGCTACAAAAAGTGCAAAAGCCAATTTTAGTGGAACAGTCATTAAAACGTATTTTAAAGTATTAATTAACGATGGCCAAAAATACATGTCTTTAGTAAACATATATATATAATTATTTAATCCAGTAAATACGGGAGATTTTGTAATACTATAGTTACAAAACGAATAAATAAAAGTCATCGAGAAAGGATAAAGAGTAAATATGAGAAAACCTATTATCCATGGACTTATATATAAATAACCCAATAAATTTCTTTTTTTATTGTAATTCATAGATTAAGTCACTCCTTTAATAATATTTCATAGGGTGAAGGTTTTCCTGCACCCTATGAAAAAAATTTTTATTGCTGATTTTTAATTTCAGGAAGTTTTTGTTTATAAGTATTGATTAATTTATCTGCTGCTTGTTCAGGTGTTATTTTTTTGTAAGCTAACTCTTGAATAATATCAGTATTTATCTTTTCAAGTTCTTGATTTCCACTAATTCCATTTTCAGGAGGTGACATTTTCTCCATAGCTTGATTGGCATTGTCAGTCAATACTGAATCTAATAAATTATTATCTGACAATATTTTACGCGCATTTTCTGTTGCAGGAACACCTCTCACATCTTTCAGCGTCTTTATTGCCTCAGAATTTGTAAAGAACCAGTTCAAAAACTTTGCAGCTTCATCCATATTTTTTGAATCTTTATTAATTGCAATAAGCTGAGAAGGTCTTACCACTATCCCTGTTTGTTTTGCATTAGGATCAATAGGTGGTAATGCCATAGATAGATTTTTAATATTAGATTTTACATTAGCATAAATTGATGACCAGTTCCACAACATACCTGTTTGTCCATTAAGCCATAACGGATTTTGATCTGGTTTACCTTCATACGGAGCACTTTGAGAAAATGGTTCAATTGCTCCTGCTTCGAATAAACTGTTCAAATATTTAAATGCTTCAGTCAATGTTTGCTTATCAAAACCTAAAGTATAATCATCATTAACCCACTGATTACCTGTTTTTTGTCCTACATATGTGACCAAAATATAATCACATATTGTAGAGTCAGCATCTAAAAGATATGCATTTTTATCCTTTTCATGAACCATTTTAGCCGTTTGTAATAGATTATCCCATGTCCAAACAGTTTTGTCATCTATTCCAAATTTATCAAAAAAGTCCTTGTTGATATACATTGCCGAATTGTTTATTCCTGTAGGCAAGCCGATTAGCTTATTATCAACATAACAATAACTTTTTAAAAAGTTTTGATCAAATGCACTAACGTCTATATCTTTTAATTTACTTAGATCAGCAAAAAAGTCACCTTGACTAAAAAGTTGTTGAAGCCAAGTTACATCGATTTGTACCAGATCAGGAGCAGTACCACTGCTTAGTTGTGTTATCAATTTTTGGAGATAATCAGTAACCCCACCATATTCAGCATTAATTTTTACATTTGGATGTTCTTTTTCATAAAGGCTTATAGCATCAAGGGTCGCCTTGTGTCGATTATCACCACCCCACCACATGAATCTTAAAGTTACAGTCTTTTGACTTGTATTATTATTTTCTGAACTGCTTTTTGATGAATTTGATGAACTGCTACAACCTGAAAGTAGTGATAATATCAAAAGCAAAACCAAAAACGTAGATACTATTTTTTTAAACATTTTCATTCCAATGCCTCCTCATTATTTTGATTTCTAGATTAATTATATTATCTAGCTACAATCAATTAAAGGTATTCAATTTTAGATATGGTATCATTAATTGTCATTAATTTATACAATAAATGTACTGCTAAATTAAATAAAATATGGAAAGTATAGGAATTACCTTCCATATTAAACTGATAGCCATTCTATTTTTAAATCCTTTACTTTATTTATGTTTTTATGACAAATTTTCACAATCAAGAGTAGATTCATCTATTTGTAGAAAAAGCGGTCGTTCTTTTCCCCTTTTATTTGGTGCATGTATTGCCAGTGTAAGCTTTCCTTCAAAAGTCTTAAATATCATACCATGACCACCATCATTTGAGAAAATAGGAATCTCCTTATTAACCCATGGTCCGACTATATTCCCCGATTTTGAGTATGCTACTCCTACAGCATATACATTATTTTCGATGAAGCTGGACCATATCATGTAAAGTTCCCCATTTGAAGACCTATAAACAAAAGGACCATCAGTTACATAACATTCATGATTATTTATAATTTTTATACTTCTTGTCCATTTAGCATCTGATGCTCTAAAAAGAGTTATTGGTTCACTTATAGTTGATCTTAAATCTTTAGATAATCTCGCTGCACATATTTCACCATCATATATTTGTACCCATTCATGGCAAAAAACTATCCATGGTTGCCCAGCTTCGTCTATAAATAACGTTCCATCTAAACACATCCAATCGTTTGGAGTTACTGGTTCTATGCTCCAAGGTATATATGGGCCCGTTATCTTTTCTGAAACTAAAATCTGAGTTCCTCTATTTCTACCATCAGCAATAAATGTTGCAAACATGTAAAACTTTCCATTATATTCATGTATCTCTGGCGCCCAAAAATTTTTATCCCAAATAAAGCTTTTATCTGGTCTAAAAGCCACGAAAGGACCTTCAAAATTTTCTAGATCTGATGTTATATAATAATCAAAACCGGTAGCTTTTTCATTATTCCAACAGTTAATATCTGTTGTTCCAAATAAATAATATTTTTTTTCTTCATAAGCAGGGACCACAAATGGATCCCTAATATAAATATTTTCACGTTTTATCATATATTTATGCCTCCAATGAATAATATTACATCATGGGTTTTAATCCTTCCCATTCAATATTCCATTTACCGTTTTTGGGAAAACCAGGTTCATTTATGTCACATCCGTCCCACCCGGCTGCCATAAGAGCAATGGCTGTTAATAAGCCACCATTTCCCGGAAGATAGACTGGGAGATCTTTATTAGGAATTTGATTATTATGCCCGTTTAGCATATAAGTATTTTTTGGTGAATCCATTAAAATCGCTTTTACTGCTATTTCTGGTTCCCCAAGTCTAGCCGCATTCATAGCGATCATAGGAAAGTCCCATCCCCACATCTCTTCAAACTGCCATTTATCTAATACTTTAAATAAAGTATTTTTCATTATTCTCTTGTCCACTTTATGTCCAGGTAACATACCTAATGCCCCAAGCATTGATGGATGATCAAAATTAAATTTTTCATAAGTATCAATGCATTTTTCATGTGATAGATAAACACCATCTTTTAAAGGAAGTGAAGCTAACTTTGAAGAAATTTCTTTCCATTTTATATTTGTATCAAGTCCTAATCGTCTTCTCCATTTATTTGCTATTTCTAATGCAAATAAAAAATACTCCAATTCAAACGGCGGATTTAAAACTATATTAGGATCATGATTTTCTTGCACTGGAATCAAAGGTGGCCCAAGCACATACCTATCATTGTTTTCATCATATATTACATATGATGCAATAAAATCAGCGGTACTAAAAACTATGTCTTTAAACATATCTAGTACCTCTTGACAAGGATTTTCTCTATAAATCAATTCACTATAAAAAATTGGATGAGGCTGTTGCCATACAAGTAACGGTCCTATTGCAGAGGGACTGTCAATTCCGTCTGGTCCAACCATCTTGGGCCACCGTGCACCATCATATCCTTGTGACCGCGCATTACTCTGGGCAACAGAAAGAATTTTTTTATACCACCACATACTCCTACTTAATAAATATGTTCTTCCCCATAAAACAAAATGCACTGCATGCCACCAATGCATTTCTAGATGAAATTTTCCATACCAACTATTACAGGTAAGCCCAGTCTCTTGAGGAGGCATAGAACCTGAACATTGTATTGCCGTGAGATATTGCGAAAGAATCACCCTCCTTTCTAACTCAAAAGCTTTATTATCAGTACACTTTGAAAAATCTACTGCACCTCCACTGATCCAAAATCTATTCCAGTATTCTTTGCAAAGTCTTTTACTCTCTTCGAATAGGTGTATATATTTAGGTGGTTTTATCCTGGAAAACAGGCATGAAAAAATCAAATTGTTTGTACATCCCTTTTGATTCAATACAAAGTAATTCTTCCCTTTCTTTTCTACATAAACATCTTTTGAAAATTCTATCTTTACAAAATAAAAATCATTATCAATAGTTCTCAATAATTCAATACTATTTTCGCTGCAATCAACGATATCTGTATTATGCAATTCATCTTTATTCCAATCAGCACCTGATATATCTGGTGAACCATATGGAAATTTTATTTCTACAAAAATTTGATTTTTTTTGATAAGCTCAGATTCAACAGAAAAACTTATTATATCCTCATAAGGGTGGCAAAAGGTCTCTACATTTACCGGTATATCCTCTACTTTAAATTTGCTTACTAGAATTCCATTCCATAAATCTAATGACTGGTTAATTTCCTTAATGTCATTTATTTTTGCCTTTACGCCATTAGAAAGAGTTATATTTAATCCAATATTACCTAAATGAATCCTATGCGGATTAACTCTTAACCAATTAAATATTTCTTCTTGATTTTTTTCTGAAGTGGCATATCCTACTTTTCGTCCAAATATATTGTAATATTTAAGTTTTAGATCTTTTATTGAATAAAATCCCTTATCATTTTTGGCAGGTGTTGTGTGAAAGCCCCACTGTGCCATAGTACATAATGGTATCGTCTTATATTCTTCAATAAAAGTTTGCATACCAGTTATATCTGCAGTAAATGCAATTTCTCCATTCCCAACAGATAGGGGATTTTCTGTATCAGCTTTACCTATGATTACATTATGTCTCTTTACCAATTGATACCTATCAATACTCATTATAATACTCCTTCCCTCTTTAACCTTTAATTTTCTTCAATTTGCCCTTTTAGTTGATATGGAAAAGTAATATATATAGCAGTTCCCACATTAAATTTACTTCTAATTAATATGTCATAATTATTTCCATATAAAAGTTTTAATCTTTCTTTCGTATTCATTAAACCAATATGATCTTGAAAATCAAAATCAGAATTAAGAATCTCCCTTACTTTTAGTAATCTTTCCTTAGACATTCCCATACCATTATCTATTACTGAAATTTTTATTTGCTTTTTGTTAATAGATTTTATTTTAACTTTTATCGTACCTTTGCCATCTTTTTTCTTTAGTCCATGCTTAATAGAATTTTCTATTAAATGCTGGAGCATAAGTTTCATAATTAAGCAGGAAGATAAAGTTTCATCATAATTTAAAACTACTCTAAATCTATCCTTATACCTAACCTTTAATATTTCTATATACGCTTTTGTATTTTCAATTTCTTCCTTTATAGTAACAGTTTCGCTTGGATTGCTAAGTAAATATTTCAAAATTTGTGATAAGTTCTCAATCATTTTTGTAACATCGTTAGGCCCTTTAGTATATGACAGTGCTTTTAAATAGATAGTTTCTAATGTATTAGATAAGAAATGAGGACTTATCTGAGATTGCAAAGCTAATAACTCCATAGCTTTCATTTTATATTTTTTTTCTGCCAGTTCCATTTTCAGTTGGCTTTTTTCTATATAACTATTAATAATATTGTATATTATATAATTGTACTCATCTTTATTTTCGGCTGGTAATTCAGGGAAAATTTCATTAGTTTTTTCTGCCTCTATTATATTTATTATTTTGCTTATATTCTCATAATTGCGCTTTGTAATTCTAAATGTTATTAATATTACAAAAAAAATCGATATTGATAATAACACTAATGTTATCTTTAAAAGTTTTATTGGAACTTCGTAAAGATACTTTTTAGGCACTATTGATATATATTTTATATTGTAATTGGGAGACTTTAATTCTGTTATAATGTTATTTTTACTATATTTATTAATATCAACTTTTCCATGAAAATTGCTATTCATATTCTGACACATTAAATTGTTATCAGCATCTAGGATAAAAATCTTTTGACCAGGAAATACAGTTGAAGTATTTAATAAATTTTCTATATAATCTAAATTTATATTCAATACCAGTACACCGTTAATTTTATCTCCATCAAAATTTGCAATTTTTTTATATACACTTAAAACTTTTACTCCCTTTTTATCAAACTTATACAACTTTATATCTCTAACTTCCAACCAAGAAATTTTATTTTTCGGGGCATTCAAAAAACTATCATACCATTCATAATCCAAATATTCCTCAATAGAATTGATTCCATTTCCTGTAACTAAAAAATTCTTATTTGGATTATTAAAATATAAATATATAGATTGTATATATGGTTCAGAAAATGATGTAGAATCAAATAAACTTTCTATCATGCTAAGGTGCCACATGTCATCAAGAGAATATTTACTAGTATTTAAAATTCTTTTTAAATATAACGTAACATCTTTATTTGTTCCAAAAGTTAAATATATTTTATTGACATCGTTAAATAAAAACGACAAGTCTTTGTTACTTTGTTTTAGCATTTCACTGCTATTTTTATATATTTCATTTCTTACATATCGTTCTGTAATAACTATTGATAATGAACCAAGTATTAAGACTATTAATATAAGAGGGAGCGATAAGACTAACAAGTTTTTGTAAAAAAATCTAGTTTTTAATTTTTTCATAAATTTATTCATTCCTCAAAATTTATTGCTGAATTTATATATTCTTTCGGTGATTTTTTAAAATATTTTTTGAATGCCCTGCTAAAATTTTTAGGATTTTTATATCCAATCATATAACCTACTTCATAGGTTTTGTATAAAGGATTTTTTAAAAATTCAACAGCTTTTTTCATCCTGACATAAGTAATATAATCAGAAAAATTCATTCCGGTTTTTTGTTTAAAATATTTGCTTAAATAATACGGATTCATATAAACGATTTTTGCAACATCTTCCAAAGTCACATTATTATAATTCTCTTCAACATATTTTTTTATAATTGATATAATGCTATTAAACTCTTTTGATTTTTCATTATCAACAATATTTCTTTCACTTTTATTTTCATTATCAAGTTCACTTTTTATTCTTTTAAATACCTCTACCATTTCATTATATTTTGTAGGTTTGACTATATAATCCTTAACACCATATCTTAATGCCTGCCTCGCATATTCAAAATCGGTATATCCACTAATGATAACCATTTTTGTATCAATATTCTTTTCAAAAATTTCTTTAGCAAGTTCTATTCCAGACATTATCGGCATTTTTACATCACACAAAACTGTATCAACCTTATTTTTACAAATATAATTTAAGCATTCTCTTCCATTTTCAAATTGCTTCACAACGTTAAATCCAACATCACTCCACGGAAAACAATTAGATAATCCTGTCCTTATCTCATATTCGTCATCTACTACAACAAGTGTATACATATTAACACACCCCTATATCTTACTTATTCTTATATTTGCAAATAAGTCCAAGTTTCTTTGAGTTATATGCTCGAAAAATATCTCTTTTGCTCTATAGAATTTTTTATTATCTTTCTTCCCTCTTTTAAATCTTTGATGTATCCTAATGCCATAAGCTGGACTATCGCGTTGCCATAAATTGAAGCTTCTACAGGTCCTGTTATTACTTTTTTACCTGTAACATCCGCAGTTAACTTACACAGGAACTTATCCTGTATTCCTCCGCCAACCATATGGATAGTATCTATTTTTCTCCCTACAATGTCTTCTAAATTGTTTAAACAATTTTTGTATTGTTCAACTATACCATTGTAAGCAGCTCTCGCTATATCACCGATATCCTGCGGCAACCCCTGTCCTGTTTCTACACAATATTGCTTTACCGCTTCAGCCATATCATCGGGAGCTATAAATAATTTGTCATCGGGATTTATGATGAATTCTTCGTGTTTCGCTTTAGACGCCATCTGGCTGATTTCTGGAAATCCTATTTTAATTCCATGCAAATTCCAGCTTTGTTTTAATTGTTGAATAATCCACAAACCATTTATATTTTTAAGTAACCTAATAAAACCTTCTACTCCACCTTCATTTGTGAAATTGTACTTTTTTGTATTTTCATTTATTATAGGACTTTCACTTTCAACACCTAATAATGACCAAGTACCACAAATCAAATATGCACTTGAACCGTTTTCAATAGGTGTACCTGCAACTGCAGATGCCGTATCATGACTTCCAACAGAAATCACAGGAATATTAGATAGTCCCGTTTCTTCTTGAATTTCTTTTGTTAAATAACCTATTATATTCCCAGGCATTAATATTTTTTGAAAAATGCCTTCTGGCAAATTTAACTTTTTTATAAGATCGATCGCCCAATCCTTCTTTTCGGCATCAAGCATTTGCGACGTTGATGCAATGGTATATTCATTATATTTCTCATGCGTCAGATAAAAGTTAAACAAATCTGGCATAAATAATAATGTTCTTGCATAATTCAATAATTCTGGTCGCTTTTTATAATCGCAATACAGTTGAAATATTGTATTAAACTCCATAAACTGTATACCGGTCACGTCATAAATCTCTTCCAGCAACGCCATATTTTCAAAATCTTTTATTATCCCATCTGTTCTTTTATCTCTGTAATGAAAAGGATTTGATATCAATTGGTCATTTTTATCAAGCAACCCATAATCAACACCCCATGTGTCTATGCCAATACTGGATATTTTAATTTTTTTTTTGGATACTAATTTTAATCCGTTTTTTAATTCGTGAAAAAGTCTCAAAAAATCCCAATAAAATGATTGTCCTAGCTTGACTGGCTCATTTGGAAATCTATAAACTTCTTCAATTGTGATTTTTTCGCCATCGAATTTTGATAGCATAAGACGTCCACTTGAAGCACCAAAATCAAAAGCCAGATTATATACAGTATCTTTCATTGAAATACCATCCTTTAGTCTTAAATTTTTAAGCCCTATTTTTTATAATTTCTTTTTCATATTCTTTAACAGCATCAATCCATGATGTACCAATAGGCACATTTTCGTCCATACAGTATTTGTTCCAAACGGAGTAAAATGGCAATGTTTTGAATTCTTCCATCAAAGCCAGCCTTGCACCAAAATTGCCTTTGTTTTCTTCTTCTAAAAGTAGATGCACAGGCTCTAAAAGCGATATTAATATGGCTTTCAACGTCGCTCTTGCACCTATCACCCATGCCATTATCCTGTTTATGCTTGCGTCAAAGAAATCTAATGCAATATACACTTTATCATAAGCATCGCATCTTCTTATTTCTTTTGCTAATGAAAGCAAATCTTCATTTAAAATGACTACATGATCGCTGTCCCAACGGACACCACGGCTTACGTGAATCAATAAATTATCATTAAATGTGAGTATTGATGATATTTTATCAGCGATATTCTCAGTAGGATGAAAATGGCCCATGTCAAGACACAACATTACATCATTTCTTGATGCATAGCTCATGTAAAACTCATGTGAACCAACTACATAGCTTTCTGACCCGATACCAAATAGTTTGCTTTCAACAGAATCGACGATATTTGCTTTGTCATATTTTACTGAAAATATTTCATCTAAAGATTCTTTAAGTATTTTTCTGTGTTCAATTCGATTAGCAGGTAAATCTTTAGAACCATCTGGAATCCAAACATTATTCACACACTGGGTTTTTAACTCTTTTCCTATCTCATTTGCAATTTCACGACATCTCTTGCCATGTTCAATCCAAAACTTTCTTATATTTTCTTCTTTACTTGAAAGCGTATAACCATCATTTGCTTTAGGATGTGAAAAAAACGTAGGATTGAAGTCAAGTCCGATTTCTTTTTCTTTTGCCCAGTTTATCCATTTTCTGAAATGTTCAACTTTTATTTCATCTCTGTCTACAAATTCACCATTTGTTTCTGCATAAATGGCATGTAAATTCACTTTGTGTTTGCCAGGTATAAGACTTAAAGCTTTTTCAATGTCTTGCCTCAGTTCTTCACCATTTCTTGCTCTACCAGGCCAATTACCTATAGCAAGGATTCCTCCACCGCTTAATCCATTAGCGCTTTTTTCAAATCCAGTTACATCATCACCCTGCCAGCAGTGAAGCGAAATTCGAATCTTCTTCATTTTATCTAATATTTCATCAGTGTCTATGTCAAACTTTGCATAAACCTCTTTTGCATTATAATAATCATTTAAAATTTTATCTTTTTCTGCTTCATACATAATAAACATCCTTTCAGGAAATCAGATAATAATTACATTTGATTCTATTTAATAATAAATACTATTATTTAATCCTAAACTTATATATCTTTTATATTATATATTCGACGCTTTTTGTTAAATTCCTTCTTGTTTTTAATATTTTTTATTAATTTTTTTGTTATTTTTTTGTTTTATAGTTATATATATTGTATTTTCTTTTATTGCCTGTTTTTGCATTTAGATTATCTTATCCCAAATAGCTCTATCTGGATTAGGTATTATAGATTTGTTTAAAAGCATACCTAATTTCTCCAAAGCTTTGCATCCAGCGTTAATAGATGCTTCAACAGCGGCAAGCTCGCCTGTATGCAGTAAATACGAATTGCCGCAGATTCACCTTTGCTAATTTCACTTCTATAAGGTTTACAATGTTTTGGTGGTAGTATATGCTTCGAGTATTATTGATATAGAAAATGTCATCGTTTTTACATCATTTAATTTAAAGTCATCGTTTATTTCTTTCCATCTTTATCCTTATTTAATTCAACAGAATTTGTGCTGCATCTTAATGTACTACACAAATCGCCTGGATGCCTTCCTTTTAGACCGAATTTTCTTCTGATTTCATAAAGCTTTTCTACTTGGCTATCTGATAATTCTTTTGGACCTCCGAGAAGTGTAGAGATGAATGTCAATTTTGCATAAAATTCAAGTGATTCCATTTTATAGTATGCACTAATTAAGTCAGGACCGTATGTCAGTGCACCGTGATTTTCTAATAAAAGCGCATCGTAATTTTGCAAGTATTTAGAAACGGCATCTGGCAGCTCTTCGGTTGAAGGCGTACCGTATTCGGCTATTGGCACACAGCCTAAAGATATGACTGCTTCTGGCATTATTGGCTTTGTAAGCGGGATCCCTACAATTGCAAAGCCTGTGCCAAATGGCGGATGTGCATGTATGACAGATTTGACGTCTGGCCTTTCTCTATAGACTCTAAGATGCATCTTTATCTCTGTGGATGGTTTATAATCACCTGATGATTTTAATACTTCACCGTTTAAATTAATATTTAGTAGCATGTCAGGAGTCATAAACCCTTTGCTGACACCTGTAGGAGTCGTTATTATTTCATTTTCACCTATTCTAACGGTGATATTGCCGTCATTTGCTGCTACAAATCCATTCATGTAGATTCTTTTTCCTATTTCACAAATCTGTTTTTTTACCTCATATTCAGAATACACTTTTTGCCCTCCTTTAAATAAAGTTAATTTTTATTGAATTTATTTTGATTTATGTCTGTTTTATTTTGTTTATCTTTATTATATCAATATTTCATAAAATGTCAATAGTATTTGCCATAAATTAAAATAATATTTTTCTAAATATAAAAAAACATCTCACAAAATGTGAGATATAACTAACAATATATTAAATCAATATTGTGTTTTTTCAGGAATTCTTCCCATTCCAAAGACAACTTTCTATCGGTAAATAGATAATCAATTTTATCTAAGTCAAACATCTTGACAAACGATGACTTGTCGAACTTATTGTGATCAAGAAGCAAAAATACCTTTTCTGCCGAGTTGGCCATGGCTTTTTTGATTTCGGCTTCCATTTCATTTGATTCTGTTATGCCATTTGTCATATCAAATCCCTTTGATGATATTATGGCTTTATCTACACAGAAATTTTTAATCATATCTTCCGCGAAATTTCCGATCAACGACATGGAATTCTGTTTTAATACTCCTCCTGTTGAGATGACTTTGCAATCTTTAGCATTTGCCAATTCCAATATTATCTTTTCTGAATTTGTTATGACAGTAAGCTTCTTCTTAAATTTTATTTGCTTTGCTACCTGAAGTACTGTAGAGCTTGAATCAAGCAAAAGCGTATCACCGTCTTCAATGTATTCAGCAACTTTCATGCTTATCGCTTGTTTGCTTTCTATATTTGTAATTTCTCGAATATTTAGCGGAATATCGGCGCTTGAATTTTCATTTATAACAGCACCGCCATAAGTCCTCTTTAAAAGCCCCTCTGCTTCAAGTTTCTCCAAGTCCCTTCTTATGGTTTCTTCTGTCACATTAAACAATTTGCTTAACTCCGGCACTAAGACGCTTTGGTTTTCTTGTATAAGCCTCATTATCCTCTTCCTTCGTTCTATCGCAAGCATACACTTTCCTCCAGTTTTCTTAAATTTTAATTAAATTATATACTAAAAGTCAACAATAAACAACATATTGTCAAATAACACAATATGAAATAAATAAAAACATGATAAAAACATCGATTTTTTGCACAAAAATAAGGTGGCTTTAAAAACCACCTTTGTATGCCACAACTTATTAACTTTTTTAGTGCTGAATTAATTTTTTTACCTCATCTTTGTTAAGCTCAGTGATGTCCGCTACTTTATCAATGTCCATACCTTCTTTTAATAATTTTCTTGCTATTGCAATTTTTTCTTGTTGTGCCCCTTTTTCTATACCTTTTTCGATTCCCTTCTCAATACCTTTTTGCATACCTTTTTCGATTATCATCTTATACGTCTCAGATTCTTCAATCCTAAACATTATTACCACATGCTCCATAATTTAAAGTGAACACTTGAAATCTTGTTGATCAAAATTCAACTCCAGATTGCAGTATTATATTTGCATAAGGTGTAAATTCTCCAGTTCTAATGACTGCTTTCGATTCTTTCGTCATTTTTTTCAACATTTCATGCTCTACAATCTCTATTTTGTATCCTTCTAAAACATGTAAAATATCACTATATAATTCGTTATTTCTTTCTATCATTTCTCTGGCAATATACGCCTTTTCAATACCAAGTTCCGTTAGGACAGCTTCTAGCGTTTCTATTAAACTTGGAATGCCTGGCATTAAAGCAATATCTATTCTTTTTATTCCAACTGGTATTGGCAAACCACTATCTGATATAACTAATAAATCTCGATGTCCACATTCTGCAACAACCTTTGATATTTCATTATTCAACAATTTTGTTTTTTTCATCGTATTTTCTCCTAACATTAATAAATTTATTAACTTCCATTTTGTCAGGAAAAGAACTTTGTGCTCCTTCTTTCGTAACAGTTAATGCTGATACATAAGTTGCAAATTCTACAGCTTTTTTTATGTTAATTCCGTCGCATAAAGCTACAGACAATGCCCCATTAAAAGAATCACCAGCCCCTGTTGTATCTACAGTCTTTACTTTAACTGCGGGGAAATAAAAAGATTCAACTCTATTCTTTAAATAACATCCCTCATCTCCTAAAGTTGTTATTACATTTTCTACTCCTTTATCTATCAATATATCAGAAGCATTTTCAATATCTTCATGTGTTTTAATAGTTCTATTTGTTAAAATTGACAATTCAGTTTTATTAGGAGTCAATATATATATTTTATTTAATATTTCATCAGGAATTACTCTTGCCGGTGCAGGATTCAATATTATTTTTATGTTTCTTTTGTTACAAATTTCAACAACATATTTAATTGTCTCAATTGGGATTTCCAATTGTAGTATGCAAAATTTTACATTTTCAAATAATGAAACATGTCTTTTTATCTGTTCTACATCTAAATTTTTATTAGCACCTTGATTTACAACAATATTATTTTCACCTTTATCACTTACATATATAAAAGCAGTACCCGTTTCTTTTTGATTATCTACTTCGATTCCATCTATTTTTACATTATGTCTTTTTAAATTTTCTATTATGTCCTTACCATATCCATCATTTCCTACCCTTCCTATCATAATTACATTTCCTTTAAGCTTTGCTATAGAAACTGCTTGATTCGCACCTTTACCTCCATAAAAGTACTTTACTTCTCTTGCAATGACAGTTTCACCAATTTGGGGTATATGCTCGACTCTAGCAACAATGTCCATATTAATACTTCCTACAACCAAAATATTATTCATAATATTGATTCATCTCCACATGAAATCTATTCTATAGTTATTAAGAAAACTTATTTTTAACTTTGCGTTTTTAGCTTAGTTTTTCTTCAGAATTTGCTTACAAAAATAATTATTAATATATTGATACAGCAGATTACAATATATAATGAGACATTGCTTTTTATTGATTGCTATAAAATTATTAGCAATACAATAAATAAGCTTATGTCTCACTTTATTTTAATTAAATTAAAACCCGCATCTCATAATCTAACATTTTTATTTAAATCCAACCACAAATATTTGAAAGTCTATCCAAAGCTTATCAATTCTTGATTGCATATTATGCATTTTTTTGCTCAAGTGCCATCTTAGCTTCCATATTTCTTTGCACCTGATCCACAATTACCGCTATGATAATAACCGAACCTCTTATTACTTGTTGCCAAAATTCAGAAACACCACTCATTACCATACCATCATTTATAACACCAATAATTAAAGCACCAATAACTGCACCTCCAATTGTACCAACTCCACCCATCATAGATGTGCCGCCAAGTACTGATGCAGCAATTGCACTTAATTCCCACGACTCACCTGTAGCAGGTTGAGCTGCAGTAAGCTGCGATGCCGCAATTAATCCAACAAACGCAGCACATAGCCCAGAAAATGCATAAACAAATAATTTCACTCTATCAGTCAAAATACCAGATAATTTTGCAGCATTTTCATTTCCTCCTGTTGCATATATATGCCAACCTAATGGTGTCTTCTTTAATAAAAATGCTGCAATTAAACTAATTATAGCAAAAATCCATATTGCTACTGGAATTCCCAATATCGTACCTTGACCGAGAAATTGAAACCCGGTATTTCCAAGCTCAGCTTTTCCAGTAAGATCAGGAAAAGTAGCACCGTTAGATCTCAAAAGAGCAAGACCTCTTGCAATATAAAGCATGCCAAGAGTAGTGATAAAAGGTGTAACTTTAAATTTTGTTATGACAATACCATTTATCAGCCCAATTATTACACCACTAATCAATGTCAGTATTATAATTATCGGAACATTAAAATATATTTTAACACCAAAAATAGGTAATGCTAAACCCTCATATATAAGCCCACCTGAAATCATCGCAGAAAGGCCAACTATAGAACCAACAGAAAGATCAATACCTCCAGTAATAATTACCAATGTCATTCCTATGCCCAACAAACCATACAATGCAACATGCTTAATAATAAGAATTATGCTCTCTTTATTTGTAAAATTCGGTGCAATAAAACTGAATACTATTAAAAGAATAGCTAATACTACAAATGTTCGAACTTTAAGTAATAACATCCCAATTGACAAACTGTTCTTCTTTTTTTCTTTTTGTTTAGGATTAGCAATCTTTTCCATATTTCCCATACTCCTTTGCATATAATTAATTAACATTAACTAAACCTTTATACGAAGCCTCCACAAGTGCTTCTTTTGTAATCTCATTTCCAACAAATTCACCAGTTAATCTGCCATTTGAAAACACTACTACTCGATCTGAAATATTTAAAATTTCTTCTAATTCTGAAGAGACAACAATAATTGATATGCCTTCCTTAGCAAGGTTATCTATAATTTCATAGACGTCACTCTTTGCAGCTACATCAATACCTCTAGTAGGCTCATCTAGTAGCAATACTTTTGGCATTGTTAGTAAGTCTTTACCTATTATGACTTTTTGCTGATTACCACCTGATAAAGATAATATTGGTAAACTTTTATCTGCCAATTTTATTCTTAGACTATTTATCATTTTATCAATATTCAAATCTTCTTCTTTATTCCTCAAAATTCCAAATTTTGAAAATCTATTTAGACTAGATAATGATATATTTTTTGCTATATTCAACGTCTGAATTAAACCATCTTTTTGTCTGTCTTCAGGAACCATTGCAAAGCCATTTTTTATTTGCTGTGCGATATTTTTAATTTTTATAAATTTTCCTTCTAACTTTATACTACCTGTAAATTTAGTATTCACCCCCATTATACATTCTAAAAGCTCTGTTCTTCCAGAACCTAACAGTCCATAAATGCCAAGTATTTCACCTCTTTTTAATTTTAACGATATATCTTTCAAAACGAAATTATTATTGTTTTTCTTAAGTGAGAGATTTTCAACTTCTAAAATATTTTCAGTCTTAATATCAAAATTTTTCTCCCTCTTCTTATATTGCTTTTCTGAACCAACCATATTGCTAATAATCCATGAAATATTTACATTTTTCGTTAAATCTTCTGCAACTTTTTCCCCATCACGTAAAACCGTAATATAATCAGAGATTTCCATAATTTCCTCTAGACGATGCGAAATATAAATTATTGAAATACCTCTTTCTTTAAGTCTATTTATTAATTTAAATAATATAGAAACTTCAGCTACAGTTAAAGAAGACGTCGGCTCGTCCATTATAAGAATTTTCAAATTAGGTTGAAGCAAATGTCGAGCTATTTCTACAATTTGTTGCTGACCAACACTAAGCTCACCCATCTTTTTTTCAACATCAAAAGGATGTCCAAGCTCAGCCAAAATCTTATTACATTTTTCCTTTTGCGTTTTTCTATTTACCAAAATACTATTTTTTTTCTCCTCAACTCCCATAAACATATTTTGTTCTATAGTTAAATCTGGAAAAAAATTTATTTCTTGATGAATCATTCCTATTCCATTTTTTTCAGCATCAATTGGGCTTCTTAATTCTATCTCTTTATTATCAAGAAACAACTTTCCTTCTGTTGGACGTTCGATTCCTGCTAATATTTTCATAAGTGTTGATTTACCAGCACCATTCTCTCCTATTAGTGCATTTACTTTTCCTTTATACACTTTAAAAGTAACATTATCTAAAGCCTTTGTACCAGGAAAAATTTTGACTATATTTTTAGCTAATAAACATACATTATTACTTTCCTTAATATTAAGATTTTCTTCCATTTTTTATTCCCCTTTAGCTAATCAATCTTTAATTCTACAGGTATTATAGAAATATTCGAAGGATCATCGCCAGTAAACGCACCTATAAATGTCAGATTTTTACCTACTAATGTGTTTACATCTATTTTACTAATAACATTATCATAAACGTGCTTATTAAAAGCATCAGAAACAGAATCAAAAATAACTTGATTCTGAAAATCTTCAAATTTTACAAATGAAAGGCTGTCCCTAATAGCAGAACTCGTAAAAACAGGACCTATTTGCAAAGTGATTTTTATATTACCATTGTATCCAGGTAATGCACATTCCAAAGTTCTAGCCCTTAACTGAGCATTAACTTTAACTACCTTGACTTTCCCTTTGACCACAAAATCATAACTGCCTACAGAAGAAGCATTCGTTAAGCCGTATTTTTTTCCTGCCTCAGAAAAACTACCATTTACACTTTTAAGTAATTCTGAAAGATCAACAGCTTTTTCCTCAAAATAGGGTATTGCTTTAGAGTCCCAAACTTTATTAACATAAGCATTTGCATCAAAATTACTTCTATTAAATCGATTTGCAGTTGTACTATTATTGTCTTTAGATAATGGTACAACAGTTAATAACTTACATCCTGTCATAAAAATCGTAAAACTTAATAGTACCATCACAAAAATACTGATTTTCTTATTCATAACTTAGCCTCCATAATATTTACATATAATATAGTTATTTAATATTAACTAAGTTTTTAATATTTCAAAATAACAACTTATAATTAATTTCAACAATTAGAAGATTAAAATCTGTATATTACATACTAATTATAAATTTTTATAAACTCTATAAAGCACGTGGAAAAACCAGGAAAAACATCCTTAACTTTTTTATTAGATAAACTTCTACAAATAAAATCTTTATTTTTAGAATTACTTACAAAGATTTATTAACGTGAATTTCTGGTTATCCACATGCTTTATTATTTAATTTATTTATTTGTTTTTATTTTGATAATTAACAATTAGTTATACAATTTATATAAATCATAATTACTGTGAAAGACTAAAATTATTTAATTTACTTGCATTATCTTTAGTAATCAATACACAATCTACAAGCTGCTTTTCAGGTTTTCCTGTACTACCCGTTTTTATATATTGATCAGCTTGCTCCACTGCCATCTCTGCAATTTTAGCAGCAGGTTGCATTGCTGTAGCTTTTATACCATCAGACAAAATAGAATCTCTGACGTCATTGCTACCATCAAAACCAACAACGATTACATCACTTTTACCCGCTGCTTTAAGAGCTGCATAAGCCCCTACTGCCATCGTATCATTGCCACAAATGACTCCTTTTATGTCGCTGTGAGCCTGCAAAATTGACTCCATTTTTGTATACGCTTCATTTTGATCCCAATTAGCAGTTTGTTGGGCCACCATTTTAAGTTCAGGGTATTGATCAAGTACCGAATGGAACCCAGTTGATCTCACAGCAGCATTTGTATCAGATTCTTTGCCTAATAATTCAACATAATTACCTTTCTCTCCCATAAGTTTAACAAATTCCTGTGCAACTAACTTTGCGCCTTGTGAATTATTTGATACTATTTGTGATATAGCCAAACCTGTCTGATTTATTTCTCTGTCAATCAAAAAAGTAGGAATTCCAGCATCTTTTGCCTTCTTAACTGCTGCTACAGTTGCATCAGCTCCTGCATTATCACAAATAATTGCAGCTGCCTTTCTTGAAATAGCAGTATCAA
This sequence comes from Thermoanaerobacterium butyriciformans, assembly GCF_017874545.1. Classification (GTDB taxonomy): domain Bacteria; phylum Bacillota; class Thermoanaerobacteria; order Thermoanaerobacterales; family Thermoanaerobacteraceae; genus Thermoanaerobacterium; species Thermoanaerobacterium butyriciformans. Next base: position 59,896 of record NZ_JAGGLT010000003.1, on the reverse strand, counting down.
ATTCTTGTGTCTGTTTAGTAGGATCATCATCATGTGAAAGTACAAGCGTATCATATCCAAGTTGTTTTGCTGTTGCCTCTGCTACATCAGCTTCAGTTTTGAAAAATGGATTGTCATGTGACGGTGTAATGATTACTATCAATTTTTTGCTGTTAGTTGTATTTGTTGATGTTGAATTTGATGTCTGAGTATTTGCTGATGAAGAATTAGAATTACCCTGATTTTGCTGTGTTCCGCATCCTGAAAAAATGACAACAACCATAAGTAAAGCCATTAATACTGCTAAATACTTAACTGTCTTTTTCATAATTAATCTCCTCCTTCTTATATCATTTTAAATTATTTGCGAAACAGCGCAAATTATTTTGTTTCGCATATATTTCTAAGGTACACCCACACTTAATCGAATTATATAAAGCTTAATCATGGGTTTCCCTTATGAAAACAAGTTTTAAACAGTAAAATTGATTTACAAAATCTCATGTCAATACCATTTTTACGGCGTTTTTCCAACCGCTATAAAGCCTATCCATTTCTTCTTTTACATTTAAATTGGGTGAATAAACATATTCATTTCCTCTTAGCTTTATAATTTCATCCTTACTACCCCATAAATTTATGCCAAGTCCAGCCATATATGCTGAGCCTAACGCAGATAAATCTTCATTTTCCGTTTTAACGACATTAATATTCAGCAAATCTGCTTGAAATTGCATTAAAAATTTATTACTTGTTGCACCTCCATCTACTCTTAATTCTTTAGGGGCTATTCCCGATTCTTCTTCCATTATATCAATGGCATCTTTAATTTGATATGCTATCGATTCTAATGCAGCTCTAACTATATGTTCTTTTTTTACGCCTCTGGTCATGCCAACTATAGCTGCTTTTGCACCCATATTCCAATATGGAATTCCAAGTCCTGAAAAAGCAGGAATTAGGTAAACGCCTTCATTACTTTTTAAATTAGAAATTAATTTTTCTAGTTCATTGTAATCTTTAAAGAGTCCTAAATTGTCTTTTAACCATTTAAGAGTATCGCCAGTACTGTTGATGATACCTTCAAGTACGTACTCTACGTTTTTGTTTATTCCCCAAGCAATAGATGTTACCAACCCCCTTTCCGCATTTATGAAATTTTGGCCTACATTCATCATGATTGAAGATCCAGTGCCATATGTAGCTTTTATCATACCTGCTTCAAAGCAATTCTGACCAAAAAGCGCTCCTTGTGAGTCACCAATTATTCCTGTTATCGGTACTTCCTCATTGAGTATTCCATCGCAATTTGTATAACCAAATACATCATTAGATGATATTACTTTTGGCAACATGTTTAAAGGTATATCAAATATTTTTAATAGTTCTTCATCCCATTCAAGAGTTTTTATATTAAAAAGTAGTGTCCTACTAGCATTTGTATAATCAGTTGAGTGTACTTTTCCATTCGTAAAATTCCACAAAAGCCAAGTATCTATTGTACCAAGCAGCAATTTACCTCTATTTGCTTTTTCTCTAACTCCTTCAACATTATCTAATATCCATTTCACTTTTGTGGCTGAAAAATACGGATTTAAAAGCAGTCCTGTTTTACTTTTTATTAATTTTTCAACACCCTGTTTTTTGAACCAAATACACATATCAGAAGTTCTTCTACACTGCCATACTATAGCATTATAAATAGGTTTTCCTGTTTCTTTATCCCATACAACAACTGTCTCTCTTTGATTTGTAATAGATATCGCTTTTATATAAGACGATGGTAAGTTTAATTTATTTATTACATCTCTTATTACTATCTTTACATTGTTATATATTTCTAACGGATCTTGTTCTACCCATCCAGGATTAGGATAATACTGTTTATGTTCTTTATTACTTCTCGCTATTACTTTACCATATTTATCGACAACCATAGCTTTTGTCCCCGATGTACTTTGATCTATAGCAATAATACAACTATCAGTCATACGTATCACTTCCTATTTAAGTAATGACATTGAAACATTGTATAAATTTGATACTGATAAACCATAATAATCGAAAATTTGTTTGCTATTTCCTGCTATGGCTGGTTCATCTGGTATGCCTAATATCTTCATTGGCACTGGTTTATTTTGTACTACTACTTCAGCTACAGCAGCACCTAACCCACCAAATATGCTATGTTCCTCTATTGTGATAATGCGACCAGTTTCATGTGCTGCTTTTATAATAGCTTCTTCATCAAGAGGTTTAATAGTATGCATGTTTAAAACCCGACAACCTATACCTTCTTCTTTTAATTTGTCAGATGCATCAACTGCTATTTTTACTGTTTCTCCTGTTGCAATTATCGTTATGTCATTCCCCTGTCTCATAACAATTGCTTTCCCGATTTCATAATTATAATTTAAATCACTGTAAACATCTTCTACTGGGTTTCTGCCTACCCTTACATAAACAGGTCCTTCATAATCTAATAAACTTGACATCATTTTCTCAGTTTCATATCTATCAGCAGGTATAATAATACTAATACCTGGTATAGCTCTCATTACAGCTATATCCTGTAGAGAATGATGTGACATACCTAATGCCCCATAACTTACTCCACCACTTATACCTACAATTTTTACATTCATTTGGGAATAAGCTACATCAAGTTTTACCTGCTCTATACTTCTCATTGTCAAAAAGCATGCAGGCGAAGTTATAAATGGTTTCTTACCTACTGATGCTAATCCTGCAGCTATACCTACCAAATTCTGCTCCGCAATTCCTACTTCTACAAATTGCTGTGGATATTTCTCAGCAAAGCTAGTCATAGAGGCAGAACCTCTTGAATCACTAGCTAATACAATGATATCCTTATCAACCCCTGCTACTCTAGATAATACATCACTAATAACTTCTTTATTTGATATTTTGTTCATTCAAATATACCTCCATTAGCTCTTGCAACTCAGAAATTGCAGCTTTATATTCTTCTTCAGTAGGAACTCGGTGGTGCCAATTTGCTTTATTTTCTATAAATTTTACTCCTTTGCCTTTTGTTGTATAAGCTAATATGAGTTTAGGCTTATCATTAGCAGATGCTATAGCCGCATTAAAAGTATCTATAAGTTTTTCAATATCATTGCCATCAGTAGTTAATACATCCCAACCAAAGCTTTTCCATTTATCTTCCAGTGGTTCAAGAGACATTACTTCTTCTGTATTTCCACTAATTTGAAGTTTATTCCTATCAACAATTCCTATAAGATTATTTAATTTATAGTGAGATGCAGCCATAGCAGCCTCCCAATTGGAACCTTCAGCAAGTTCTCCATCTCCCATAAGAGTAAACACACGGAAAGATTTATTATCCATTTTTGCACCTAACGCCATACCAACTGCTATAGACAATCCATGTCCAAGTGCTCCCGTGTTCATTTCTATACCCGGTATTTTATTATTTGGATGTCCAATAAGCCTTGTGCCAAATTTGCAATACGTCTTTAATTCTTCCTTTGGAAAATATCCTTTATCGGCAAGAACACTATAATACGCCTCTACTGAATGTCCCTTACTTAAAATGAATCTATCTCTTTCTTCCCAATTTGGATTATTAGGATCTATATTCATTACATTATAGTACAATACTGTAAGTATATCTGCAGACGAAAGTGAACCACCAATATGTCCAGATTTAGATTCATAAATCATATTAATTAAATCAAGTCGAATTTGTGTAGCTTTTATCTTTAGATCTAAAACATCATTCAATTATATCACCTCAAAAGTAAAACAATATAAATTTGAAATTTATCTTTACAGACGTTCTTTATTTGTATTAGACGGTTTTTAAATTTATAAATTCACAAAATTTCGAAACTATCTACTATATTATTATCTTCCTCTTAAAAATTCTTTAATTTCTTGTTCAGATGGATCGACAGGATCTGGCCTCAAACCAGGAATAAAATTACATGCTTCATATAAAACTGGAATGACGTCATGATGTATTCCTACGCAGTGATGAACATAAGGTCCCTTAACTAATTTTTCTTCCCACATTGGCCAATCATTTACTTCAACCCATAGGTATGTACCTCTGGTATACGGTCCTTTAATTCCTTTAGCTTTCCCTAAAAGCAAAGAATATTCTCCATGATCACCATCAAATCTTACTATGGAGATATCTCCACCTTTGATTTCGAATTCAGCCGTACCAGGTGCATGTGATTCAAATAAGAAATGGTGTTTAAATTTAGGTTTATCATCATTGGAACACAGAGATGGAGGGAAATTTCCACAATGAAATAACAGCTCTCCATTTTCATTTTCCGGATGTCTTATTGTAAGATCTGCAAAAAACGGAACTGCAGAATCCATTGATGCAGCCTGAGCTATGACTGCACTTATTGCTCCATGAACATCCGTTTCGCATGTGACAGGAATACCTTCATCCGTTAATAATCCATTTACTAAACAAGGCATGATTCCTAAACTTACCTGTAATGCAGTCCAACACTGTATAGCAACTGCAGAACAACCTTTTTCTTTTATTAATCTATTTAATGCAACTTTAAAAGCTGCTACCCTTTTAACATCTGAATCACTTACTTCAGTGCAATCAAATTTCGATTTTATAAAGTCTATTGTCGTTTTTAATTCGGTACCATCTTCCTTCTCAACAGACAAAGTCTTCTGTTCAACATCTTTTAAAGTAATAGGGGTAATTTGAATGCCAAAACGTTCTAATAATTCACCCTCATTGTAAATCATCGTCCAAAAGCCTTCTGGTCTTGTTGAAATTTGCAATATTTTAAGGCTATTAAATTTCTTCACAACATTTGCTACAGAAATAAAATTCTTAAATCCTCTATCAAAAGATAAATCATCCAAATAACTATTTACTAAATAAGAAAATGGTACATTGAATCTCCGCAGTATCTTTCCAGTTGCAAATAATCCACACTGAGTATCTCTAAGACGCATTCCATCATCAAGTGGTGCTTCATCCCTTGGTCCCCACAGTAACATTGGTTTATTTATTTCTTTCGCAACCTTGGCAACAGCGTCTTCCGTGCCAAAATTGCAGTGGGGAACAAAAATCGCATCAACGTTTTCATTTTTGAACTTATAAATTACTTTTTTTATATCATCACCATTATCTGATAATAATCCTTCATCGTTGATATCTTCAATATCAACAATATCAATATTATAATTTTCAATTTTATTTCTTATTAAGCTTTTATATTTGAGTGCATCTTCCTTACTAAAAACATTTCGCCTTGTTGGCAAAAAACCCATTTTAACTCTATCTTCCATCCAAAATCCTCCTTCACCATAATAGGTGTGCATATAGATGTGCTTAAAGATTCTTTACTTAATTTTTTAATCAATTTAGATTAATTTTTTCACTTTTATTATAATATATATTTATATAAAATTCAACTGTTTTATATAAAATTTTTTATCATTTTTATAGCTAATATTTATATTTTAATCATACAAATTAGTTCAAATATTAAATTTTAAATAAAAAAATAAAGCTCTATTTGTTTTTCTACTAAAATAATAGAGCCATTACAATACGCATATTTAAAATATTTGTAAAGATTTATTTGTTTTACATATAAATCTTTGTTTAAGTAAGTTAATTAAAAAATATATTTAATAATTACTTAATATATTTAATTAATTTTTAAGACGCTTTCTCTTATTACTAATTGTGTATTTATTTCAATTTTTTGTATACTATTATCATTTTCTTTTATCTTATCAACTAATCTCCTGACAGCAGCTTTACCCATTTCTTGCTTAAATACTTTTAGTGTAGTTAACTTCGGGCTTGAAATTTCGCAAAAAGGCATATCATCAAAACCTATAATAGAAATATCTTCTGGTATTTTTATACCGCTTTCTTTTAACGCCCTCATTGCACCTAGAGCAATGATATCATTATCGGCAAAAAAAGCTGTAGGCAATGCTACATTCTTTTGTTTTAAATAAAGAGACATATCACGGTATGAACCTTCTGCTGTTGGCTCTAAAGGAACCTCAAACTTTTTATCCGCTTTTAAAGCATAGTCAGTTAAAGCCTCTAAGTATCCTCTTCTTCTATAATAAAAGTTATTAATATGCACCGAACTATGAAGATATCCTATATTAGTATGTCCATTCATGATTAAATATTCTGTAGCTTTATACGCAGCATCTACATTATTTATTAAAACAGAATCAAAATCGCTATTTTTAAAATAACTATCAAGCATTACAATCGGAACATTAACATTTTTTAATACCAGTAAATCTTCACTTGTCATTTCAGTCGCCAAAATTAATATGCCTTCAGAATAATCTTTTTCAATGGTTTCTATTAATTCTTTATTATCTTTCTCATTAAAATTTACATGCGATATTAACAATTCATATCCTTGTGCTTTAGATTCTTTTGTTATGCCTTCTATAAGAGAAGTGAAAAAAGGCGTATCGCAAACGACAAAGCCATGCTTTTTATACATAATAAATCTAATAGTTTTTTGCAAAGTATTGAAAATATTATCCTTAAAATAGCCATATTCTCTAGCAATTTTTATTATTTTCTGTCTTGTTTCTTCGCTTACACCGCTTTTACCATTAAGTGCGTTTGAAACCGTTGCAGGAGATACTCCAACTATTGATGCTATATCTGATATATTAATTCTAACCACCTCGACATATCTATATTAATTTATATTATTTAAAGTTCATTATAATTTTAATATAATTTACTAAATATATCAAGTAAATTATGTAAAATTTTTATATAAATTTTTTATATAATTTTTTAGAATAATATTAGCTTTAATTCATTCTCCCACTATTATTTACCATGCTAGCAGGCAAAATTACATAGAATAAGCTCACTGGCAAAATCATGATATGAAAAATGTTAGCGCGTAAGCAAAGCTTCAGCACTAACATTTTTTATATTGGAATATCAATTATTTTCTTTAATTAACCTAAGAAATTAATTTATATCTTCTCTCCATTTGATTCTATAACGTCTTTGTACCAGTAAAAGCTCTTCTTCTTTATCCTTCTTAAGTCCTTTAAATCAAATTCGTCTCTATTGACATAGATAAAACCATAACGCTTGCTAAATCCTTGATGTGTGCTTACAAGGTCAATTGCCGACCAAGGACAATACCCTATTAAATTTACACCATCAGTAATCGCTAGCTTAGCTTGTTCTATATGCTTACGTAAGAAATCAATCCTGTAATCATCATTTACTACATCGCCTTCCTCTAATTTGTCATAAGCACCTAATCCATTCTCTGTTACCAGCAGCGGAAGATTATATCTTTCATTTATTTCCCGCAATGTATTACGAAAACCTATCGGATCGATTTCCCAGCCAAATTGTGTTTTTTCTAAATACGGATTAGAAACTCCTCTGTATACTCCAGGTTCTCCAATTGCAATCTGCTGATCTCCCGTTGAATTTTTATTAGAAGAGTCGTTCTTGCTTTCAGCTACAGTTGATGTTGAATAATAGTTAAATGCGATAAAGTCAGGCTTTCCATTTTTTAAGATTTCCATATCTCCTTCTTGAATTATCGGTGTATATCCTTTCTCTTCTAAGTAACTCCATGCTATACTATTGTATCGCCCAAATACAGCTGCATCTAAATACAGCCAGTTGCGAATTGACGAGAAGTTTGAAGCAGCAATTACATCTTCAGGCTTAGAGCTAGCCGGATAGATTGATATGATGTTTGGCGCAGGACCAATTTTTGCATTTGGACACATTTCATGGCATAGCTTCATCGCTTTTGCCTGGGCCAAAAGCATATGGTGGTTTTGCTGATACAATTCTTTTTGTGGATTTTCTATTTTAGAATCAAAAGTTCCAAGAACTGCTCCGTATAAAATCATCATATTTTGTTCATTAATTGTTAACCAATATTTCACGCGATCGCCAAAATATTTAAATAAAGTTTTAGCGTAGTTCTCATAAGCATCTACCGTTTCTCTATTTGACCAACCGCCCTTTTCTTGCAATGCGTAAGGCAAATCAAAGTGGTACATAGTGACAATAGGTTCAATATTATGTGACAGCAATTCATTTATTAAATCGTTATAGAATGCGATACCTTTTTCATTTATTTCCCCTGTGCCTTTCGGATAAATTCTTGTCCATGCAATAGAAAAGCGATAAGCTTTAAGACCCATTTCTGCAAATAAAGCTATATCTTCTTTGTATCGATGATAATGATCGCTTGCTACTTTAAAATCTGATGTTCCTTCAGGATGCTTTCCCATATCAATGACAGAAGGTCCTTTTCCGTCTTCATTCCATGCCCCTTCCACTTGATAAGCTGATGTGGATGCTCCCCATAAAAAGTCTTTTGGAAATGGTTTTATAAATTTGTGATACATTAATAAATCTTTCCCTCCTAAATTAATATTATAACGTAAACTTATAAATTGGAGGCAATTGTATACCCTTCCATTACAGCTTCCATTATTTTTCTTGGTTTGATGCAATCTCCGATCATAAATGTTTCTGGTACAATCCCATAAAAACTTTCTGCTACCGATTTATTTGGTTTCAATCCGGTGGCAATTATAACAGTATCTGCCTTAATGAATTTTTCTTCTCCATCACTTGTTTTAACCACTACAACATCTTCTTTGATTTCCTGGCATGTAGTCTTCAACATTGTATTTAATGTGCTTGCCTGTTGCATTTTTTGGCGAAGTGCAATTTTATAAAGCATGTTTCCCTGTGCTGCTATTTCTCCTCCAAGCTCGATGATTGTAACATTTTTCTGCTGAAGTAATGAAAGCTCCAGTCCAATTTCTGCACCAATTGTGCCGCCACCAATAATTACAACATTCTGCCCAATCTTATCCATATGTTCAATGGCATCATAGAAACTGATCACATGTTGCTTACCAATTCCTGGTATATGTGGTATAACAGGATTCGCTCCCACTGCTATTATAACAGCATCTGGCATGATTTTTTTTACAAGTTCCGGCGTAGCTTCTGTATTTAGATGAACTTCAACTTTGGACTTTTTAAGCTGTACTTTAAGATAATCTAAAAATGCTTTAATATCACTCTTATAATATTCCATTGCAACATAGTGAAGTTCGCCACCTAAGAAACTATTTTTTTCAAATAAAATTACTTTATGACCTCTTTTATCTGCCACCAATGCAGCTTGTAGTCCTGCTGGTCCAGCACCTATTACGACAATTCTTTTCTTTATATCAGCCTTTTCTAATTTCCGCGGTATCCATGATTCATTGGAGTATCTTGGATTCACAGAACATCCTACATTTCTGTGGTTTGTAGATATATGATAACATTGTAAACATCTTATACACGGGACAATGTCCTCAGGTCTACCTTCTCTCGCTTTTTTAGGCCATTCAGGGTCTGCCACCAAAGCACGTCCAAGTGCAACCATGTCTGCAACCCCATCTGAAATCAACTGCTCAGCTTCGTCTGGATTCATAATAGCCCCAACGACTGCAACAGGAATATGAACATTTTCTTTTACGATTTTTGCATATTTTGCATTAGGCACATGTTCTGAAAAATTAGTAGTAACCATATGAACATTAGCCTCGCGCTCCATGTCTAACCCACACGAAATCTGTACCATATCAATTAATGGTTCTGCCATCTTTATAAAAGCCAACACATCTTCAAATTCTATCCCACCCTCGATCCATTCTGTTGCTGAAATTCGCATATCAATAGGGAAATTTGCTCCTACCGCTTTTCTAACCCTTTCTAAAATCATTAGAGGAAATCTTGCTCTGTTCTCAAGGCTTCCACCATATTTATCTGTTCTTTTGTTAAAAAATGGTGAAAGGAATTGTGCTGGTAGCCAGCCATGGCCAAAATGCATAAAAATCATATCAAAGCCTATATCTTTAGCGTCAAATGCAGTTTGTTCGTACCAGCGAAGTGTTTCCTCCATCATTTCTTCTGTCATTTCTTTTACTTCTACTCCATCATTTCTAATAAATCCGGAAGGTCCTTTGGCAAAATCTTTTACTCGAGCATATTGACCTGCATGTACAATTTCAATAGAAGCTTTTGCACCAGCCTGACGTGCAATCAAAATCCTTTGTCTTGTTTGTTCAACCTCATATTTTGAAAATGCATAAGGTTCATCTGATGAAGCAAACGAAGACTTTCCAGGTTCTGCAATGACAGAACCAGCGATAACAATCCCCGGTCCACCTAAGGATTTGTCAAAAAATTTCTGTCCAATAGGTGTAGCCACAATTCGATTTCTTACCATCATATCATTGATCTTAATCGGTGAGAATAAGTTTGGATATTTCATAATATTCCTCCTAAATTTAAGTTTTCGCATATAGACGATTACTTTTTTATATCACCAATAAATATTCCATTAAAACTCTATAATTTACCTTTTCATACGTCATTTTGTCCATATAGCCAAAATCTACAGTGGTTTTCTCTATTCTTTCCAGAATAATGTCAATACAGACTTTTAGCACATCCCATTAACTAGTCTTAATTGCTTGTCAAAATGAAAGTTACTTAATAATTGAGTTGTACTGATAAAAAGAAGAGATGGCTTCATCGCCCCTCTTATAAACAATTTAATTTATTTTACTAATGTTTCTTCTGTTTCTTCCAACATAATTTGTCTATCTACCATCTTAAAAAACGGAATCCATATTAAAGTTGTTATAATAATCAATACTATTTGTAAAATTGCTGTCGGCACACCTTGCGCAAGAAAACCTGAAACAATCTGCGGCATAGTCCAGTTTACTATAACACCGGATAATCTCGGGGTAATGCCAAGTGCTATTGAAAGATAACTAATTGTTGTACAAATAATCGGATTCAAAATATAAGGAATGAATAATAATGGATTTAATAAAATTGGTATTCCAAATAACAATGGTTCGTTAATACCAAAAATTGCAGGAATTATCGCCATTTTACCAAGAGTCTTTAATCTCTTACTCTTTGCAGTAAACGCCATTAAAAATGCAAGACCAAATGTACCCCCAATGCCTCCAGGTTGACATAATACAGAAAATGAATCAGTGATAATATTCGGTAAAGGTAAACCAGATGACAGTGCCTTCAAGTTCTCAGCAGATGCAGCTAATGTCAACGGTGAAATGATGCTAAAAACCGCATTGCCATGAATACCAAAAAACATAAACAAGGTACTTAGTATCTGGACAAGAAGGTAAGCTGGATATGACAATCCAATTCCTTGTAGTGGTACTTGAATTAGTGAATAAATCACTTGATGAATGCTTCTAAAACTTGTCTTAGCTAATCCTGCTTCTATAAACACTGCCAAAAGTGCAGAAAACAATGCGGGCACTAAACTCGCAAAGGATTCTTCTACTATAGGTGGCACGCCTTCTGGCATACGTAAATAAATTTTTTTATCTTGCAACAATTTTGTAAATCTTACGGTAAAGGCACTTATAAGCATCGCAGTAAATAAACCTGGATACCCTAACCATTGGGTAGGAATATCAGTATATAGTTTATGTGGAGTAATTAACAAAAATGTCATAAAACTAATAATCGTTACGGAAAGAGGTTTCATTCCTACTTTCGTTGCATACTGATATGGTAATACAATAGCAACATACAAAGCAATAATACTAAGTGTTAAAGATTGAATTGTCATGAATATAGTTGCTAACCCTGTATTTTTAACAAAACTTTGCCATGCTGGGATATTTAAAAATGCTCCTAAGCAAGCAAATGAACCAAGTAAAATAACTGGCAATAAAATTTGAAATGTAGCACCTAGTGCACTTAAAAATTTAATGTCGCTTATTTTTTTTGCTATAGGCATTAGCCTTTTTTGCAATACGTCTATAAATCTATCCATCTTTTTTCCCCCTAAAATATATTTTTTATCTTCTAGTCTCCAGCATCATCGTCATGATTTATGTGTACAGTTAAACTAATATTAGCAGCTACACATAGTATAGATGTAAACAAAGCTGAAACTATAATTAATATGATTTGACACTCTGTCATTAAGCACTTATAATATACAAAAGATAGAATTGTATATGGATGGAAATTCCCATTTTAAAGATGTTCATGAATGGCAATAGACTAAAACTATACATCATCATACCTTTATTTTCATATAGTCAATACTGAAATCGTAAGCAATCATATACTTAAAAAAATTTTCATGAAATCAGTCATAAAATTTCAACAAATCTTATAAGTACTGCAAAAAATCATTTTTTAATAATCGCAATAGCATCATCCAAAATTTTTTCGCCATTCATCATTCCGAAATCCATCGGTTTTATAACATCAATTTTATCCGCATACTTTGAAAATGTTTTTGCAATAACGTCCTTTTTGTATGCAATCTGTGGACCTAAAAGTATAGCATCTACCTCTTCAATAAAATTTTCTAATTGTGTATATGGGTAAGCTTGAATTTCTGCCTCTATCCCACGTTTTTTTGCGGCTTCTCTCATTTTTCTGACTACCATACCAGTACTTGCACCGTTTTCACACACCAAAGCAATTTTATACATATCACACCACCCAATATAACATAGATTTCTTAACTATCGTGTCTTATACAAATAAATAATCTCTTCTGCCAATTCTTTTATAATACCTGCTGCAGTCAAATGATCTGCTGCATGTACCAACAACATATTAATTTTTAAATCCTGATTTTCAGCATCATAGAACAGCAATTCGCTGTGGGCCTGATGTGCCTTTATAATCGCCTCATCTGCATGCTTTAAGTCTGCCTCCGCTTCTTCATATTTGCCAGCACGAGCTTGCTTGATTGCTTTCATTGCCAAGCTTTTACCTTCACCACTGTTTGCAATGATTTCCATACTCTTTGCTATTGCATCCATAAACATCTCTCCTTCCATCCATCTGCATTTGTTCTTATCTCTCATCGCTGTGATTTTATTATACTAGCTGGACAATCAAATTTCTATTCTTGATTTTGCACTTTTACGGTGCAATTGATAATATAAATTCTTGAAAATTACTATGTTATAATATAATAAGTAATAATTACAGTATTATGTAAGAGGTGAGACTCTCCTATGCAAGAAAAAGAACTTAAAATATTGAACTATTTGAAAGATCAGACAAGCTGTGTTACCGCTTCAAGCATAGCAGATGATTTAGGCTTTTCAATTCGCAGTGTTAAGACTTATATATCTAATATCAATACAAATTATCCCAATTTGATCTTTTCCTCCAGAAAAGGCTACTTTATACAAGATAAAGAACGTCTAGCTAATATATTGAATAATTTTACAAATAACGATATACCCCAGTCTTCAAAAAGCAGACAAGCATATATACTTAAACTTCTCTTGCTTCAGCAACAAACAAAAAACCTTGATGAATTAGCAGACGAGCTCTGTATCTCCCCTGTGACTTTGATGAATGAGATATCAAAAATCAAGGCAGAATTAAAAAATTTCGATCTGGTATTCAAAACAAAAAATAATTGTGTCTATATTGAGGGACTGGAAAAAAATAAAAAAAAGATGATATCACATCTTATCTATAACGAGATAAAAGAAAACTTTATTAGTTTAGATCTCCTTCAAACATATTTCCAAAACTTAGATTTAAAGGTAATAAAGGAAGTAGTGACTGAGAGGCTTTTAGCAAATCACTATTTTATCAATGACTTTTCATTGATAAACTTTATTTTACACTTAGCAATCACAATGCAGCGTTCCCTGGAAAATCTTACTACACCGGAAGTTTTGGATTCCTTAAATAATGTTCATATCACCGAAACTGTTTCTAAATTATTAAGGGAGATCTGTGATGATTTAAAAAAGTATTTCCCTGTTCATTTTACGGACAATGAATTTTATAATCTAGCATTAATCTTAACGACCAGTATTGTTAATGAAAATATTACCCAACTGGAATATCCTCAGCTAAACGATATTATCGGACCCAAAATATGTAATTTAATGGAATTAATTCAAAACAAGATGAAAGACTCTTTATATATAAACTTGAATAATCCAGATTTTATGATACGTTTTTCTTTACATCTATATAACATGCTTGTGCGTTTAGAAAACAATATCAATTTAAGAAATCCTCAGCTTTTGACAATTAAAAACACTTATCCATATATTTACGATGTGTCAGTTTTCATAGCTAATATTATCACAGAAGAAACGGACTACGTAATATCAGAAGATGAAATTGCCTATATAGCATTGCATATAGGTGTCTTAATAGAAGAACAAAAAGCATTAAGAAATAAAGTAAAGGTAATCGTACTCTGCCCTCGTTATTACTCTACTCACCTCAAGTTAGTAAAAAAAATTCATGCGATCTTTGAGAACGACGTCATACTGTCCGGAGTCATTACCACTCCAGATGAGTTAAAGAATTTTTCGGATTATGACCTTGTAATATCTACAATACATGTTAACATCTGCCTTACTGTCCCAATGATCGTCATATCAAATTATTTTGATAATAAAGATATAAGTATTATTGCCAATGAAATTGAAAAAATCAAAAAAGCGAGATTAAGAACTATTTTAGAGAAAAAGCTTAAATTCATATTTAAAAGGGAATTGTTTTTCTATAATCCCGGCTTTTCAAATAAAGAAGATGCAATAAATTATTTGTCTAATGCCTTAAATAAATTCGGTTATGTAGACTCATCTTTCCAAGAAAGGATTTACGAAAGAGAAAGGATTAGTCCTAGCGCATATTTAAATATCGCTATACCTCATCCCTTAGAAATGAGCGCTTTTTCAACTGCCATAGCAGTATCGATACATCCAACACCAATCAATTGGAATCAAAATAAGGTAAATGTTGTTTTTATGCTTGCAATCAATGAGGAAGATCGAATCCTTTTTCGAGATATATTTGATTTTGTGACAGAAATAATTTCAAATAAAAAATATTTTCAAACACTTTTAAAAACTAAAACATACGAAGATTTTATCAATCTTTTAATAACATCGGTATAATTTGAGGGAATTTTCTTGCTTCAAAAATTTTATATTTATGACGGTTTGTAACATTTATTATTAGCTTCTACATCTTTTTATTATTTTTATGTTTCCATGTTATTGTTGTAAATTCATACATTTGAAGAATCATTTTTTAATAATTTAAAAGCCATTTTATGGATAATTAAATGAAAAAATTTTTATGAAAAATATATGGGGATTATTGTAATCTCTACAATATGAGTGTAATATTAAATTTCACAGATGAAAAGAAACAATTTATGACCAAATTCATATCAAAGTATACAATCTCGATAGTATAAAATTTTATTAGGTTAAAAAGCAGGAAAATGGCAATTATATGTAGAAATAAAACCACACAATCGTTGATATATGCCCTATTGTACCCATTTTTAAATATTTGTCTAAAGATAAATATATTCTTTTTTTCCTTCTTTGTTTGTCTGTTCATAAATTCTTTTATCAAATTCAACAGTGCCCATGACCGTTTTTATATTTGTGTGTTTTTGCCTTTACATCTATATTCTTTCTTGTCTCTTTTTTCTAGTAGCATATCATCTATCATCGTAAGGATTTGAGCTATTAGTTCACAAGCTTCGTCGCAAACAAATTTATAAATTTTCGCTTCTAAATCCTTGAAATTTATTTCATTATGGTTTAAACTTAACCCGAATCATTTGGTCTTTTTTTATTTAAACATTATAGCGGATGATTCATGTGAAGGGAAGGTATTTTTTAGTACCTTCCTTTTTCTATTTTTTACCGCCTGCTAAAGTTATACACTAAGTCTTCTCTCCATTTGATTCTATAACGTCTTTGTACCAGTAAAAGCTCTTCTTCTTTATCCTTCTTAAGTCCTTTAAATCAAATTCGTCTCTATTGACATAGATAAAACCATAACGCTTGCTAATGCCTTGATGTGTGCTAACAAGGTCAATTGCTGACCATGGACAATATCCTATTAAGTTTACACCATCAGTTATTGCCAGCCTAGCTTGCTCTATATGCTTTTTTAAGAAATCAATCCTGTAATCATCATTTACTACATCACCTTCTTCCAATTTGTCATAAGCACCTAATCCATTCTCTGTTACTAGCAACGGAAGATTATATCTTTCATTTATTTCACGTAATGTACTGCGAAAACCTACCGGATCGATTTCCCAACCGAATTGTGTTTTTTCTAAATATGGATTAGAAACTCCTCTATATACGCCTTCTTCTCCAATTGCTATCTGCTGATCTCCTGTGGAATTCTTATCAGATGGATCATTCTTGCTTTCAGCTACAGTTGATGTTGAATAATAGTTAAATGCTATAAAGTCAGGCTTTCCGCTTTTTAAGATTTCCATATCTCCTTCTTGAATTATCGGTGTATATCCTTTCTCCTCCATATAACTCCATGCTATACTATTGTATCGACCAAATACAGCCGCATCTAAGTACAGCCAGTTGCGAATTGATGAGAAGTTTGAAGCAGCAATTATATCTTCTGGTTTTGAACTGGCCGGATAGATTGATATGATGTTTGGTGCAGGACCAATTTTTGCATTTGGACACATCTCATGGCATAGTTTCATCGCTTTTGCTTGAGCCAAAAGCATGTGATGGTTTTGCTGATACAATTCTTTTTGTGGATTTTCTATTTTAGGGTCTAAAGTCCCAATAGCTGCTCCATGAAGAATCATCATATTTTGTTCGTTAATTGTTAACCAGTATTTTACTCTGTCACCGAAATATTTAAACAATGTCTTGGCATAGTTCACATAAGCATCTATTGTTTCTCTATTTGACCAACCACCTTTTTCTTGCAATGCGTATGGTAAATCAAAGTGGTACATGGTGACAATAGGTTCAATATTATGTGACAGCAATTCATTTATTAAATCGTTATAGAATGCTATACCTTTTTCATTTATTTCCCCTGTGCCTTTTGGATAAATCCTTGTCCATGCAATAGAAAAGCGATAAGCTTTAAGACCCATTTCTGCAAATAAAGCTATATCTTCTTTATACCGATGGTAATGATCGCTGGCTACTTTAAAATCTGATGTTCCTTCAGGATGCTTTCCCATATCAATGACAGACAACCCTTTTCCGTCTTCATCCCATGCCCCTTCTACTTGATAAGCTGATGTGGATGCTCCCCATAGGAAATCTTTTGGAAATGGTTTTGACTTTGAATAGTCCACTTAAATCATGCCCCTTTTCTATAAAACATTCATTTGCATTAATATGGTATTAATAATGTTTAGAGAAATTTGTCTGCAAAATTATTCTGTTAATTTAATTTTTTAAAATTTTAATGTCAAATAAAATACTTAAATTGCAAATTACTTTGTTCCAATAATCAAAACATCTGAGGTAAAATTGTGCATATGAATTATCGTTTTATTATTAGAAGTTTCAATAGTAGGATTTGCAATATATTTTTTTTCTAAATCAATAATAATAAAATTATAATTTTCGAGTTTCATATTAACAATTACTGTTGTATTTGATGGGATATAAATCACAATTGTACTTAAGTCCGGGTTCCCAGCCATTCTAATTTCTCTTGTATTATTAAGTATTGCATCCAAAGGCTCTATTTCGAACAGATCATACATTTCAAAAATCCATTTTGCAAAAGAATAATCCCATGCTCCATCAAATCTTAAAGCATCTCTCCAATCATATGGTTTATCAAAAACTTCTCCTATATTTTTTTCAAACTCTTTTCCTTTTTTATGCCAGCTCCAAATTCCATGTGCACCATAAGTAATACCAGCACTGGCTCCTGATAGCAAACTCTGCCATGCAGCTTTTCTAACATCAAAAGTCGTAAATCTACCGTAAATACCTCTACTAAATCCCATTTGTTCATAACAAGGTTCAGCATTTATAATTGGCTTCTTAACTGACTTATTATAAAAATTCAGTGCCATTTCATAAGGCATATGACGATATGCTGAATTATGCCCTGACTGAAACATATAAAAATCCAAATTTTTATTATTTACAAATTCTTCTGGTAGTTCAGTCAATCTGCCTTGGAGATGCATTGTTGTTAAACATTCTGGGCTAAGTTTCTTTATTGTATTTAAAGCAAGCATGTAATAATTTTTTGTAAGTTCCGCTGGAAAATCTGTATCACCACTTATTATATAAATAGGACAAAATTTTGAAAAAGTTTTTGCTACATGTTCTACATAAGTTTCTACCACATCTAAAGGCATTTTACTTGTTTCCCTTAATTTGCTCGCCCATGTATCTGGCACATAATTACACCAAAGTAAAACAAGTGCAGGCAAAAATCCTTTTTTTACTGCTATTTCAATCATTTTTTCAGCTCTATGAAAATATTCTTCGTTGATGGAATAAAAATCAAATGTACCATCTTTATTAATTTTAAATGGCATTATATTGATATCTGATTGGCTTGCATCCCACTGTGGAAGAATATTTATTTGAAGAACATTAAATCCCTGCATTTTTCTGTAGGATAAATATTCTTCCCATTCTTCAAAACTTATGTTAGTAAAAGCACTCCAACAAGTATCTGCTAAATAAAAAAATTTTTTGTTTCCATTTATAAAGTATTTTTTATCTTTTGAAATAGTAAGTCTTATCATTTTCTCACTCCTTGTCTATAAAAACATCAATATGCCAGAACTCTACTACATATTGGAATTACAATTAATTTTCCAAAGACTTTAACATTTTACATGTTTAACGCAATCCTGCCACTTCCGCCCGTTTAACTGCAAGCTCAACAACTTCATCTCGTTCTTCTGGAAGAATAAAACCCAAAGCAACTGCACAATCTGTGCTTTTTTTAGCAAGATTACGATAGTTTTTTAGAGAAGTATAAATTGCTTGCATTTTTTCTTTTGAAAAAGGATTCATATGTCCAAATACACTTTGACTCCCATCAGGTTTTGTAGAAAAACCATAGTAAGTAGCTGTGGGCAGATCAATAAAAGGAGTACGGATTCCACCAACAGCATTACCAAATACATCTCTAATATTTTTACCATCAGGTCCTCTCTTTATAAGCCCAGCATGAGGCGCAGGTACACCTTCACGAACCCAGCAATAGAGATTCCTAAATGCAGCATTAAACACGTATTCATAAGGGTAATCATTAGGCAATCCATCAATACCTTTGTAGACTTTCCTATTACCAACCATATAATTTTCATCGGCATTATACCATTTTAAAATATTATTCACAGAATCATGACTAGCTCCTGGAATTTCATAAGCTCGGAAAAGATTCCCTGGAATATCGCTATCTCCTTTCCACCTGACAGCTTCATTTTCACTCTCTGTATTGACAGCAATATAAGGTTCTTTAGCTCCCATTATTCCAGCACCTTCTGAATCAAAATAGCTTTTACCTGAAAGAATTATAGGCTCATAAGAATTTAGTGGTGCTGGCCTAGCACCGCCTCCAGCTGCTAAGTAACCATCAAATATCGGTCCTTCAGAGCAATTTTTTTCCAAATAAGCAAATGATTTTACATAACGTACTATATATGCGGCTGATTGTGACCAGCCAGTTAAATACAATTTGTAGTTATCATATTGAGAAATTGGATTTATTTCGCTTTTAGTACGAAGTGCCTTCGCAAAGTCAGTCAACATATCCCAAAATAGTCCAGCTTCATACTGTGGAAAAAACTTAAACACAGTATTTTTAGGTTCTGGTCTATTAGGCAGAGGATTTTTCCAAGACAATATTGAGTACCTTTCCCTATCCGCAGCATAAAGTGAATCTAAAACATCTGACTTACTTGTTATTCCAATGTAAATATCTCCATTTCGTGTAAAGTACTTCCACGAATTGACCCATATGCGGTCGATATCAAACAATGCTGTTGCATTCAAAATTTCAATTACGACATTACCACTAAACTTGGCAACATCTCTGGGACGGCGCACTATAAATCGGTTAACATAAGGCGCATCTTTATAAATAGTTATGGGAGCATGATCCTCCCCATCCTCGTATATATTAGCTGTGCCCCACATGAAATATTCTTCTTCTACATAGCCTATTTCTGCAAAATTACACTTTTCTGAAGCCTGCGCAAACGGGACAGATTTTTCTGTTATAGGAATTAGCTTGATTTTTTCAATCATTTGCCCGCCTCCTTAAATTATTATGATCATCTATTATTATTGAATAGTTAAAACTCGGATATGAACTCGAGTTTTAACTATTCTTCGAAGATAAATTTTTTATTTTGATATTTTCTAAGCTTGAACTTGTTGATTTGTTTTTTCTGCATTAAGCTCTTCTTTCAAACTTTGATCGTCTAATTTTTTGAAAAATGGATAATAAATAACTAGAGAAAGCACTATAAGTACTAATTGCAATAATCCAATTCTCCAACTCCCTTGCATGATACCAGCTACAATCACCGGTACACCAAATGGAACTTGAACGCCAGCTGGTGGTGGTACTAATCCTATATAGGTTACTATATAAGCAACTAAAATCTGAATTAACGGTACAGAAATAAAGGGAATAGCCATAATTGGGTTAAACATCATTGGAACACCAAAAACAACAGGCTCATTTATAGTAAAACATCCAGGAATAATTGCAAGTTTTCCTAATGTCTTTAATCTCTTACTCTTAGCAATGAATAGCATAAGAATAACTAATCCTAAGGTACCGCCTGCTCCACCTATTCCAGCATAAAGATTATAAAATTGTTGTCCTAAAATATGTGGTAGTGGCTGTCCTGTTGAAAAAGCCTGTAAATTTTGTAAATCCATCGGCAAGTAAACTGCAGTAATTATACTACTTACGACTAATGAACCATGCATTCCAAAGAACCATAAAATCATTTGTATTAATACAATAACAAACAGAGAAATAAAATTACTACCAAGTGATGATAACGGAGTTTGCACTAAAGTGTAAATAAATTGAGTAAATGATTTAAAATGCGTGTGCGAAAAGACCCCCGCAATTATCAGAAAAAATAAACCTACAATTACAGCCGGTATTAATCCTGAAAATACATTTGATATAGTAGGCGGAACGCCAGCAGGCATTTTTATAGTCCAATTCTTATCTAAAACATATATATATAGTCGAGCAGCAACCAACGATACGATTAATGCTGTAAATAATCCTTGAACTCCAAACCAGCTTAACAAGAATGCACTTTGTTTTTCAAATATAGATATTGG
Source organism: Thermoanaerobacterium butyriciformans (assembly GCF_017874545.1). GTDB lineage: Bacteria > Bacillota > Thermoanaerobacteria > Thermoanaerobacterales > Thermoanaerobacteraceae > Thermoanaerobacterium > Thermoanaerobacterium butyriciformans. The sequence goes on along the minus strand of NZ_JAGGLT010000003.1, from coordinate 38,698 downwards.
TGTAACTAGTAAAAAACAAAATACGCTTACCAAGGCCGGTACTACCGGTTCTTTTTCGAAACTTTCTACCAATTTATAAGAAACTAAAAATGAAACATATAATGCTAAACATCCTATTGCTATGTTATATGGTATTAGAAGAATTGCCTGAATTCCAGTAGTTTTGATAAATGTTTGCCACGGAGCGATAGGAAGTACCGCTAACAAAACAGCAAATGATCCTATCATTAATATAGGAAGTGCTGACATTAATCCATTTGAAATTGCCTGTAGATATCTGTTAGATTGCATTAAAAGTGCAAATCTTTGAAGCTTCTCACTAAAATTAGATTTATTCATTAATACTCCCTCCACTAACATAATTTCATATTTTTACAATCCTAACGCATTCTTCAATACTTTTTCACCATTCATCATTCCATAGTCTATACTGTCTATTACCTCCACTTTCATCCCTTTCGATTCGTACGTTTGTTTATACTTATTTAGCAGAAAACCTACCTGCGGACCCAAAAGCAAGATGTCTGTATCGTTTTCGTACTGCTTAAATTTGCTCTCTGAAGTTGCCCTTATCTCAACCTCCTCTCCTAACTTTTTTGCTGCTTCCTTCATCTTTGTAACCATTAAGCTTGTAGACATTCCTGCTGCACAAATTAAAGTTATTTTTTTCATTCTACTGCCTCCTCATTTTTAGATAATGTGTTTTCCTATTAATATATAATGCAATTATCGTGCCAAAACACTTTCAAGCTTTAACTGCTTTTCGTACATATCAATAAATTCTTGAGCTAAATCTTTTACAGTTATCGCATTCATAAGGTGATCTTGTGCATGTACCATAAGAAGCGTAACTTCCTTCCTGTTTCCGGCTGCTTCATCTTGAATAAGCTTTGTTTGCACGTCATGAGCTTTATCCAGCTCCTCACATGCTTTATCAATCTCCTTTCTCGCTTCTTTAATATTGCCAGATTTCGCATACTGAATGGCAGTCATCGCATGTGATCTAGCATTGCCACCGCTTACAATAATTTTCATAACTATTTCTTCGTATTCCATTTGCAACGTCCTTTCTTATCATGATTATTGTTGTGTTTTCATCATATTATATATGCAAATATCGTGCCAAAACACATTTGTATAAAAAAATGCGGCAAAATGCCGCGTAAAGTCAATGTATTATTTAAGTATTGTTTTGTAGTTGAAAAAAGTCATGATGTAGCAAATCTCATCATCTGAAATATTTATGTCGTATTTTTTATTTAAAATTTCACATGATTTTTTAACTATTCTATAAAGTTCACGGTTTTCCAAAATATATTTTCCTCTATCAACAAATTCATCAACAGATCCGCCGCCTTTTAATCTATCTATCATACAAGCAACATGCAGGGCTATTCCAATCAAAGCGTTTGTATTAATTTTTGTATTCAGTTCACCTTCAATGGCGCCTATGAACTTTCTTATATCTTGTAAAACACTTTTACTGCTAATATTTTTCAACTGATTTTCTAATGTATCTCCCATCTTTAAATAAGTATTTTCGATGTCTATAAGCCTCTGTATAGGCTTTATGGCCTCTAAACTTAATACTTCGTGCAATCCATACTGAGGTATGCTTGTATCTATTTTAAATGAGCTTACTATGCATAAAATTTTGTTTTCTCTTTCGATATCTCTCAATCTCGTATGAATGCTTTCTGTTCCCACAAGATTTATAGGAACAATTTCAAATATATTGCTGTCGTATTTAAGATGCTTATCAAGAATATTTTTTACAGCAACAGCGCTTCCTTCTCCAGTTGTACATACAGTTACAATAGAGATTTTCCCTTTCATTTCATTGTCTAAATCAACCTTCCGCTCAATCTCTAAAAATGTATTAACATTCAAAGTTTCATCATATACTTCATCTAGAGAATACCCCATCATTGCCTTTCTCGTGGCTTCTATGACATGCAGCGTACTTACAAGCGGAATTGTTTTTGTCCTTATTCCAAATTCTTTTTCAATTTCTTCCCCAAAAGTCGTAAGAGACCCCATGTCCACTAAAAATAAGATATCAGATTTTATCCCAGCATTTTTAAGATATGCCTTCAACCTTGAAATAACCTGCTGAGGCTTTTCATCAAGGGGAGCATTAATGCCTATAGCATATTTCGTTCCTAAAAGATTATTGGCAGTTTCCACCATAGAACTAGCTGTGGCAGTACCATGTGCAATTACGATTACTTTTACGTCTTTCTTCTCTTGTTCTTTTACAACTCTACCGTCGTAGGCAAAAAGCATAGCAAGAAAGCCAGCTTCATCGATAGGCATAGAAACATCCAATACCCGCTCTATTATTTTCAGGCAATCAAGGGCTACATTGAATTCTTCACTGTGTTCAGTTCTAATTCTATTTAGCTGGGGATTCACGATCTTTCTATTTCGCTTAATTCGCTCAACCGCATTGTATATATGTACCGCCATTCCACAGTAAAGTTCTTTACTTAATTCTTTTTTCAGCCTCTTTTCAGCATATTTTATAATCTCTTCTACTGTTTGGACAATTTCAATGCCAACTACATTTTCAATGTCAGAAACGTCAATAATCTTATTGACTTTGTGAAAATACTTTTCAAAGTAATCATTTATATCTTTCTCCATCTCTTTATCAAGTTCTTCACCTGAAAGTCCCATATTTTTAAGCTCTTTCATCTTAGAATCTATCATTTCATAGATATTATCTTTACTGCTATCTTCCTCAAACAAGATGTTCTCTTCATTTTTGTCAAATACGTAGTACCTTTTATTTATCTCTAAAAACTTATTCCAAAGTTGACGATGTTCCGTTTCCATATAAAGGCCGTTTCTTATATACTGTGGCAAATCAATGCTATTTATTTTTATTTCTTCTTTTTTATTTGAAACAAAATCTGCATATGCTTTTGCACACGCAAGCTGAATATCTGTTTTCAACTGCCCAATGTTATTGGGACAGTTATAGCTTAGAAAAGCTTTCATTGAATTTACCGACACAATAATTTGCCTACCGAGTTTATTTGATTCTTCTCTTATAAATTGGCAGATAAGATTGAATCTCTCATCAATGCTTCTCTCTCGAAGACTTGGCAGGCGTATGATCATCGGAATTCTTCTTGTAAATGTCTTAAGAAGGATAGAATCTGGATTTTCTGTAGTAGCAGAAATTATCAGTACATTGGATTTTCTCTCTAAATCGGTTTCACCAAGCCTTCTAAATATACCCTTATCCATAAAGGTAAAAAACATTTCTTGCCCCTCTGGCGGAAGCCTATGAACCTCATCTAAGAAAAGTATACCTCCATCAGCTTTTTCTATAAGTCCAACTTTATCATAATCCGCACCTGTATAAGCACCCTTTTTAGAACCAAACAACTGTCCTACTAAAAGTTGTGGATTATTAGCATAATCTGCGCAGTTAAAAACTATAAACGGAGAATTTTCATCCATTCTATTCATTTCAATTGCATATTTGTGTATAAGTTCTGCAAACATTGATTTTCCAACGCCTGTCTCTCCCAATATTAATATGTGCATTCCATTGGGAGGATACAGTATCGCTGCTTTAGCCTGCTCCACTGCAGAAAATAGGCTTGGATTTTTTTCTAAAAATTTATCAAGAGAAGTCTCTTCTCTTTTATTTGAAATTTCCTCAACATATCTAAAAAGTACCGGCTTTGTACCTACTTTAACTGCTTTTCCTTCATCACATAGTCTATTTAGATCGCTACTGACATTTGCTCTGCTAAGCCCAAGAGAGTCAGCTATATCAGAAGCACTGACGCCTATTCCTTTATCCAGTTCTTTTAGTTTTTGATAAACAATATCGATTCTCTTCAAAGTTACCACCTCAAGTAAAACAATATAACATAAATCAATTTTAAATCAAATTACGCACGATATTCTCTTTTATTTATTATACATTAACTAAATCTTAATATAAATGAAAAACTTTGCACTTGCTTATTTATTTTTTTGCATAAAAATAAGGCGGCTTTAAAGGCCACCTTTTCAATCCCAAACATCTTTCTTCCATCCCTCGTCAATAATTCCATATCTAATTATTATATTGTTGCAGTATTATTTTTGAAAAGACTATCAAATCATTTAAGCCATTTTCAATCAAATCCTGGACAACTTTCAAATCTATCAATTGATAATTATGCACAGCGATATTTCTAAAACCAACCATGGATTTTAATTTTTTCTCTAACACATCATCTATGACACCATTCTTACGAAGCAGTTCAAATGCATCTCTACTATTTTGAGGAATGTGTAATTTCAGTTTTATTAATTACAACATCACTCATTGTAAATTCGTCCCCTTTTTAATATTTTATCAATTATTTCAGCTCTTTCCTCATTTAATTTCGCATAATCTTTCAATGCATACATTTCGAAATTCATTCGCCTTAAATCATCATTACAATAAATTATTTTTTTCGTTCCTACCACCTGAGCTTTGAATACAGTTGATGCTTTTCGCAAATCTATTAAATCCACATCCCGTTTTAGTAAATCCGCTAATTCCTGCGAAATCATAAATAAATCATAACCGCTAATATCTTTATCACTTAAATACGCAATATCAATATCACTGTCGCTTCTAAATATACCATTTACAGCTGAACCAAACAGATATATTACATAAGGCTCTACTTTATTTATAAGAAAATTCTTTATTACATTGACTTGTTCATCGTTAATATTCATCGTCATCACCACCATTCATCATGATACACATGACATTAATAGAAAAATCGCTTGTATAAAAAGACCCTAACTTTTCTTGATAAAATCTTTCAAGATTATTATGCCATATTGTTCTATCGCATACAATAGAAATTCATCTCCTAATTAAAAGATGAAAATTTTATTTCGAGTTTTTATATAATTTAGCGTTTATGTTAAATAACAGCATTAAAAAATCTCCCCTCTTTTCAGATGGAGAGATTTTTAATCATATATTCATTTGAACATCGTCACAAATGACTTAAATAACGTTCTAATATCATACTGATATTGATTTATTGGTTCTACTGGTCTAGTTATTCCGAAAAGTTTATATACAGCAATTCTTGCAGATCTGACTGAATATTCTTCTGTAAATACTACGTCATCAGGTATTTCACAAAATTGTCCAATAAATGCTAAATTAGTTGAGCCTTCCGGTACAACTTGAGGCCTATCTCCTATCGACCTTGGCATAAATTGTGCTGTAATAAATGGCATCATGCATGGAATGCAATTTGCCGATTTTATTATATCCTCCATTTCTTTTTCAAATTTTAAATGATGCAAAAGTTCAATTAATATTTCTTCTCCTGTACATTCTGACATTTTCTTTTTAACATAATTACCCGGATTATCAGGATATAATCCATACCCCCAAAATACTTTCACATTATCAGGTTGATTTCTAAAGTGTGGTTGATGTGCCAAAACAATTGACATAAACCAATTAGAATCCTTAAATGTAACAAGAGCACCTGTCCCAGCTTTATTACGCGAAAATTTTTCCATCAAATCAAAAAACTTTGAATTATGACAAGTTACAGTAAATGATTCCCACTTTGATCCTTGTATATTATCGTCAAATACAGTAGGGTTTCCTAAACCTTGTTTTTTCTTTGAAATCTTATCCCATAATTTCCACGATGCACCTTTATCATTTAAAACAGGTGGCTTTGTCATGGATCCCAAACTGTAGCCCTCTGTCATTGAACCATTTGTGACAAATACAACGTCGCTTTCATTTAACTCAATTGTTTTTTCCATACCTTGTTCTTTATAGTATATCCTTGTAACCGTAATTTTTTCTGAATCCTTAAAGTCTAGATCTGTTACGACACATTTCAGTTTGAAATCAACATTGTGATTTTCCAAGAACTTCTTTATTGGTAAAATTAAAGAATCGTATTGATTATAAGGTGTTCTTGTCACACCTTCCAATGTATGAATTCTTGGAAATTCATGCATAAACCTTATCACATATCTTCTTAATTCTGCTAAGCTATGCCACGGTTGAAATGCAAAAGTCGTTGCCCACATGTACCAAAAATTGGTCTCAAAAAAGTGTGGTTTAAACCAATCACTAATTTTTAACATATTAAGCTTCTCTTCAGGTGTTACAATGAGCTTTGCCAAAGCAATCCTATCTTCATTGTCAAAATCGATAGATGATACATCTACGACTTCACCGTTATTATTAACAAGTCTTGCATTGGAATGGGTTGGATGCTGAGAATCAAATTCAATTATTTCTTCTCTAACAGATTTCTCTGGATTGTCAATAGATGGTATTGACAATAAAAGCTCCCAAGTATTTTCATAAGTCTCATCGTTTAACATCCTGCCGCCTCTTATTACATATCCAGTTTCAGGATTGCCTGTGCCATCATTGCTTCCACCCAAGACATTCAATTCTTCGAAAATATGAATATGATCACCTGGAAAGCCGCAGTCCCTAATCAAATAGCACGCTCCTGCAAGTGAAGCTATTCCTCCTCCTACAAAATAAGCATGAGTGTTTTTATAATCTCTCATAAAAATCAGCTCCTTGATTATCGAATATTTCTAAAAATAATATAGCTTTATAACACTGATTTTGAAATAATCAAAGAGCTTAAACTGTATAAAATTTTGACATTTGATAGAATTTGTATATTTTTTAATCACACAGCTCATATTTTTGTAGAGCTTTCATGAAATTGCCTTCAATAAGTTCACTTAAATCTTTAATTAGTTTCTCCGGTTCTTCCCTCATCCCTTTTTTCATCCATTGTATTATTAATCCTATAAATGCCAGGGTATAAAAATTCGCAATAAATTCCTTGTATTTCTCCTTCACTTTCATATTTCTGGATATTTCATAAACAACCCCAATAACAAGGTCATATGTTACAGAATAAAGATAATTCTCCAAGTGTTCTCTACCCAATGAGTTTAATGTATTCATGCAGAATAATTTGTTATCTTCAATGTATTTAAATACTTGATAAAATCCCTCTGTCCAATGTTCATAATTTTTATATTGAGAGATTTTTTCAATAGCTTCTTTTTTATAAATCCACTCAAGCAGTTCAAAAATATCGTGAAAATGATAATAGAAAGTCTGCCTATTGAGGCCACATTTATTTACGATATCCTGTACGGAGATTCTATTTAATGGCTTTGTTTTCATCAATTCTTTAAGCGCATCAGCCATTGCTTTTTTCGTTATTTGAGAATTTGCCATACACTACTCCTCCACATATGGCAACGTAGAATTTGCGTATGGAAGAACAAGTACCTTGGGATCGTGATATTTTTTAATAGCTTCATCAAGTGCATCCTGCGGAGTCTTTGCATATTTAAAGAATATCTTTTCAGTGAAGCTGCGGTCAAAAGATGATACAAGGTAGATATCAGCCCTTTTTAATACTTCGCAGATTACAGCGGCTTTATGTGCGCCAAGCCTGAATTCCTCTTTTATCCACTTTAATGGCTCATCTACAGATGATGAATTTACCATCCAGTCTGAAAAAAGCTTCTCTCCCAAACCTTCTCTGCATTCCGCCACTAATATTATAGTACCGCCATCTTTTACAGAATATTGGGCATTGTCAAGCCCTTTTTGAGCTTGATAAAGGTTAATGTCTTTTGGGTATCCTCCACAAGATGCGACGACAATATCGGCTTTTTCTGGTATAACTCTTTTGTACATCTTATCGATGTATTTAGCGCCTTCTCTGTGAGCTTTTATCGGATCGCCTGATACTACTTTCACTATCTCTTTATGGCTATTTAAAACTGCATTTACTATAAAATCGACTCTTGCCAGCTTTCCTCCTTCTTCTATGTCTTCCCTCATAGGATTTCCATCGATTTTGCCTGGCATCGCTCCTTCTGAAAACATAAGGACGTGATTTTTTTCTATGGTATTTTTGCTGCAAACACCTGGAAGCAGTGCTTTGTGGCCTCCACTGTACCCTGCTTTATAGTGAAGCTCTAAGTTACCTGTAGCTATGATAAAATCTGCATTGTATACTTCACGAAAGACTTCTACTGGCGTACCTCTTTTTGTAGTACCAACGTATACGCAGTCATCTATATCATGGTCGATGCACTTTATCCTATTAAACACTTCTTCACCAACAAGCGTCTTCTTTTCATCATCTGTATGCTTTCTGTGGTATCCAAGACCAAAAACGATTTTTATGCTATCATCGCTTATACCTGCCCTGTTTAATTCATCTATTATAGGCGGTATTAGAATGTGAGATGGCGACGGACGAGTTATATCGCTGGCTAATATTACGACATCTTTTTTGCCCTTGACCAAATCAGATAAAGGCGCTTTATCAATTGGGTTTACAAGCGATCTTGATACTTCCGCCATAGGGTCTTCAACACCAGGCAAATCCTCAGGATACAGCACTGTGCACATATTCTCATCTATTTTTACGTCTACCGCACCTTTCCCGTATTTTAATGAAATATCCTTATAACCCATCGCAAACCTTCCTTTCCACGAATATTCATCTCAGCCTTAAACCTGTCATGTCGTACAACGTGTCATCTATCTTTTTAATAATCTCATCATCTGCATCGCCATCTATTGATATGCCAACTGTCATATCATCTAAATATACGCTTGGATTTTTCTTAAGTTTAATTCCCATTTCCCCAAATATTCTCTTTGCAATATTTATGACTTCTATCTGATTGCAACCGCTTCCTACCACAATCGTCCAACCAGTCCTCTTTATAAGCTCATCTATTTTTTCTTTATATCTTTCACCGACTACCTTAGATATAAATGATAGTTCAATGTACTTGATGCCGTTTGATGTCTTTATGCTCTTTTTATAAGGCTTATGAGGCAAATCCTTAAACGCTTCATCTATGATCGTAAGTGCCTCATTCTGCTCCAGTTTATCATCACCTGTATCAACAACAGCAATTGTATCAACTGACGCATCTTTCCCATAAATGTTAAGCTTAAGTCCCGTCTCATTGTAAAATTTATCTTTTACTTCTTGAATATTTTCAATTTCTCCGTCAATCTTTACAGATACTAATTTGTCAGCACCTTTGTACGATACTTTGTTAATAGCAACATCCGGCAACAGCTTATATATGACGTCATTTATGGCCGATGTGTTTATATTTTCGTTTATTTCAACTTTCCATCCTGTTCTTTCTTCAAATTCTTTAAATAAATATGAATATCTATCTTTTGCTACATCTGGAAAATCAAAGTACAAAAGAGCTATCTTCTCATCGAATCTGGCGCCTTTTTTGTAAAGACCTGACTCTCTTGTAAAGTATTCATCAACTAACGACAGCATCTGATTCACTTCCATAGGGCCCTCAACTTTTTCCTTCTTCAATTCTTCTTCCAGAACAGCATGGTATAAAAACATTCTCCTTTTGTCAGGCTGAAAATACACTGAGTTATTTAGTAAATCTTTTAAAGCATCAGTATCTTCCATACAACCCCAGATTTCCGCTATATCTTCTACAGATAATACAGCATCTGCACCGATTCTATCGAGTACAAACCTCCAAAGCTTTTCTATATTGCCTTCGTTTAAAGCTTCTCCCATTTTCATTGAGGGAAATGGCTCTCTTTTTAGCTGCTTTCGCGGATTTTGTATATCGATATCGTGTACATCGCCATTCTGTGGCACGTACACATCTGTCCTAATATCCCTCTGCACTTCTCTTCCTAAAAAATCTATCACATCTGGATCGCCATGGATTAAAAACACTTTTTTAGGATAAAGGAAATTTACAAGTGATAGTATCTCGCTCATGTCGGCATGTGCCGAAAGTCCAAACTTGTCAACTGCACATTTTACAGGTATTTCTTTATCCGCCAATTTAAGCTTTTTATCATCGTCTTTTTCATCCGTAAGCTCCAAAAGCCTTCTTCCCGGCGATTCTTCGTCTTGATACCCTGTTATGGCTATCAGATTTTTTTCATCGCCTGCAAGTTTTTCAGCATACCACTGGCTGGGGCCTCCTGTAAGCATGCCTGAACTTGAAACTATCACACATGGCTCTTTTATGATATCTTCCCTCATCTCGAGTCTATCAATTGGCATCACGTTATCATCAAAAAATATTTCTCCACCTTTAAAAATCTTCTTTGCTAAATTTTGCCTTAAATAGTTTGGATTTAACTTATAAATCCTGCATATATCTTTTACCATGCCATCGACGTACACCTTTGTTTCTATCATGCCTTTGTTTATAGCCTTTTTAAGTATGAGTATTATTTCCTGCGCTCTTCCAAGTGCAAAAGCAGGTATCAACACTTTTCCGCCATTTTTTACTACAGCATTTATTTTCTCAACAAGCCTTGATTCTTCTAATTCTCTATTTGCATGTAGCTTGTCGCCATACGTAGATTCAAAGAAGGCTACATCTGGTCTTAATTTTGGTATTGATGCACCTTCAATCGTATTCTGCCTAAATCTTGAAAAATCGCCTGAGTAAAAAAAGCTTCCTTCAGTCCCGACTATGTATATTGACGCTGCACCTGCTATGTGACCTGCACTGTAGAAAGTCACCTTTAAATCAGCATCTAAAAAAGGTGAAAATGTATGCCCCGGCGTATGGCATATTATCCTGTTTAGCATTTCCCTTACGTGTATCTCAGCATAAGCAGGTATCTCCGCTTCTCTTTCCATTATCTTTAAGCTGTCATACAAGAGTACCCTTGTCAAATCTTTTGCAGCATGTGTCATATATATTTTAGCATCAGGGTATATTCTTGATATTATCGGAAGAGCACCTATATGATCCATGTGTGCATGGCTTATTACTATGACATCTACTCCACCATTTTCCTGAATAAGCTGAAAATCCGGAAGATTGTCCTTGCTTGATGACATCCTTATTCCACAATCTAGTAAAATATTTTTCCCGTCTATATTCACCAAGTAGCATGATGCACCTACTTCACTTGCTCCACCACAAAAATAAAGCTTCATGTGTATCTCCTTTACTTGACTTTATTTGTCAGCTTACCTATTCCTTCAATCTCGATTGTTACAACATCGCCTGATTTTATTGGTCCTACTCCCGATGGAGTCCCTGTAAGTATTACATCGCCGGGGTTTAATGTCATAACATGTGATATGAATGATACAAGCTTAGGTACACTGAATATAAGGTGTTTTGTGTTGCTGTGCTGCTTCAATATGCCATTTACATATGTTTTTATCTCTAAGTTTGACGGATCTAAATCTGTTTCAATCCATGGTCCTATAGGCAAAAACGTGTCAAATGATTTCGCCCTCGTCCACTGCCCATCTTTTGACTGCAGATCTCTCGCTGTAACATCATTTGCAATTGTATATCCAAGAACATAGTCTAATGCCTCATCTTCCGAAACATCCTTTGCTGTCTTTTTCATGACAACGGCCAATTCACCTTCATAGTCAACCCTCTCTGACATTTTAGGAATTACTATGTAATCATCATATCCTATCGCAGCAGTAGCAGGCTTTATGAACAACGTAGGCTCGTCAGGGCGCTTGTCTCCCATCTCCTCAATGTGATCACCGTAATTCAAGCCAACACATACAGCCTTCGTCATCTCGCATGGCGGCAAAAGCTTCGCCTCTTTAAGATCTACACTCTTTATCCTGCCGTCATTTATCATCAATATGCTATCACTTTCAATTATTCCATAATCCTTTCCTTCATTGTCAATCCTCACAATTCTCATGTTCACCGCTCCTTTAATAATCTTTAATGATATTTTAGCATATTATACAACATGTGTAAAAATATTTTAGCAATTTAAAGTAAAAAAATTTATTGACACACAAATCTTTTTGTTGTATTATTATTACAATAATTTGAGCGAAAGACGATGAAAGAGGAAAGTAGGTATGCGGAGGATCAAAGAGAGTCCGGGACGGTGGAAGCCGGATATCTTAAGCATATTGAAGTTCCCTCTTAAGTTGCGATCTGAAATTTCAGTAGGTGATGCCGGAGTCTTCTACCGTTAAAAAGAAGGGAGTATGATTGTACTCTTAGAGGGAACCTTTTACGGTTAATAAAGGTGGTACCGCGGAAAATCTCCGTCCTTTGGGATGAGAGATTTTTTTTATCACAAAATATGTTAAAAGGGGTTGATTTGATGGTCATTATAATGAAAGAAAATGCCACAGAAGAAAATATAAAAAATGTTTGTGAATATGTAAGGAAATTCAATCTATCGACGCATGTAGTAAATGGTGCTGAAAGGTCTATAATCGGCGTCATCGGAAATGTAGAAGTCCTTGAGGATAAGCCTATATCGTCAATGGAAGGCGTATACGACGTTGTCAGGATTTCCTCACCGTATAAACTTGTATCAAGATCAGCAAAACCTGACAATACCGTTGTAAGAGTCAAAGACGTAGACATTGGCGGCGGCAGTTTCGTCATGATGGCAGGACCGTGTGCTATAGAAAGCTATGAGCAAATGCTTGAAGCTGCCAAAGCAGTCAAAAAATCAGGTGCAAAGGTCTTAAGAGGTGGTGCTTACAAGCCAAGGTCATCTCCATACTCTTTTCAGGGATTAGAAGAAGAAGGGCTTAAGATACTAAATGCCGTAGGTCGGGAAACAGGTATGGTTACTATCACAGAGATAGTCAGCAGCTCACATATAGAAAAAGTATCACAATACGCAGATATACTGCAAGTGGGCTCAAGGAACATGCAGAATTTTGAGCTTTTAAAAGAGATAGGCAAGTCAAACATGCCGGTTTTACTGAAGCGTGGTTTATCGTCAACTATAGAAGAATGGCTTAATGCAGCAGAATACATCATGAAAGAAGGAAATCCAAATGTCATACTTTGTGAAAGGGGCATACGCACATTTGAGACGTACACAAGAAACACTCTAGATCTAAATGCTGTGGCTGCAGTAAAAAATTTATCCCACCTTCCTGTAATAGTCGATCCAAGTCACGGCACAGGTAGGCGTGACCTTATAGCGCCATTATCTAGAGCGGCTGTGGCAGTTGGTGCAGACGGACTCATCATAGAAGTGCACCCACATCCAGACATGGCACTTTCAGATGGTGCGCAGTCATTAACGCCTGAAGAATTTGACAATGTTTCAAAAGAGGTTAATAAAATTCTTTTGGCATTGAAAGATTAAAATTAAAGCTGGATTATCATACGATAGCCCAGCTTTTTTTATCGGCATACATTATTCCATTTTCATTAAGATATTTTTTTGCATCATCTTCAAAACCATTAAGCGAATAGTATATAAAGTAACCTTTTATGCCTAAAGTCTTCATATCTCTTACTGTTTTTACAAATTTCTCAGTATCACTTTTGCTAATAGACCTCTCCCAGCTTTTTACCTCTATGAAAAGGTCTTTTCCTTCTTCATAGCTTTTTGCCCAAATATCCACTTCGTGTTCTCGCCCGCCTTCCAGCATAACCTTGTATGGCTTTACTTCTTGATATCTTGTAAATTCAGCTTCTTGTATCGGATTATATACTTTGTCTTTTAACGTTGCATTTTCTTTTTTATATTGTTCAAACTTAAGGTACTTCATCAATACGTATTCTAATATATGCCCCTTATAATACTTTTCTCTGCCTTTTAAGCTTTTTATTTCTTTTTGCAATGCCTCTATCTGCATAAGCTCTTTTTCACGTTCTTCATCTAATATTTTCTCTAGCGGAAAATTATCTATTTCTTCCTCGTATTTGTATCTAAAAACTTTATAAAATATGTCATCTGTCATACCTCTATACCTTATGCTTGTGCTTCCTTCACTTATGAGATCTCCCTTTATTAGCATTTGAAGTTTGTTCTCGGCTTCCCTGTCATCGTACGGTAAATTACACTTTGCTATTATCTCCTGCCGCGTCCACTCTTTCTCTCTATTTTTTGACAAAAACAGAACTATTTTCTTGGCATTTTTATCATTTACGGTGCTTAATGTGCGGCTTATATACTCCATCCATGTTCCGTATATGCTGCCACGCCTTAATTCAAAATTCAGTGTTTTCATGAGTCCATCGATAGTAGTTAAATCTTTATCTTTGTATATGCTTCGTATTATAGCGCTTATATAAAATGGATCTGAATTTACTAATTTGTTTAAGTACAATGCCACATCGTCTGACACGGGAACGTCTGTTATTATGCTGTAATTGTATATTGCTTCAAGTCCTTCTTCCTCTTTTAAATTATTAAGCTCTGTTTCTATAAATCTTCCTGGCAATTGACCTCTTATTATGTTCTTAAGCCAGCTTACCCAGCTTCCTGTTACAAGCATTGGCGCGACTTTTGATTCTGCCAATGATAAATATGAGCCTGCAAGGTCATTCATTACTGCAGTACACTCTTTATCACGAAAAATTTCGCTATTAATAAACTGAAATTCATCGATTATCTGAACTATGTAATCACCTGTCACGCTTGCGATTCTATGCGGCGCCGATTGAGCATTATTCCAAATCGTATCAACCATGTCTTTATCTTTTAATGCATCTTTAAATAGTTTTATGTTGTCTGAAATGGCTTTATATCCGTTTTTCGATGCGATTTCATTTAATTCATCAAGGCTTTTTATTGTACGGCATAAGTTTACATCTCTTAGCTTAAAGCCCAGATACTGCGATATGAAAGACGCATAAAAGTTTAAAGCAAAGTCAACAATCCATTTGCTGCCTTCTTTCACTTCAAAGTAAAACGGCACTAATGACCCATTTTTTGTGTATATGATATTGTAAAGTCTTTCCACAAGCGCTGTTTTTCCTTTTTTTCTTCTCGACAGCAGTGCTGTCGATCTTGATAATTTCATAGGTATCTCGTCTGCCCATCTCTCAAAATAAGACAACTCTTCCTTTCTTCCAGTAAATAAATCAGGCTGTCCTATTCTCTCTTCAATTGCGTATATCAATTTATCATCAGCCATTATAGCACCACCTTATAATTGGTATCTCTTATTATGAGTATACCTCAACAAGCAGTAATTAACAACAAACTTTTACAATGATTTTAAATACATACAATTGAATAACTTTTTAAGCTTTTTCCCTATACGATTGTTGCAAGTAAAGTCAATATGCAGCAAAAAACATTTTTCCTATTGCCAGTTGACGTACGTTTTAAGTACATTATAATTATAAAAAGAGGTGATTTATATGAAGATAATGCCTGTGACAAAAGTAAGGCAAAACATATATAAAATAATTGAGCAAGTTAAAAAGTACAGGGAGCCCATTCAAATAACTTCTAGAAAAGGCAATGCGATTTTAATTTCTGAAGAAGACTGGAATGCAATTCAAGAAACCTTGTATTTATTGTCAATACCAAATTTAAAAGAAAGTATCATAGAATCTGATAAAACACCGTTAGACGAATGGAAAGACGAGGAAGATTTAGGATGGGATATAAACTAAAATTTTCAAAATCTGTGGGACACTTAACCGTATCATTTAGCTAATTCCTCAAAAGCTCTACGGTGCTTAGAAATTAAGCGGGTTGCAATGCTTTCTATATCTTCATTTTTTGCAGTCTGCTCATCTTTATATTCTTTAAATTCTGTTATAACATATTTCGGCACATTGTTTTTCAAAATTACCACAACACCATTTTTGTCTACTAACCTTGCAACTTTCGAAAAGTTCTGATTAGCCTCTGTAATTGAAACCATATTTTCCGTATTAATTTTCATGCTTTATGCACCTCCTACCTTTATTATATCCTAATATAGGATAAATTCAACCTATTCGAATTAAATAGTAGTAGGAATATTATGACAAACTTAAATTTGCAAGTAATAATTCTATTATCCATAAATGAAAAGTATAATAAATAAATGGCAGCTAAAGCATTTCTTTCAGTATTTTGTCAGTATTTTGCGGACGCTTACCAAATAAACGCCATTTTTAGCTGCACTTTATATTAATACATATTAGGAAAACCCAGTTGTTTTAATGCCTCGTAGACTACAATTGCTACAGAATTTGACAAGTTTAAAGATCTTTCCGCCTTTACCTCGTTCATAGGTATCCTTATGCAGTCATCTTCATACTTTTCTCTTAACCACTGAGGAAGGCCTGCAGATTCTTTTCCAAAAAGGATGTATGAATCATCTTCGTACTTTACTTCATGATAGAAGTGCTTGCCTTTTGTAGTAGCTAAATAATACCTGCTGCCTTTTGTAGACTCTAAAAATTCTTCTATGTTTTCATACACCTTTAAATCAAGGTACGGCCAGTAATCGAGTCCAGATCTTTTTAAATACTTCTCACTTAAAGAAAATCCAAGCGGTTTCACCAAATGAAGCTTAGACCCTGTCAAGACACAAGTCCGCGCTATATTCCCTGTATTTTGTGGTATTTCCGGCTCAACCAATACTACATTGATGGGCATTTGCATTCCTCCAGTTTATTTAAAAAACTTCCTTGGTATATACTTCCACATGGCTTCTATCATCTTTTCATTAGGTTCAAAGTAGAGAATTGTCCTTTTCCCTCCATTTTCAAATACAGCAAAGTACACATCTGGTGATGTCATTGAACTTACGGCTTCAACCTTATTTGGTATCTTTTTATACTCATCTGAATACTTATCGCTTGATACCTTTGCTACAATTTCAAAGTCTTTACAGTCGACGCTTAAAAGCCTTTTTCTCCTGCTCTCTGCTACTATCTTGTCCACATCCAATTCACCATTAGTATATGCGTACTCATACTCTATGTTTTGCCATCTTATAACGTAGTACGCAAAAAAAGGTATGGCAATGATGAAAAAGATGAGAAATTCCTTCACAAACGGTATCAGCGGTATTATGAAAAAAACAACTACCAATGAAGCTAAAATAAGTCCAACTGCCGTCAATGTGTCTTTAGATGTCTTTTGTTTTTTTACAAGCTTTTCAATAAATACATCCACAAGATCAACTCCCAGCTTAATTATACTTCTATAATAAATTTATTTTTGCCAATTTGCAACTATTTCATAAAAAATGAACAATAGAAATCCCCATATTTCACACCATCAGGTATTTCCACTTTCCCTGCTTGAATCTATATGTGTACATGAAAGACCTAACGACAAAATCAAAGCATATGCCTATCCATATACCATATATGCCCATGCCCATCGTTTTACCCAGCACATACCCAATAGCAATTCTAAAAAGCCATAAGCCTACAAATGCAGTTATAACTATATACATCAAATCACCGGCCGCTCTTAATACGCCAGATAAAACGTTCATTATGGCAAGCATTGGCTCTATTGCAGCAAATATCCTTATTACTACAGAACCCATTCTTATGACTTCAGGATCTGTTGAATAAAGTGCAGCAAGCTGACGTGCAAATATAAACATGAGAATTCCTATAACCGTTATAACCCTTACGGCTATTTTATTTGATAGTTTACCGTACGTCTCCGCCAGCATTATCTTTCTAGCGCCAAGGCTTCTTCCTACAAGAGACGTTGCAGCAAGCTGGAACCCAAATATAGGCATAAATGCGAGGCTATTGGCATTCATACCTATTTGGTACACTGCAATAGACGCTGTACCCATTGTGGAAACTATAACCTGCAGTATTAAAAATCCCCCCTGCATTATCAGTTGTTCCAGCGATGCAGGTAGACCCACTCTTACGATTCTAAACATCATCGGTAAGTCTAATCTAATCTTGTCGTTTACACTTAAATTTATCTTCCTCTTTCCAAAGTAAAGAACGTAAAGCTGTATAAATCCGCCTATCACTCTAGCTATAGTGACAGACATAGCAGATCCTTTTACGCCATACGCCGGTATTAATTGATGTCCTCCTATGTTTACGCCAAATACCGTAAGTGAATTTAAAATGAGGCTTATTAAGTTTATTGTGGCAGTGATGTACATTGGCGTCCTGGTATCTCCAGCACCTCTTAACGCTCCGCCTAAAACAATATCTATTATGACAAAAGGCATCCCTAAAAGTATTATCTTATAGTACATTAGGCCTAAATCGAAAACATCTTTTGCAACAGTACCAAAAAATGTTTTTATGAGAGGAACTGCAAATATATATCCAAAAACAGTAAAAGCTATAAATATTATGATGCACATTATAAGAGCCTGCATGACTGCAAGCCGTGCATCGTCTTCATCATCTTCCCCTATAAGCCTCGCCACGATTACCGTACATCCGGTAGAAAGTCCTGCAAAGATGGATTGAAAGAAAAACACCAGCGTGTTAATCATGCCTACTGCTGCTATAGCTGCAGTGCTGATGTGACCTACAAATATCGTAGATACCATGCCTACCATCATTATAAGCATCTGCTCAGTAATAGAAGGCCATGCAAGCTCTAATATTTCCTTTTGAAGACTAAATCGATGTTCACTTTTTTCCATTTTGACCCCCCCTATATGTCGCTTCCTTTTTTTACAAAATACCCTCCAAGCTTTTTATTTACCTCATAGACTATCTTATCGATCTTAATGTTTTTTCTAATTTCCGAATCAAAAAGCGACAACTGTTTTATACTGTTTGTGCTTAAATTTGAAACAGATAGCCCAATAAGCCTTACAGGCTGACTAATATTTGATTCTTTTAAAATAGATGATGCTACATTGTAAATATCATCAGGTGAATCTATATATTCATTTAATGTTCTGCTTTTCGTGTGGACTGTAAAATTCCACGTCTTGATCTTTACCGTAACAGTTCTGCAATAAAGTTTTTCTTTTTTTAATTCTAATGATATTGTCCTTGAAAATCCCTCCAGATACTTTGTCAATAAATCAATATCATCTGTATCCTTTTTAAGTGTAGTCTCTTTGCCGATTGATTTCGTCTCCCTGTATGTTTCGACAGGTTTTAAATCAATTCCTCTTATCCTGTCGTATATCTCTTTTCCATACTTTCCGAATATATTTATAAGCTCTTCTTCGCTTAACTTAAGTAAATCATCGACTTTCTCTATGCCGATCTTTTTAAGCCTCTCAGAAGATTTCTCACCGATGCCGTACACCTTTGATACACTAAGAGGTCTCAATATGTCAGGCACCATGTCTTCAGTTATAACCATAAGTCCATCTGGTTTGTTCCAGTCTGATGCAATCTTGGCAAGGAATTTATTGTATGAAACACCTGCAGACACAGTAAGCCCTGTGGTCATATACACTTTTTCTTTTATTTCCTTGGCAATATCTTCTGGATTTTTGTCGATATCTGTTACATCAAGGTATGCTTCATCAATGGATAGTGGCTCCACAATATCAGTTACTTCATACAAAATATCAAATACTTTTTTAGACACTTCCCTGTACCGCTGAAACCTTACAGGCAAAAAAACGCCATTGGGGCATAGACTTTTTGCCATGTACATAGGCATTGCCGAATGAATTCCATATTTTCTGGCCTCATAAGAGCATGTAGATACAACTCCTCTACCAGATAATCCGCCTACTATGACAGGTTTTCCTTTAAGCTTTGGGTTATCATGTTGCTCCACAGATGCAAAAAAAGCATCCATATCGACATGGATTATTTTACGCATCATCTTTATCCCTCATAACTGAATTACTAAAATATATTATAGCACAGCATCACATTAAACCATAATGAGCATATGACAGTCTTATATCTTTTTTCTCCTGTTATTTGGTGAAACGAGTTGACACGGATTAAAATAAATTATAAAATATATATGAACAAATATTCATATATTCAATCATAGAGGTGTTTTTATGAAAGATGATAAAAGCAACAATGATGTATGTGAAATAACTGTGATACACCAAGACGTTGTTGACAAAGTAAAAAAATTAATGCCTGAAGAAGAAAAATTGTACGACCTTGCTGAGCTTTTTAAGATATTTGGCGACACAACAAGGATCAAAATTTTATGTGCTTTATTTGAGTCGGAAATGTGCGTATGCGATATTGCGGCGACACTTGGCATGAATCAATCTGCAGTATCTCATCAGCTAAGGATATTAAAGCAAAGCAAACTTGTAAAACACAGAAAAGAAGGCAAAGTCGTATACTATTCTCTTGCAGACGACCACGTTATAAAGATTTTTGACCAGGGCTTCAGCCATATAGAAGAATAGCCTTTATTTGGCTTAAATTTATATGAAAGAAGGGATAGTTTTGGAATCAAATAACATGAAAGGCTCAAAGAAGACATTTCTATTAGAAGGATTAGACTGTGCTGTATGTGCGGCAAAAATAGAAGATAATGTGAAAAAAATAGATGGAATATGCAATGCCAATGTAGATCTTATAAATACAAAATTGACTGTTGAATTAGAAGATATAAATAAGATAAATGATATAAATAAAATTATAAAGAAAGTTGTAAAAGATGTGGAGCCAAATATTCATATTGTTGATTCCGAAGGCAAAATCGTAAAAGACAGCCGCTTTAAGTGGAAAATCATGCAATTATTATCTGCAGCAATTTTATTTATTTTGCCTGTTATTTTTAAACTTCCGGAATACGCAAAGTTCTCCCTTTTCTTCATAAGCTACATTATTTCAGGTGGGGAGATAATTGCACTGTCCATCAAAAAAATCTTGAAAGGTCAGTTGTTTGATGAGAATTTTCTCATGAGCATATCCACAATAGGTGCCTTTGCAATCGGCAAATATGAAGAAGGCGTATCCGTCATGCTTTTCTATCAAATAGGCACACTTATTGAGGATTACGCTGTAGACAATTCTAGAAAATCAATAAAAGATTTGATGGATATAAGGCCTGACTACGCAAACTTGAAGATAGAAAATGATATAAAAAAGGTACCGCCAGAAGCAGTAAATATAGGCGATATCATCTTAGTAAAACCAGGTGAAAAAATACCGTTAGATGGGAAAGTAATAGATGGCAAATCATTTGTAGATACATCATCACTGACAGGAGAATATTTGCCAATGGAAGTTACCATCGGTTCTGATGTATTAAGCGGCTTTATAAACAAAAACGGCCTTCTCACCGTTAAAGTCGAAAAGAACTTTAACGAATCAACCGTATCAAAGATTCTTGATTTGATAGAAAATGCCAACAATAAAAAAGCACAAGCTGAAAATTTTATAACGAAATTTGCAAAATACTATACACCAATCGTAACACTATCTGCATTATTTATAGCCACAATCCCTCCTCTACTTTTAAGCGAGAACTTCTCAAATTGGATCTACAGAGCACTGGTATTCCTAGTTATATCATGTCCATGTGCCCTTGTTATATCGGTACCATTAAGCTTCTTCAGCGGCATCGGTGCCGCATCAAAAAGCGGCATCCTTATAAAAGGCAGCAATTACTTAGAAGCTTTAAATGATGTTAAAACAATGGTTTTCGACAAAACCGGCACATTGACAGAAGGCACCTTCAAAGTGACAGAAATCAATGCAGAAAATCCCTTGAAAAACGATGAGCTGCTTAAATATGCTGCATACGGAGAATACTACTCAAATCATCCTATAGCATCATCTATCGTAAATGCTTACGGCAAAGAAATTGACGCAGTAAAAATAAAAGATTATGTTGAGCTTGCCGGCAATGGCATAAAAGCTATTATCGATGATAAAGAAATCCTTATGGGAAATTCAAAATTGATGAAAAGCCATAATATAGCATTTAAGGATGCAAAACCATACAGCGCTGTCCACATAGCAGTAGACGGAAAATATGCAGGATACATCGTCATATCTGATTCAATAAAAAAAGACTCCAAAGATACTGTAAAAGCACTTAAAAGCTTAGGTGTAGAAAGACTTATAATGCTTACTGGAGATAAAAAAGAAATAAGCCAATATATATCAAATGAGTTAGGACTTGATGGTGTTTACTCAGAGCTTCTGCCTGATGAAAAAGTTAATGTAGTAGATGAACTGTGCAGCAATACTGATTTAAAAGGCAAAGTAGCTTTTGTTGGAGATGGAATAAATGATGCTCCCGCTTTAACAAGAGCAGACGTCGGAATTGCAATGGGAAAAATCGGCACTGATGCTGCTATAGAAGCGGCAGACGTGGTGCTGATGACAGACGAACCTTATAAATTGGTTGACGCCATAAAAATAGCAAAGAAAACTCATAAAATTGTTTTAGAAAATATAATTTTTGCATTAGGCGTTAAATTATCTGTCCTCACCTTAGGAGCATTGGGTCTTGCAACAATGTGGGAAGCAGTATTTGCAGATGTGGGGATAACTGTGCTGGCCGTGCTTAACTCCCTTAGAATCTTGGCAAAATAAACTTACACGCTTTTTCCTAGATTATTGCTCTTTTTTTGTTCTTACTGATATGCACAAAAATCTATTTTTATAATCAAATTTAGCATCTAATAATACCAAAAAATCAATGAGCCATATAATTGAAGCTAAAATAATTAAAAAAATCGTCAAATACAGTCCCTCCTATTTTATTTTTTTCATTATATGTTATAATATAAATAAAGGGACACTTCGGTGTTTGAGATATGTCGGATATTGGAGTAGGTAGCTGCAACTACCTATTCTTTTTTTGTATTTATTTCTATTTTTAAACTTTTAAATTCAATTTTGATTATTATGGATTTAGGAGCATTAACTATAATATATAATCCAACAACTGTAACAACAGCAAGTATCAGATTAATTATATCCTTCTCCAAATTGGCATTCCCCCTTATCTTTTGCAATGTTTCCCGAAGTGTACCACATTTGGGGAACGCCATATCCAACATATCTATGATTCTTACACATATTTATAACATAAATGAAGGCAACTACTATTAAAAAGACTTTATAACTTTACGTATTCATCGTAAACCATCTTTGATATTTTCCCTATGGCCTTTCTGCCATCTAAATTTGTACTCAAATTATTCGTCATTACACTTATTATATATTGACAATTTTCAAGAAACACTATCCCTACATCATGTTCCAAAAGTTTTAGTTCTCCGGGCTTGTGAGCTATTAAAACATCATCTGGCAGGTATAAATCAAGTCTTCCTAAATCCTGCTGCTTTTTTAATATATCAAGCATCATGCTGCTGTACTCTTCATCTACAACTTTTCCAGCATATATAAGCTCTAAAAGGTGTGTCATATCTTTCGGGCATGTGTAATTATCTTTCCCGGATTTTACTGCTTCGAAATCCATCATCTTTCTCTGTATCTTTGTATGTAACATTCCAAGATCCTCTGCCATCCTATTTATATTTTTCATGTCTGCTATGTCAATCAGGACATTTGCAGCAGTATTGTCGCTTATAATTATCATCAATGTTATAAGTTCTTCTATGGTAAATTTATGCTTGCTGTTAAGCTGATACAAAATCCCGCTGCCTGCAGTTTTCATAAAGTCAGATAAAACGATATTATCAGTTAATCTTATGTACCCTTCTTTAGCCATTTTATATATCTGTGCCATGATGAGTATTTTTATCGTGCTGGCAGATGGAAACATCATCTCTTCATTTACATCTATTCTTTCACCTGTCTTTAAATTTTTTATTGAGACACCTATGTTTCCATCTGTGCTATTGACAAACCCTTTGATGTCATCATACAAGCTCATAATCCAACACTTCCTTCTATATAAATTCATACGTTTTAATAATATCATTTTTTAAGAAAAAATCCAGTAACTTTTACTAGACAAAAAAAATCAGGTGACAACGATCACCCAATTAACTCTGTTATTTTTCATATATACCATGCTTAAGTATGTATATGCAGCTTTTTAAATCATCAATGATTTTATCTTTATCCGCAACAAGTTTGTCAATGTCATGATTATACATTTTTATATAATTGTTGCCAATCGCTTCGATGGACGTCATAATAAAGCTCAAAGCTCTATCAATATCTACATCTTTTCGAAATCGTGACAAATCTAAATTTTCCATAAATCTTTTCATGACTTCACTGCTTATTCTCCCATATCTTTTCAATATCTCATCTTTTATTTCTTCTGGCGAATCGTAAATGGATATAGTCAGAAATCTGTACTCTAACGGTTTTTTAAAATACAACTTGAACTTTATTATTGTCCAACTCATAAGCCTGTCAAATATATCCGCAGATGAATCATCTATAAATTCATAAAAAGCAGCAACAAATTCCTCTACAATGCGATCAAAAAGATATATAAATAAATTCTTTTTAGTCTTAAAATAGTGAAAAAGAAGCCCTTTTGATATACCGGCATTTTTAACAATCACATTTGTTGAAGCCCTCTCGTATCCCTTTTTAGCAAACTCCTCTAGGCTTGCTTCAATTATTTTATTTCTTTTTTCATCGCTTAAATTTTCAAAGCTTTCGTACAAATAGATCCCTTCCTAAATTTCTATATTTTCAAATCCCTCTTTTGATAAAATACATACGCTGCAAAAATAAACACTGAAATAATCAAAACAGATAGTACAATGTATATTATCTCAAATCCCTTTTCGTATATCAAATTTTTTGCGTCAAAATATTTAAATGGAGTTAAGTATTTCAAACCAGAAAGATGACTGTTTATATCGATGGCCAAAGACAAAATATATGTGGCAAGCATTATCCCAACAGTACAAGGCGAAGCCAGTTTAGGATTTTTCAAAAAAGCCGAAAAACACAACCCTAATGACATAAATATAAGTTGCAAAAAAAGAACACCAATCATAAGTCTTATTACATCATCTGTCACATTTTCTCCTTTGCTGTAATATCCGACAAAGTATATAGATGAAAGCATAGTAATAATATTGAAGACAGCTATATTTGTAATTGCTGCAAGAAGCTTTGATGTTATCACTTTCGCCCTAGATACAGGTTTTGACATCAAAAACTCCGCCGTCTTGTCATCTTCTTCTTTTGAAATTATATTAGAGCCAATCAATGACGCATGTATGGCAGCCATCAATACAACATATATAAACATGGCACCGTAAAAGCCAATAGCTTTTGATAAATCAAATCTATCAGCTCCAAACATGGATTTTACTGCTTCAGGCATTTTGGAAATTATATCATTGAGGGATTGCCCAGAAACATAAGAACTTGCAGCGTACTTCCCCATCGCTGCAGCAATAAAAACTATCATAGCTATGCACCATATAAATAGCGACTTTCTGCTGGATTTCATTTCTCTTAAATATATATTCACGTCTAACCCTCCTCAAACAGCGTATATGTCTCTTTTTAAGAAAAAGACATAGCTTAACAAAATTGA
The DNA here is from genome assembly GCF_017874545.1 of Thermoanaerobacterium butyriciformans. GTDB lineage: Bacteria > Bacillota > Thermoanaerobacteria > Thermoanaerobacterales > Thermoanaerobacteraceae > Thermoanaerobacterium > Thermoanaerobacterium butyriciformans. The sequence goes on along the minus strand of NZ_JAGGLT010000003.1, from coordinate 13,503 downwards.
TACAACTACTACAAATAAAGATATAATGACAAATGTCATATCGTATGAAGAATTCTTTATGATGTATCCTGCATCAAAATATTTAAACGGCGTTATATACTTCATTGCTTTGTCATTTAACGTAGCTTGAAGCATCCCTATTATATAAAAGGCGAATACTACTCCTAAAGAGATAGATATAGTTGACTTAATTTTTCTCATAATTGTTGATAATAAAATACCTATTGACATAAATATGACCTGAACAAAGAAAAGCGTGACAGAAATCATGAAAAAGAGTTTAATGTTAAACGATTCTTTTGCCACTGATTCTGCTGTAATAAATGCAGTAACCAGATAAATAATATCGGTTATAATCAATGAAATCAATGATGCAAATAATTTCGACGTCAAAACCTCGTCCCTTCTTACAGGCTTTGTTATAAGGAAATCTGCTGTCTTTAGCTTTATCTCCTTTGATATTGCAGATATGCCGTAATTCATAGCTTGTATGGCACCTAAAAGTACCACATAAGAAAACATGTATGAATAAAAACCCAAAAACTTTGTAACGTCATCTATGGAAATGCCAAAAGCTTTTCTTACAGGCTCAGGATAACCTTCTAAAATCTTTTTCACCAATGATGCACTACTGGAAAATGACGGATACAAGGATAGAAAAAATATTGTCATTAAAGCTATGGATATGGCCCATACTATAGTAGATTTTCTGCAGGACTTTAACTCGTGCAAAACCATGTTCATCTTTCCTACCCCCTCGTATAGTAGTGCATGAATATTTCTTCAAGGCTTGGTTCTTCAATCGTAACATCAGATATGCTTATTTCTGCTATTTTTTTCACTATCAAATTAGTATCGCCTTTGAACAAAAAGCTTATTGTGTTATCCTTCATTTCTAAATTGCTTACACCGTCTATACTAAAATATTCACCTTTAACTGGAGAATTCACCTCAATTGTCACCTTCTTATAGCTGTTTTCCCTGAGAGTACTTATCTTCTCCAGACTTATTATTCTTCCTTCCTTTATGATAGCAACTCTATTACATAATTTCTGAACTTCACTTAATATATGAGATGAAAATAGAATAGTGACACCCTTTTTGTTTTCCTCTCTCAATAGATTAAAAAATCTCTGCTGCATAAGTGGGTCAAGTCCGCTTGTTGGCTCATCCAGTATGAGAAGCTTTGGTTCATGCAGAAGTCCCTGAAGGATTCCCACTTTCTTTCTATTTCCGTATGAAAGATCATCAATCCTTTTATTTAGATCTAAGTCCATCATCTCCGATAGCTCTTTTATCCTCTTGCTACAATCCTTCTTATAAAAACTTGCAGAATATTTTAAAAGGTCAATAACTTTCATATTGTCGTAGTAAAACACTTCCGACGGCAGATACCCAATGTCTTTCTTTATCTCAGGACCATAATTTATGCAGTCTTTGCCAAAAATCTTAGCACTGCCAGATGTGGGATAAATAAGTGATAAAAGTATCCTTATAGTGGTGGATTTCCCTGCTCCATTAGGCCCTATAAAGCCGAAGATTTCACCTTCCTCCACATCAAAGCTTACATCGATTATACCTCTGGATTTGCCGTAATACTTTGTAAGATTATTTACTTCAATAACATTCACACTAAATACCTCCTTTTGACCATGAGGTCAATTTATTCTTAAATTATAATACTTATTGACCATGTAGTCAATACGCTTTTAAAAAATAAGAGAAATTTTAAAAGTACAGGGATTTTAAAAATTCCTCTTGAAAATATGGGTTATTTGAAAGTTCGATGTACTTGACCTTATCTCTTATCACTTTAGATTTCTCAAGCATCTCATCAGAAAGAAGCGCAAAAGATGCACCTAACCCTGCTGCGTTCCCTATTTGAACTGCCTTTTCTTTTAATCCCTTTGGTATAAGCCCTATTGCTGCAGCGCTTCCTACGCTTATGTAGCTGCCAAACCCTCCTGCCAAGTAAACTTTTTTTATATCTTCTTCATCAATATTCATCTCTCTCATGAGAATATTGATTCCAGCCTGTATAGCTCCCTTTGCCAATTGCACCTGCCTTACGTCCTTTTGAGTCAAGTAAATCCCATTCTCATCATCTATTAAAAATGCTGGTACTTTATTGTATTGTACAATGCGATCTAAAAACTTTTTACCAACTACGCTTGTCACTTCATCTTTATCCAATATCCTTCCAGTATTATCAACTATTCCATGCTTAAAAAGCTCTGCTATCACATCCACGATACCAGAACCGCATATGCCTTTTGATTTCTTTCCTCCAATTGTCGAAAATATAGGATCTCTCTTTAAATCAACATGGTCGATGGCACCTTCTATACCGCTCATACCAAACGTTATATCAGCACCCTCAAAAGCAGGTCCTGCCGCGGCAGAGCATGATATGAGAAATTCTTTATTTCCCAACACTATCTCTCCGTTTGTCCCTATATCTACAATCAAACATATATCATCACTTTCAAAGATGCGGCTTGAAAGGACCGCCGCCACTGTATCTGCTCCAACGTATGATGCAACCATAGGAAGTGTAACAATGTATCCTTCTCTGTTTATGTCTATCCCCAAGTCCCGTGACTTCACCTCGATTGATGACGTAAATGCAGGTATATAAGGCGAATTGGCGATATTTTTAACCGTAACACCTAAAGCTAAGTGAATCATTACAGTATTGCCAACTATGACAATTTCATATATATTTTCTTTAGATATAGCATTTCTGGTACAAAAAGCATTTACGATCTTATTTATTTCGTCAACTATAATTTTGTGCAACTTAAAAAGTCCGTCATCTTCTTTGATTGTACAGTTTATCCTTGATATGACATCAGCACCATATGACCTTTGAGGGTTCACATCAGAATACACGTCTAACCTAGCCCCAGTCCTAATGTCATATAGATATGCTGCTATAGTTGTAGTGCCTATATCTATAGATATACCATAAACACTGTCAATCGAATCTACAGCTTCTACTGAGATTATCTCATTGCCTCTCAAAGCCAAAGCGACATTGTAATCATTGCTTTCCAATATGTCAGGAAGTGTTTTTAATACGCTTAAAGGCATATTGACACCAAAGCCTAATGAATCACTAATTCTTCTTATGTCATCCCTCTGGTCATCTAGCATTGGCAAATTCATCTTCACTATTTTCTTTTTAACTCTTGGGCTTAATTCATCTAGATTAAATGTATCAATACTGTCTGTAAGTATCAAAGCATCGCCTTCATCTAAAACTGTAACATTAAGATCCCTATCTATATTTAAAAAGCACGAAAGCCTTATGCCTCTTTCAATCTCCATATCGCTTAGATATTGTCTTTCTTCACCGCTTATTGAAAGATGTTCACTTACTATGACTTTGCATTTTCCGCAGGTGTGGTATCCGCCACATGAATTAGGAACTGGTACACCGTTCTTTAACAGTACTTTAAATAGATTTGCCCCATCGTATACCTCAATTTCCTTGTATTTTCCGCCATAGTTGACTTTTACGATGTGCTTCCTCTTTCTAGCCATGCGGTAGATGCATTGAGAAAAATCGCATTTGCTGCAGTCATGATGCGATTCATTTGACCTTAAACCCTTGCCAACTCCTAAAACAAATGAAAGTGACTTCATAGGGTGCATCGTGTGATTCTCATCCAACGTCACGCCGATTTTTGACGCATCAAGGTTTTTAAATATTATTTTCTGCGCATTTATATCCCACTTGCTATCACCGGGGAATATCATCTCAGTTGCACCAAGCCCTTCTTTTTCTAGCTCATCTATCATGTCGCAATAGAATTTCTGGCATAGATCCTCCAGCGCTGCGTTTCCTACAGCATCAAATATCATACCTTTCATGTACTTTCCAGCGTTAAAAAACTGAGATGACACACTTTCAATTTTGTCTTTTATCGTTGCAACAGCCATAATAACATATTCTGCACCTTTTAATTTATCCACTATGTAGTCATCATTTAATGTGTCAGAAGACACAATTATCTCATCCTTTGCATCGTCGTACTTAATGGCAAACCTGTCAAAGCATACAGTAGAAACTACAAGCTGATGGGCTTCATCTATTGCATTTCTCACTTCATTTAATAAATCTTCATCTACTTCAACATCTCTATATCCTAAATATCTCAAAACAGACTTTTCATCTATCTCTAATTCATAAGACCTTATATCCATCTTCTCCTCCTTTTCATCAATACAAAACTGATAAAATCCTCTTTTCTATATCATATATTACAGCACAACAAATTTCAATAATTTAAATTGATACAGTATTCCGAATTTTTATTGCACTATTGATTATCGATCTGTTTAGTGCTATTATTTTTATAAAAGTAACACACAAGGAGATGATTTGTCTGGAAGAAATCACCCGCTTCGGAGTCTCAATGGAAGCAAATTTACTTTCACAGTTTGATAAATTGATTGAGTCAAAAAATTATAAAAACAGGTCTGAGGCAATAAGAGATTTGATCAGAGATTACATAGTAGAAAACCAGTGCAAATCAGATGACGCCGAATCAATCGGCACTGTCACGTATGTCTACAACCATGAAGTAAGGGAGATAAGCGACAAACTGGTAGACATTCAGCATGGACACCATGAAAACATAATCTCCAGCATGCACGTCCACCTTGATGAGCACAATTGCCTTGAAGTGATGGTTGTAAAAGGCACTTCAAAGATTATATCAGCTATAGCAGACGAGATAATAAGCACAAAAGGCGTAAAGCATGGAAAGCTTGTCATGACGACGACAGGCAAAAACTTATAAAGGGGGAGTTTTTATGCATATACCAGATGGATATTTAAGTCCTGCCACATGTGCTGTAATGGGAGCAGCTATGGTACCAGTTTTAGCTACTGCCACCAAAAAAGTAAACGACACTTTTGACAAAAAAGATGTACCTACAATGGCAATAGGCTCAGCATTTGCTTTTACAATAATGATGTTTAACGTGCCAATACCTGGTGGCACAACAGCACACGCAGTAGGTGCAACGCTTTTAGCCATTGCTTTAGGTCCATGGGGTGCCAGCATTTCACTGACGATTGCCCTTTTAATACAGTCGCTGTTTTTTGGCGATGGAGGAATTCTAGCTCTTGGAGCAAACAGTTTCAACATGGCTTTTTTAGCGCCTTTCGCAGGATACGGTGTATACGCGCTGCTTCAAAAGCTAAAGGTTGGAAAAGTCATATCATCTGCCATAGGTGCATACATAGGCATAAATGCAGCAGCACTTGCAACTGCAATAGAATTAGGTCTGCAACCTGTGCTATTTCATGCAGCAGACGGCCGTGCCTTGTACTTTCCCTACGGACTCAGTCAATCGATACCTGCTATGATGATAGCGCATCTAACAGTGGCAGGATTAGTAGAAGCAGTTATAACTGGACTTGTAGTTTACTACCTGATGAGAGCCGGTGAAGGCAACATACTTTACAAATTCTCTTACAGATTAAGAGGTGAAGCTAAGTGAAAAAATTTTTGATAGCTGCAATAGTTTTGATACTGCTTACACCGATTGGACTTTTAGCACCTGGTTCAGCATGGGGCGAATGGGGCTTAGACGAGATAAAAAGCATGGTAGGATATGTACCAAGCGGAATGAAGCATTTCTCAGATACAATAAGGGTCATATTGCCTGATTACAGCATACCAGGCTTTGATAAGAACTTCTTTCAATTATCAATAGGGTATATATTTTCGGCTGTCGTGGGAATCGCCATAATTGCTTTAGTATTCTTTATACTTAGCAAAATAATTGGTAAACCAGAGGAGAAAAATGAGTAACTTTATAGAAAAGACAGTTTTAGGTATACAAAGTACATTTGAAGACATGTTTGCATCAGATGAAATTGCAAACAAAAAAGGGTTGATGCAGTCACTTGACCCAAGAGTTAGACTTCTTTCTATCATACTCCTAATAGTAATAGCCAATTTAGGCAACTCATTGTACTATATGGCAATAATGCTGGTGTACTCACTTATACTAGCTGTGCTTTCAAAGATTCCTATGAAATCTTACATAGCAAGGATTTCAGCAGTATCTATAGTATTTACAGGCATTGTACTAATCCCTTCATTGTTTAACGTAGTAAGGCCTGGCAAACCGCTTATTTATATAACCGGGAGTCTCTACATTACAAAGGGTGGTGCTTTAAGCGCATTGATTTTCATTATGCGCTCTTTTGTTTCGCTGTCTTTTATATACATCTTAACTTTATCTACAAAATGGATCGAAATATTGAAAGCCCTAAGATATTTTAAGCTTCCAAAGGTATTTTCCGCCACACTTGATATATCACTAAGGTATATAACGCTGTTTCTTGATGTAGCATCAAATATGTTTCTGGCTAGAAAAAGCAGAAGTGTTGGGAAATCTAAAGGCAAAAGCGAAAGAAAATTCGTAGCGTCGTCAATGGGTAATCTGTTGATAAAATCGGAACAATTAAGCGATGATGTATACAATGCCATGATATCCCGAGGTTATAAAGGTGAATACAAAACCATAAATAACTTCAAAATCAGCCGCAGCGACATAATCTGGATAATTTTCAATGTATCATTGTTTATGATATTCTTTCTTTTAAAAGGAGGCAAACTTTGGATATAATATTCGAACTTAAGAACGTTTCTTACTCGTATATAAAGTCAATACCAGCACTTATTGATGTAAGTTTTAACGTATATAAAGGCGAGAAGCTCATCATCTTAGGCGCAAACGGCTCAGGAAAGTCTACTTTGCTGAAATTAATGGATAGCTTAATAAAGCCAGATAGTGGTGATGTATTAGCTTTTAATAAATCAATATTGAATATGAAAAGCGATGAAGAATATGAATTTAGGAGAAAAGTCAGCTATCTTTTTCAGGACTCTGATGTTCAGCTTTTTAACACATGCGTATTTGATGAAGTAGCATTTGCTCCTCTTCAAATGGGATTAAATCCAGAAGAAGTAAAATCGATGGTGGATAAAACATTAGAATCATTTGGACTTTCGAAATTGCAAGACAGACCTCCCCACAGGCTAAGCGGCGGCGAAAAGAAAAAAGTCGCTCTGGCATCTATAATGGTTATAAATCCTGAAGTACTGCTTTTAGATGAGCCTACAAACGGACTTGACCCAAGATCTAGGAAGTGGCTTATTAATATGTTAAGCAATTTAAGCAATAAAGGCAAGACACTGGTAATATCAACACATGATTTGGATTTGGCAAGAAGCCTTGCTGATAGAATAGTCATAATGAATGAATCTCACACAATTGAAACTGTAGGAACTCCTGACAAAATACTTGATAATGTCAAGCTTCTTGAAAGTGTAAACTTAATCTAAAGTCAAAACTCCCAAATACGGGAGTTTTTTATTGCGAATACGACTTTAAAGATGACGACAGCACCTTCAGCATGACAATTACAAGCACCATAAAAACTACAATAAAAGAAAAACCTATAAAGACACCGAATAAATCGCTTAGCTTTCCTATTATAAAATTGGCCACCATGTTTATAGATGAGCTTACAGTAACTATGACGCTTATGACAACGCCTGTGTTTTCTTTGAAGCTCTTCATAGCTAATGCCATCGTTGTGGGATATATTATGGAGTAGAATAATCCTGCAATCGACAATAAAATAGACAAATTTTGATTTACCATGCTTAAGGCGACAAAAGATGCTGCCAGTGATGCAAATATGAATATGCTTTTCACATATCCTATTTTCTCAACTACAAACCCGCCTAAAAGCCTGCCTATTGTAAAAGCAGCAAAGAAAAGCGACAGGTACATAGAGCTTTTTACGCTGTTCATGCCGTAAGATCCTTTAAGGTACGTCACAGCCCAGTTGCCTATGCCGACTTCTGATGCGATGTAAAATCCTAACATGACTGAAAACAAAATAACATGCCTATCTTTTAGTACATCCAAATATTTTACTTTACCGCTACCTACATATTTAGCTGTGCCAGGAAATCTCGTAAACAAAACCACAATAAGTATTAAAAAAGCCAAAATACCGCCAAAAAGATATATGTTTTGCCATGAATACTTTAAAGATACAAGTCTTCCCGCTGCATTTGGCGAAATCGTGGCACCGGCTCCATAAAAGAAATGTAAAAGATTCATCATTAACGCCTGATTTACAATAAACGCAACTGCGGCAGTAGCATTTATTCCTATCTCCAACATTCCTAAACCAAAATTCATAATGAAGAAAAAGATTGCAAAAGCGAAGAAAAACGGCGATAGAAAGTATCCAAGTATTCCTAATATAATAAAAATGAGGCCACCTGACAAAGCTGCCTTACTGCCATATCTATTTACTACTATCCCACCAACAAACGAAGCTATGATAAAACCAAGGCTTCCGATGAATAGCAAAAGACCTATATAAGTGTAATCAATGTGATAAAAAGATTTTATCGGAGCTATTATAGGACCTTTTATGTTGTCTATAAGGCCAATAAATAACATCAAAAGATAATTAAGTATGACTATGAATATCTGCATTTTTTCCTCCCTCATCAGTAATGCCATATTTCATTATATAGCATTAAAAAGAATAATACAATGAAATATAAGATTACACTGTTAATAGTCATGACCTCCAAAGAAAAGGAGGTGAAGCTAATGTCCACCAACAAAAAAAGGCGGAAACAAAACCGCCAACTAGATTTGTACAAAATTTTTAAGTTGCTGCTTAAACTGTTAGAAATAATATTAGCTTTTATTATAACACAAATTGATGACTTGTAAACCAAAAGAAATAAAAAGCTGCCATAAAAGATTACAGATATCTTTATTCTACCTTACTATATAGCTTTCTGCCATTCTGGATATTATGTCTTCCATCTCAGCTAAAAGATCAGTTTTTCCGTCTTTTAAACACCAGTCGAATATTACACCTCTCGCTACAATAAATAGCTTCTCTGTAATTTCCTCACAGTTAAAAGTGCCGGGTATCTTGCCTTTTTCTTGCTCATTTTTTAATATTTGAATAAGCATATTCTGCATAGAACGCCCATGTGTTAAAAACATCTTATTCGTCGGAATATACAGATTTTTAGCCATATCTACTCCATCATTTATTGCAAGCTTGGCATATATGAGAAAATACTGAACCAATATATCCTTGCAGTCTGTATAAGCCTCTAAAATCTTAGGCACTTCAGCCTCAAAAAATTCATCGCCATGCTTAAATATCTCCACTAAAAGATCATATTTGGATCTAAAGTAGTGATAATAATTTCCTATCGAAACATTGGCCTTTTCTGCTATGTCTTTTACAGTTATGTTGTCATACCCGTGTTTTTTTATGAGCTCTACACCGCAACTGTATATCCTCTTTTTAGTAGCAATAGCCTGCTTTTCTCTGGAAGTTAAACTTTCTGGCACCAATCTCTCTCCTGTTCTTCTAATCTATATTTTTAGCAACCTCAAAGGCATTCCATATTGCATACATTATATTAGAAACATTGCCAGCATCGCCTATAAGATATACGTTTGAAATCTTATCCTTTATTTCTCTATACAGAGAATCAGACGGAGCATATCCAACCGCAAGAATAACTGTATCTGCCGCAATGTCTATATCACCATCAGGAGTATTCACTTTAAGCACCTTTCCGTCATATGCGGTAGCTTTTGCAGATGTTATAGTCTTTATTCCTTTAAAAGGTATTAATTCTTTTAGCATATCGCTATTTGCATGGCACAATGGACCATTCACAGCTAAAAGCTTTGGAAGCGCCTCAACTATCGTCACATTTTTGCCCATATCTTTAAGCCACAGCGCTGTCTCGCACCCTACAAGTCCACCGCCAATTATGACCACATCATTTCCTATGTCAACTTTGCCTAACAACGCATATTGAGCGGTATATAAAGGTCCTTCTCCCAGTGAAAACACTTTTGGCTTTGAACCTGTGGCGACTACCACCACATCTGCGCCAAAATTAATGACATCGTCAGCATCTAATTCTGAATTTAGATGAACTTCTACGTTTAACTTTTTAAGTTCATTCTCATACCAAGCCACCAGCGCATGATCATCTTCTTTAAACGATGGCACGCCGCCTGGAATCAGATTTCCGCCCAATCTATCAGTTTTTTCATACACGATTGGCTCATGTCCGCGAAGTGCTAATACGCGAGCTGCCTCACATCCTGCTACACCGCCACCTACAATTAAGACTTTCTTTTTGTGTTGTGTAGGTATAAGCCGCTCAGCGCTTTCGCGACATGCCTGTGGATTTACTGCACAGTTTAATGCGGAATACTCCTGTATGCGTCCCATACATCCTTCATGACATGATAAGCAAGGGCGTATAGAAGCAGTATCACCTGCTTTAAGCTTATTTACATAATCGGGATCAGCCAAAAGTGGACGGCCAAGTGATACTATGTCGCATGCTTCATCTCTTACAGCATCTGATGCAAGGTCTGGATTATCCATACGTCCTGCGCATATTACAGGCACGTCTACTACATCTTTTACCATCTTTGCATATGGGATGTAAAGGCCTTTTTCTTGGTACATTGGCGGATGGCTCCACCACCATGCATCGTAGCTTCCTACATCTACGTCCAAAGCATCGTATCCGTATTCAACCAAAAGCTTAGCTGCCTCTATCCCTTCTTCAATATCTCTGCCTTTCTCTATAAATTCTTCCCCTGGAAGACCACCTTTACGCCAATCTTTGATGAAGCTTTTTACACTGTACCTTAACGTCACCGGGAAATCACTGCCACATGTGCTTTTTATCTCCTCCAAGACTTCCCTTGCAAAGCGCAGTCTGTTTTCAAGGCTTCCGCCGTATTCATCTGTTCGATTGTTAAACATAGATATGGCAAATTGGTCTAAAAGGTATCCTTCGTGTACCGCGTGTATCTGTACGCCGTCAAATCCTGCACGCTTCGCATTATAAGCACCTTTGCCAAACTGCACAACTATCCTGCGAATTTCCTCTTTTGTAAGAGGGCGGCATGTTTTGTCAAGCCAACGATGTGGGATAGCCGATGGCGCAACAGGTGGATGTTCTCCTAAATTTGTAGGAATCGTGACCCTTCCAAATCCACCAGATAATTGTAAAAATACCTTAGAACCATAAGCGTGTATTTTTTCCGTCATCTCACGAGCAGTCCTAACGAAGTGAACTGGATTATGTGTAGAACATGGGCAATTAGGCATGTCATGCTTCTCTATATCATTGTCAACAAAAGTAACGCCAGTGATGATAAGTCCTGTACCACCTTTAGCTCTTTCAACATAGTAATCAATTCCTCTTTGATTGAAACCACCTTCGGAATCACCAAGGCCTAATGGTCCCATAGGAGCCATTGCAAAGCGGTTTTTGATGACACAGCTTCCGATAGACACTTCATCAAAGAGAATGCTGTACTTTTTGTCCATAAAAAGTCCCCTTCTTTTCTTAATTTTATTGAACATGTTCACCGAATGCATTCTACGAAAATTATATCAGTATGTTAATTAATTGTCAAGGGGGTGAAAGATTATTAAGTCAAAATCTATTTAAGATTTCAATATTTCTTTGGCTTTAAGAATAACATTTTCTTTTGTAAGCCCATACTTTTTATATAGCTCTAATGGACTCCCAGATTCACCAAATATATCTTGAACGCCTATTGCCTTAACAATACAAGGTGAAAAATTTGAAGTAACTTCGCAAACTGCACTATATAATCCACCATATATGAAATGATCTTCTGCAACTATAATCCCTCTTGTTTCCATAGCTGCTTTTATTATAACTTTAGTGTCAATAGGTTTTATAGAAGGCATATCAATTACTCTAACACTTATCCCTTCTTTCTCTAACTCATCTGATGCTTCATAGATAATATGCACCATTGACCCATGTGCAATAAGTGTCACATCGCTACCATCTTTTAAAATATACGCTTTCCCTATTTCAAAGTCCCAATCCTCTTTAAAATATATGGGACATTCCATCCTGCCAATCCTAATGTATACCGGTCCATTATACTCAATCGCTTTTATAACTGCTTTTTTAGTTTCAATCTGATCAGATGGAGCAAGAACTATAAAATTTGGCAATTCCCTCATTAATGCAACATCATCAAGGCATTGATGCATAGCTCCATCTGGTCCTACTGCAAGTCCGGGATGCGTCGATGCCACTTTTACATTTAAATTAGAATAAGCTATACTCTGCCTTATTTGATCATAGCATCTCCCAGGAGCAAAACTCGCAAATGTACTCATAATAGAAATAAATCCTACTCTGGCCAGTCCAGCAGCAACGCCTACCATGTTTTGTTCAGATATCCCGACATTTATATATCGATCACCAAATTTTTTAGCGAATTCTTCAGTCTTAGTAGCTTTTGACACATCTGCATTAATAACAAATATATTATCGTTAATCTCTCCAAGTTCAAGAAGAGTTTTGCCAAACATATCTCTTGGTGCTATTATATTATTCATTTAAAGATTCCCCCTGACTATTAAGTTCTTCAACTGCTTTTTTATACACTTCATCATCAATTTTTTTCGAATGCCATTCTATTTTATTTTCCATAAAAGATATGCCTTTACCTTTAACTGTATTTGCAATAATTATGTTTGGCTTATCATTTCTTAGATTTGAAAATGCTTTATCAATAGATTCAAAATCATTACCATCTATTTCGAACACATTGAAATCAAAAGATTCAAATTTCTTTTTTAGATTATTAATACCTGTAATATTTTCTGTAAAATCATCCAATTGAAGTTTATTGTTATCTATTATTATAATAAGATTATCTAATTTCAGATAGCTTTGTAAGATTAAAGCTTCCCATATTTGCCCTTCTTCAAGTTCACCATCGCCAACCATCACATAAACACTACTACTAAAACCTTTCTTCTTATAACCAAGGGCAATTCCAATCCCAAAAGATAAACCTTGTCCTAATGATCCACTACTGCATTCAATTCCTGGAACATCATCTATATGTGGATGCCCCTGCAACCTTGAATTTATTTTTCTATACGTCTTTAATTCATCGTAAGCCATAAATCCTTTGCGAGCAAGAACACAATAATATCCTATTGATGCATGCCCTTTACTTAATATAAAAATATCTCTGTCATTTTTATAAGGATCAGTTGGATCCACGTTCATTTTGTAAAAATATAGATATACCATTATTTCCACCGCTGATAATGAACCGCCAATATGACCGGAACCAGCCAATCTAAGAACATTGAGAGAATCTTTTCTAATATTTATCGCTATCCGTTTTAAATAATTAACTTTATTTTTTTCCACTTTATTTCCTCCCTTTCATTATTGAGTATTCTCGGCAACTTCTGTTGCCTGATATAACTGAATTTCAGGAGATATATTTTTAAATTTATCCCCCAAAATTTCATTCTGAAATCATTTTTCGATTTCCAATTCACTTACATCTTTATTTACATCGTAAGAATTTTTTCTTTGT
>NZ_JAGGLT010000002.1 GCF_017874545.1 Thermoanaerobacterium butyriciformans | reverse complement strand
TACATTAAATCTTAATGAACCGCCGTATACCGAACGGTACGTACGGTGGTGTGAGAGGACGCTGAATAAAATAATTATTCAGCTCCTACTCGATTATACGATTTACGATGCAATGATTAAACTTCCATGTAGTAGGAAAAATATTTTAGCTATTAGATAATTCCACTTTAGTCTAAATTCAAAATAACTGAACTTGAAATGCATATTAATAGTTAAATATGAGATCTGACTTGAGTATAACAACTAAAAATAAAATAATCGTCTTTCCTGACAGAGTTTAAGCTCACTTTAAACTCTCAGTAGACGATAAAACTTGCATATATAAGATGGTAGCCTTAAACCGCTACCTTTTGCGCGCAAACTTTATGAAAAAGCAGGTTATATAAATCAAAAAAGTTATATCAAAAAACATATATGAGAAAAAATCGTACATAATAAAATTTCACTTATAATTCATAACAGCAATAACATATTTTTTTAAGCCTTAAAAATGCCTAAAAATAGGCTTTTTTTTATTTTTAAGCCTGAAAATTGTTATTTCACGTCTAATTTTAAGCAGTTTTATCTATTACGTTAATAAATTTTGTTAATAAGTGTGTTAGAAATTTAGAACTTGAATTGCTTATTCAGAAGGGCATTTAGAATTTTTTTATTTAAAGAAAGCATTATGAAACATCCAATAAACAAAATACATAAAATTAAAATATAAACATTTTTTATTAACTGTTTTTATTATGTCATTTTATACGTTGCTATTTCTTCAGCGACATTAAAAGCATTTATGATTTGGTTGTATGTCATAAAATCATCATTTATTGTCTGAATCAATAAATATGTACCAAATAAATTAGCTTCTAGCTCTAATCTATTTTCAAAATATGTATAGGTCTTTAGAAAAGGGCAGTTTTCTCTAGGATGTAGTACAGCATGTCCGAGCTCGTGAGAACAAACTATAATTTTGTTCCTATAATCAAGATCGCTGTTGATATAAATTTGTTTATTACGATGTGTGTATTTATAAAATCCGTATATGTTCCCTAGCGGGAGTGCAATAATATCTACATTCAAACACTCAGATAATTCAAGAGGATTATTAGTTTTGTACTTTTTAGTCAGTTTCTTTGTGATTAATATTATTTGCTCACGTGAGTACAAAAAGATCACCTCTTGCGATATTTTTTAGGCGTATATTTTTCTTTGTTTTTTATCTTCGCCATACGCAAACCAAATTCAAGTGCTTGCTTTAGCAACTCACGATCTTCATCAGTAATTGGCTCATTGTAAAACATCAATCCGTCTGCATGTTCTAAATCATTCATCATTTTTTCAAGGTCTTTCGCAATATCTCGTTCATCTTTTGCGGTAAGTTTATTGTTTAGCATTTTTTCTGAATTACGTACATCAGTTCTCCCTAACAGATAGTCTACACTAACATTAAAGTAATTTGCTAACTTATCAAGAGTTTCTTTGTCTGGAGAACGCACACCTGATTCATATTTTGCAATTGTAGAATAAGAAACATTTAAAAATTTTGCTATTTCATATCTGTCTTTTTTTAATTCTTTTCTTAATTCTTTTAATCTATCTTTAAATTCCAAAATGTCCACCTCCTGATATATTTTTAATATTTTATCACAATAAGTCCAAAAATATTTTATCACAATAAGTCCAAAAAGCAAATATTTTTGCCCGAAATGGGCAAAAAACTATTGACATTGGACGAATAGTCGCATATAATATAATTAAATGATGAGACAAAACGTCCAATGGAGGTGCTTGCATGAAAAATACGAAAAGAATAAATCTAATAAAAATAAGGAAAAACAATGGATTAAAAGTAAAAGATATTGCAAATTTATTAGGAATATCAATGTCACATTATTATAAAATTGAAGAAGGGATTAGAAATCCTAACCTTGAGACAAGTATAAAATTATCTAAAATATTAGGAAGTACAATTGAAGAACTTTTTTCTAATGATAAATTGGACGATTCGTCGCAAAAAGCTGTTTAAATAATTTAGGTAGAAATAAGAATATGAAAATATTCTTTAAAAGGAGGTAAATCGATGCAAGTTGCAATAATAAAAACAACAATAAGCAGAAATAAACTTAAACAAGAGATATACAAGCCAGATGAACAAAAAATAATCGGATATGAAGAAATAGATGAAAACAAATATTATGATCCTATTGCTCAATTCGTTTTTGACAAAATGAAGAATAAAAAAACATCAGAAGAAGTTAAGGAATAGATATATATAGGTCGTACTATGTCCAAAAAATGACTTAACAAAAAGTCAACCAAAATTAAATAGGAGGAATAATAATGTGTGATAAAAATAAAGTTTATCACTCATATTTCATAGATGGCAAAAAAGTTGTTGAAATTGCAAAAGAAGAAAATGTAAGTAAACAAGCAATATCAAAAATTTTAAAACAATTTCCTGAATACGCTAAAGAAAAAGAAAAACGTAAAATGCAAAATCATAAAAAACACAATGAACAGGTCGGAAAAATTGCAAATGAAAAGCGTAAACAAAAAAATGAAGAAGATAACATGTTAATGGAAGCTTTAAAACGACAGCAAGAAATACACGCAACAGTAATTTTATCAAAAAAACGTAAGCTTGGTACTGATACGTTAATTGCAATGTCAATCACGCATTATGACTACAATCCAAATAATCAGAAATTAGTTTTTAACGAAGAATGTGGCAGAAAACCTGCCGATCTTCCATGCACAATAAAAGTACATAAATCTACGTTAAATCAATTTGTTCAATATTCACAAAGTATAGAATCTGAAAAATGGATCAGTAATGTAGAAAAAAAAGCTTTAAAATAGCTTTATTTTTTTTGTTAAAAGAAAGGAAGATTAAATTGGAAAAATGGTATGCAGTTCAAACATTCACAAATCAGGAAGAAAAAGTACGTGAAAAAATAATTGAACTTGGTATAATTAATGTTGCTGTCCCTACTATCGAAGAAGTAACAATTAAAAACGGCAAAGAAAAAATAAAAACAATAAAGAAATATCCTAATTATGTTTTTTTTAAAGCTGAAATGACAGCTCAAATTTGGCACAAAATAAAAGATATTCAAGAAGTCATGTGGTTTACTAATGTTGATGCTATACCTGCACCACTGACAGATGAAGAAGTTTTAAAATTACAATTAGAAGAAAACTCACAAAGGACGTGATAAAATGTTAGGACGTACACATTTGGCAATAGGACTTGCAACGACAGCAGCGGTAATAACAAATCCACACGTACTGCCTGAAGCACTTATAACAGCAGGTATAAGTTCACTAATACCTGACATAGACGAAGAACATTCATTAATAAGACGTAAAATAGACATTATTCCAGGTCTGCCATTAGGCTTTCCATTATTATTAATAGCAGATTATTTTTTATGGCATTATAAATACTTATCATTGCTTGCAGCGATCCTGTTTGCAGTTTATACAGGCTTTGCATATTTTACAAAACATAGAGGCTTCACTCATTCATCAATAGGTTTTATAACGTTCATAATAATACTTGCTTTGTCTGATAAAATGCTTCTTATACCTGCTATAATCGGCTATGGCATGCACCTTATAGCAGACTTAATGACAAATGCAGGCATTGAACTTTTATATCCTTTAAAAAGACGTTTTGGACTTCATTTGTTCAGTACAGGTTCCATAATAGATCAAAGTATAGGACTTATAGAACTTTTTATATTCTTTATCATACTTTACCAAAACTTTACAGGTATGCGCATACCTTTTAGGACGTTCACTCGTTTGTGAGCGTCTTTTTTTTGCAACCAAAGACCCCTATTTTTTTGAGCCTTTTAAGGCTCTTTTTTTTTGAGGTGGTGCTAATATGAACTTGTTAAAAAAAATAAAAGAAAATAAAAAAAATGAAAACAGTGATTTAATTTCAGTTTACCAGATTAATCTTGCAAACATCTTACTTTCACTTTCATTGAAAGATTTAACAAATATTGATTTTTCAATAATACTTTTATTTGTGAACGTATATTATGCGACATATCTCATAAGCAAAAAATATAAAACAATACCCGGAAAATTAATTTGGTATATACTACCAACAATCATACTAATTTTTACTTATTCAATTTCAATATTCCAATTTAAGAGGTGATAATAATGGCAACTTACAAGATTAAATTGGAATTAACAGACGAACAATACTATATGCTTTGCAGGTACATATCACGAATCAAAAATGCAACAAAACATGCAACAGAAAATATTAACTACATTGACAGATATGCAAAAATTCTTGACGACTGGAACACGATAGCAGAACAATTAGGAATTGATTAAGGAGGAATCAAAATGGAAGATAAGTACAAATGTCCTTATTGTGGAGGTACAGGCAAAGAGCTTGTATCAGGTCCTGAATGGAATGACTACTACGAAACTTGCGAACATTGTCATGGCAGTGGCAAAAAAATGATCGAAATCAGTCTAGAAGATTATGAAAATGTACATAAAGAAAAAAAGCAAAAAGAAAGAGAACAAGTCTATTTACAGGCAATAGAAAAGTGGGGCAAGGAGTTGCAAATAACGCTAGCAATAGAAGAAATGTCAGAACTACAAAAAGAACTATGCAAGCATTTAAGAGGTGACAGAAATAGAAATGCAATTTTAGAAGAAATAGCAGACGTAGAAATCATGATAGAACAAGTCAAAATCATGTTAAACATTGATGAACTAACTATTAATGAATTAAAGGAGTACAAAATAAACAGGCTTAAAAAACGTATAGAAGGAAGGTAAAAATATGTGGTATGGATACTTTGACGGTTGTTCCAAAGGCAATCCTGGTGACAGCGGTATTGGTGGCATACTTATAGACGAAAACGGTGAGATAGTAGAAAAAATAAGCAAATATATTGGTGTACATACAAATAATGAAGCAGAATACATGGCGTTATTAGAACTCTTAAATTCTGCTTATAAGCACAATGTTAAAGAAATTCTAATACATGGTGATAGCCAGCTTGTCATAGAGCAAATAACAGGCAACTGGAAACTAAAACAAGAAAGCTTAAGACCTTATTATCAGCAATGCAGAGACATGCTATTCTATGTACATGCAAATTTCAAATGGATTCCACGCGAACAAAACAAGCAAGCCGACAAGCTTTCAAATGAAGCCTTAAAACAGACTTCTGATTTCTGCAATTATCATCGTGGTGTTTTTGACATAAGCAATTTAGAACGCATAACAAGTGACATATACATTGCACATGGTACTGAAGATTATGCTGTAGACTTGCTTCACAATGTGTGTACCTGTCCAGCATTTAAGTACTATGAAGGTGACTGCAAGCATCTTGTCGCTGCAAAAAAGCTTAAAGAAACTGAAAAAGACATTAAGGAACTTTTTCCTGCATGATAGGACGCATCAAAAGCGTCCTATTTTTTTGTGGAACGAAGCAGGCCTTAACCCCCAGCCTCAACTTCGTTCCTACGGGCATTCACGAATTCCTCCTTTAAACATTTGTTCGTTTTTTGGCAGCTTTAAGGCTGCCTTTTTTTCTGTACACTCCTTTAAAATTACAATAACCAGCAAAAATGGCAGCCAAACTAAAGGCTGCCATTTTTGCTAGCAAATTCGGTTATTGTAAAAAAGGAGTGAGTTAAATGAACAAAACTGTAGAAGAAATAGGAAAAATTAATTTTGAAGGAAATATTATTCCTGCAAATTGGTATAAACATATTACTTTTTCATCAGGTAAACCTAACTTAAATGCAATAGTAATATTGGCTGAAATTGTTTATTGGTATAGACCAACAATTATAAGAGATCCAGCAACAGGAGAAATAAAAGGATATAAAACAAAATTTAGCGCAGACAAATTACAAAGATCATATCAAAGTTTTGCAGATCAGTTTGGAATTTCAAAACGCCAAGCACAAGATGCAATAAAACTGCTTCGTGATTTAGGATTAATTACACTTGAATTCAGAACTATTACAATGCCTACATCTGGTCTAAAATTAACAAATGTTATGTTTATTGAACCAGTTCCTGAAAGAATTAAAGAAATAACTTATAACAACATTAAAGAAATTGATAATTCAGATGATAATTCAGTACATTATAATACCTCCTACGATGAAACGGAAGAGGTAGAACATAAAGTTAATGGTGTTACAACACAACGTAATACCTCCTACGATAGAACGGAGGAGGTATCTCCAACAAACGCAGGAGGTCAAACGCCTGAATGTGGGACCATTACAGAGAATACATCACAGACTACAAACAAAGACTACCTCTTACCTGATAGTGTATCTCTCTCAAGTAGATCTAGTGATAATAAGCTAGTTACTAGATCTAAATTATCACTGCAAGAAGTATCTGTATTGTGTAGTAGTACTAAGATAGACAATCATAGTACGTATAATCCCCCTAAAGATACTGTAAGTATAATATATAATAAGCCTGATATAAGCCTTGATAAGACACTTTCTTTAAAACCTGTAATAGAGCTTGATATAAGCTTTAAAGCACCTGTAGTAGAACCTGATATAAGCTTTAAAGAGCTTGATATAGAACCTGCTGTAGAGTCTGTAAATAAGCCTGTAGCAGGTACAGTAGCTATGCTTGAAGATAAAACTGGTAAAATCTTGAATAAAAGTCTGAATAAACCCGTTGATGACCTTGATATAGAGCCTGAAGTGAGCTTTAATGTGCCTGATAGTGAACTTGATATAAGCACCATAGAGTCCGAAGAAGACGCTTATGCAATCCTTGTGAGAGACGGCTTTATCAATCCTTCTGACCCTGATGACCCTTTCAGAGACCTCTGGGAAAACATAAAAAGCACACCACCATACGTTGAATACACTGACGAAGAACTTGAAGAAATCCTGAAAAAGCTCAATGCAGGTACTTCTTGCAGTGAGAAAAAAAGCAATTTTGAGAGGAGTGGAAAAATCTTGAATAACGAGCAAAATAAGCCTAAAAAAGACCTGTTTAAGCCTTTCAGCTTTGATGACTTCTTTGGTTCCAGCGATAAAGTTGCGCCTGATATAAGCCGAGTTTTAGCCAGCAAAAAGCAAAATAACACCTCTGAAAGCACAGATGGCAAAAATTTGAATAGCAGCCTGAATAAACCTGAAAGACCTGAAAAAGACCTTGACAATGCTATTGACATGCCTGAAGATATTTTGGCGAATATTGGCAACATGGACTTTGACGACATTTTTGCAAGTGACGAGACCAACAAAGAGACTGATACAAGCTTTGACAAAGAGCCAGACACAAGCCATAACGTACCTGAAAAAGAGCCTGAAAGAAACGTTATCATACCTGATAATGCCTTAAAAGAGCCTGAATATGAGCCTGCTGGCATAAATACAACACAAACTTCGCAGAATGGCACTGACTTGCAGGAATGTCCTTCTGTGGAGGACACAAACATCTTCACTCACGCAGCGAAAAAATGCGACACTGACAGGCATGGACTGCATGTATTCAACAAAGCCGATGTCACCGAGATACAAGGCAATCAAAACGCTGACAGCAACGCCGACTTAAAGCTGCACCATTTTGTCACAACAAGGACAGAACAAGGCTTTGAAGTTGTTTCTAAAGGCGAAGAAGTCAATTACGGCTATGGCAACTGGAACGACTGCAACGATGACGATTGGAAAATGCTTGAAAAATATGGTTTTACGGTCATTGACGAAGGAAGTGTCGCAGAGGCACAGGCAGATGCACAAAGTGTACTTGAGAAAGACTGCGACAAAACTTGTGATGACGATTGGAAAGCCTTTGAAGAATATGGCTTTACGGTTGTTGACGAGATTGACAACACAAAGCAGCCTGACACTGAAAAAGTACCTGAAAAGCAGTCTAAAAACGATTTTGACGGTACTGAACAGGACTTTATCAGAATGCTTGAAGAAGCATTTAACGCAAAGGTCATTGATGACATTGAAAGTGACATTAACGGTGCTTCAGACACGACTGAAAAACACGTTGATTGCACTAAACAGGACTTTGTTAAAATGCTCGAAGAAGCATTTGACGCAAAGGTTGTTGATGACGCTGAAAGTGATATTGCTAATGTCGAAGACGAAGCACACGTTGATAACAGTCAACAAGCGTTTATAAAAATGCTTGAGAAGGCTGGATTTTCAGTTGTTGACGATGCTGAAAGCGATGTTGTCAGTGCTATAAGTGGACCTGAAAAGCTGGTTGCTGATGGTGCAGAAAATCTGCCTAATGCGGAAAACAATAGGCATGATGTTAGACTTGCTGATGAGCCTGACACATTAAGCTTTTTAAGCGAATCTGGAAAAGCTGACAAGCATGACGAGATACCTGTTGTTACAGAATTTGGCAGAGACCTCAATAAGCCTGAAAAAGTGCGTAAAACTGAAACTGACAGCAAGTTTGATAAGGCATGCAAAGCTAAAGTTATCAGTCTTACTGAAAGACGTTATGCAAAGTCGCTTGATGCTGAAACTGGCATGTCTATCAATAAGCCTGAAAGTTTGCTTTACGATGCTTTTAAACAGCGTCAAAGTCAAATAGCCTTTGCCAATAGATACACAAACACATTGCAAAAATGTTTTTCCTGCAAGGATACAGACAGCTTGATAACCGCAGCGAAAAAAGAGAAAGTGATAGGAATATCAGGTTTGGAAGGATTGGAATTGGCGGTTAATGCAGGTATGCGGAAACGACAGAATATATCCAGTGATTCTCCTCCTGACAAAGAGATATTCAGAAATCTGCTTGCAGTGAGTAGACAAGAGCACCAAAATTTGACTTTTACTTGTGAAGGAGGAATTTAAAATGACAGTGCAGGAAACAACCAAAATAATCAATGCGCTTAAGGTTGCCTATCCACAAATACAGGAAAATAAGCAAGGCATGATTAGCCTGTTTGCTTTCATGTTCAAAGATGTGCCTTATGAAGCTGTTAACTGCGCACTTCAAAAATTCATACTTGAAAGTCCGTATCCTCCTACAGTACATGACCTTTACAAAGAGGTTATGTCTTTGACGAAATCTGGTTTTCCTGATGAAGATGAGGCGTGGTATGAGGTTGCACGTGCAATAAAGCTGTATGGCTACTACAGACCTGAAGAAGCCTTTGGCAGTATGTCAGAAGTTGTACGTGATGTTGTCAAGGCTATTGGTTGGTCGGAAATATGCTTGTCAGAAAACATAGAGCTTGTGCGTGAACAGTTTATCAGGCTTTACGCTATAGCAAGGCAGCGTAAAGAGCAGGAAATGCTTATGCCAAGCACTTTAAAAAGGCGTATTGAAAGACTTACTAAAGGCAAAGTTGTGAATATTTCTGATGCTGTTAATACAGGAGGTGCAGTAAATGACAAGTAGTGTGCATGATGATGTTAATTTGTTATCTGTGCATGACTTTGAGAGGCTTTCTAAAAAGCAGACTGACAGCATTAAGAGGTGCTATTATAATGCCTTAAAGCACTTGTCGGAGGCTATGAGAAAAAAAGACAAGGTTAATACAGCAATTTGGACGCATATTGCGAATGAGTTAAAAAGGCTTATTAATGATTGAAGGAGGAATTTGTTATGAAAATAAAAAAGCTTGTGTTAATGGTGCTGTTAGCAGGCTTGGTTTTGACTGTGTCTGGATGTGGAAAAGAATATCATTATGTCAGCAAAACCTATGTTGTTTCATATCCGATTAAGTCATTAGGACTTCATAACGAGGTATCAGGGGCTTTTTCTGGTGCATTTTTTGTAGGTTTTGGCAGTCTTGATACAAACACGTATTATTACGTATATGCTAATGCTGGAAATGGAAGGTACATTCTTAAAAAATATGATGCGGAATCAACATACTTGAAAGAAACAAGCGGACAGCCGAGATTTGAGAGAGTTATTAAGTATTTTGTTGCTGATAATAATTCTGACAATTTCACTGTAGATGGAATTAAGTTTAAGAAAGACAATAATTTTTTCTTTAACTTTCTCTTTTCGCCTTTTTCTGTGAACAGTGTAGGAGATGAAGATTATACTTCTAATGATACTTTAAATGGTAACTATGATATTGTTGCGCAGCATGTTAAGGTAGGCAAAAATCAGACATTGTATGTAAGTACAGATGCTACGTCAACCTTGTATGTACCTAAAGGCACGATAAAGGTTAAATTTAATGCTGACGTAAATAACGTTAAATGAAAAAGGTATGCGCATACCTTAGGTTGTGTATAAGTCAAGTGTAGAGCAGGAAGGAGAAAAATATGAAAAGAATAACAATTTTTGCCATGGCTTTTATCAAAGATTGACCTTTTTGGTTGATTGCCAAATCATATTATACGAGGTGGAAGAAAATGGATGCATTCAGTCTCGCAATATTACTTGGCTGGTTAGTTTTCAGCATTGCTCTGATAATAAGTGTAGCAACAATCGATGCTCCTTGCGTTGATATGGCTTCGCCTTTTGTCTTTTGTATGTTTCTGCTTGTGATAATCTTGGCTATCATATTCTGGCATACTGACAAAGTCCAAACAGAAACCACTCATCAAGCAATACAGTCTGCCGGATATGCAAAAATCCTGAACGTTCAGAGCAATAACGATGATACGCTGACGTTAACCGTCAACGCAAACGGACAACTCGTTAATATCAATACAAACAGAACAAAAATAGATGGAAATGTGAATTCACTTGTTGGATCATACATAAAATATGATCCTATTACGGAAACGTATATTATAACGGAACCGAAAAAAGCTGCTACTATTCCGTTAGCACCATAGCGAAATATCGCAAAGATTTAAAATGTAAAAATTGCGGTGCTGTAATGAAAATGAAATTTAATTCTAAAATACCAGAAAATCCAACCTTTTTTGTTGTATGAATTATAAGAGCCAGAAGTGTAAGAATAGTGTTGATTATTTAACAGGTCTTTATGCTATTAATGAATTAAGTGATATATCAACATTCAATACTAATGATATTGATGATGATAACAATTTTTAGATTTCGTTGTCGATCTATTAGACTATCCATATCAGGCTGAATATTAAGTTTTGAAAAAGAGGTGAAAAAATCATGGAAATAGTCATAGATGGCGTAGTGGATACGAGAGAGAATCCTATTAGTGCCGATGATTTTCTTGATAAGTTCATCGAATGGATAGAAGAAAACCATTGGTATTTTGGCGGTACTGTCAGAGAGTATAACGAGAACGAAGAAGATTAGAAAAATGTAAGGCAAATTAACGGGAAAAGACTGTAGAAAAACAGTCTCTTTTTTTTGCTTAAAAATCGAGAAAAACATTTAATTTTTAATAAGAAGAAAGGACTGAAAAAACATGATAACAGAGACGAAAGAGAAGCCAAAATGGTATGCAGTACAGACGCTTACTAATCACGAAAATAAAGTGAAACAAAAGATAGATATGATAATTCAAAACGGTACTTATAAGAATTTAATATTGCGTGCTGAAGTTCCTACACGGAAGGAAACAGTCAGGCAGAACGGCAAAATAAAAGAAGTTGAGAAAAAACTTTTACCTAGTTACGTACTTGTAAAAATGGTAATGAATCGTGATACATGGTACGTGATTAGGAATATAAAAGGTGTTGTAGGCTATGTAGGACCAGACAGGCAGCCTGTTCCTCTTACAGACGAAGAATTAAAGCGTATTTTTATTTATGACATTAATGATTATGGATTCAACGTAAATGACAATGTGCTTGTGAAAGATGGACCTTTTACAGGCTGTATAGGAACTGTCAAAGAACTTAATAAAAACGGCGTGAGCGTTTATTTGCCAATGTTTTACAGAGAAACAAAAGTAGACTTCAATTACGACCAGTTAGAAAAAATTAGTTAGAAGTATATCTAAATATTGACAAAACATATAAATAGATATACTATATAGTTAAGGGTGATTATTATGGGAGATGTAATTTCGCTACAAAAATCAGAACGTATAGTTGATAATTCTGTTATTCAAGAAGTCAGAAAAGATTATTGTGAATATTGCGGAAAGCCTGGTAAAACACACGTGCATCATGTTAAGACACGTGGCGCAGGAGGAGACGACATAAAGGAAAATCTTATAAATCTTTGTCCTGAATGCCATGCAAAAGTTCATGCAGGTAATATCGATAAATACGAGCTTGTAGTTATAGTTTCAATACGTGAAAAGAAAACGCCTGAAGAAATTTGCAGGATAATAAGGCTTCCTATACCTGATAAATTTCCTGAACATAAAAATACAAATGAACCTTCTTTGGAAGAACTTATTCAGGCATATATAAGCTTAAATGAGCAGGAAATAGACTGTCGCTGGGAAAAAGGACGTATTGCAGACGTACTTTTGCAAAACAATGTAAAGGCAACTTGGATTTCGAGCCAGACAGGTGACAGTCCAGCGCAGATAAGAGAGCTTGCTAAAGTATACAGAGCTTTTCCAGACGAAAGTTTAAGAATACCGACTTTGTCATGGTTTCATCACAGGATTGCTGCCAATACAAACGATCCGCAGAAATGGATCGAGTATGCAGCAAGCCATGAGTTAAGCACACGAGAACTTAATAAGGCTATAAAAGAAGCTGAAAAACAGCCTTTGACGGAAGAAGAAAAGCTTAAAGAAAAGGCGCAGAAGGTTATCAAAGCGTTTGAGGACGTGCAGAAAAAGAACGCAGAGCTTGGAAGGTGGATTTTTGAGGAAATTCAAAAGAGGTGTAAATAAGTGGAAAGAGAAATTTTTAAAAAGATATTAGAGTTGGTTAACGAAGGACATACAGTGTCTTTTGAGGAAGATTTAGGTGGGAACACAATAACAATATATTTAGACGACATACATACGCATTGCGGTGTGCCTGATGGAGACTTTGATACTTTAATTAGAAGTTTGTATGACCTTTTGATTAATAAACGTGGACTTTCATGGGCGTAGAGGTGCTTTAATATGAACAATAAAGATAAGTCAATCTATACTTTGACGGTTCCTTGCAGTGGCGAAAAACACCGGATAAATCTGACAAAAGAAGGAAAATTAAAACTTTTAAATCATACTGATGATGAGATAGAGATTGAATTAGCATTTGGAATGCTTGGTGGTGAACTTCCAGAGTGCTTGAAGATCAAGAAAGCATGGGAAAATGATTCATATAAAAGTGATTTTCACTCTAATGATCCTATTTTAGATTATGCTTTTTCATATTTAAAATTAGCTTTTCACTTATTTCAACAACATTTGTTAAATATTGATTTTTAGAGGTGTTTTAATAATGAACAATAAAGATAAATCAATTTATACTTTAACCATTCCTTGTAGGGGCGAAAAACATCAAATAAGCTTGACGAATAAAGGAAAAACGAAACTTATAAATCATGCTGATGATGAGATAGAAGCTGAATTGGCGTTAGAAAAGCTTGGTGGAGAATTGCCAGAATGTATTAAAATACAAAAAGCTTGGGGAAATGAGTCCTATTATTTGGAACAGCGTGATAATGATTCTGTTTTAGATGAGGCTATTACATATCTTGATTTTGCTTATAATTTTAGAGATTCGTTTAAAAAAAAGATATTAGGCTTGTTTGGAATTATTGTAGCAAGCCTTATGATTTCTGTGATTATATCTTTGATACAACGAACATTTGATTTGTTTTGGATATATACATTTGCATCTGTAAATATAGTTTTTGCACTTTATTATGCTTTTCTTTTTTTGGATAGTTCATCTGAACTTGTAGTGTTTCTTGTGACTTTCATTGTTATAGCAGAATTCCTTTCTTATTTTTACTCATTGTATGATTTCAAGATACTTAGTGGTGTTATGCTTACAATTTTTATGCTTTTATATTTTGTACCTATTATTGGTAAGAAAATCTTGCTTGGATTGGTAAAAGAGATTGAAAAAGATTGAAAAGCCATAATTTTTAAGAAGGTGATATTATGGAGATTGCTAATGCGATTATTGACAGAATAATTTATGAAGCGGACAACTTCACAGTAGCGTCTGTAAAAACTAATAATAATAGATTTGTCGCAACGCTCAATCAACGCTGTAGAAAAGGACAGAAAATGAACCTGCACGGCGATTGGATAGTACATAAAAAATATGGAAGGCAGTTCAAAGTAATACAGACAGAAATACCTGAAAATATTACAAGCTCAGACATAGAGATTTTTTTACAGAACATAAAAGGAATAGGACCAAAACGTGCAAAGAAAATAGCTGATACATTCGGCAGAGATGCAATCGAAATAATCGAAAAAGAACCTGCAAGACTTAAAGAAATAGGCATACCAGAAAGCACGATAGAAAGAATACGTAAAGAAATAGTTGAAAATAAAGAGTTTAATAAAATTAAATTGTCACTTCTGCCATTAGGCTTGTCATTGAACACTATTAAAAAAGCTTATGACAAATACAAAGAAAATACGCTAAACATGATAAAACAGAATCCATATAGAGTAGCCGAAGACATTAGTGGAATAGGTTTCATAAAGGCTGATGAAATTGCGAAAAAAGTCGGAATAGAACACGACAATGTTTACAGAATCCAGTCAGGCTTAAAATACTGCTTGTATCAGGCAAGTATGCAAGGACATTTATATCTGCCTATAACAACGCTTTGCAATACAGCATCAAAAATGCTTGGAATAAGCTACATGAAGGTTTTTGAACAGGCACAATATCTAAACCATATTAAGGACGTATATGATGACAACGGAAATGTGTATTTAGCATTTAATTATGATGAAGAAACTTTTATAGCGGATAAAATTTTGAGAATGCTAAATGCAAATGTAAAGGAAGTTAAAAATGTTGACAAGTTAATTCAGGAAGTTGAACTTAAAAATGATATTAAATATGCAGACAAACAGATAGAGGCTATAAAGAAATCTTTAAACAGCAATATATCAGTTATAACAGGCGGTCCTGGAACGGGTAAGACTACGATAGTAAATGCACTTCTATATATCTTAAAAGCAAATAAATATGATGTTGCTCTTGCTTCTCCGACAGGCAAAGCAGCCAAAAGACTTGAAGAAACCACTCGAAAAGAAGCAAAAACAATTCACAGGTTACTTGAATGTAAATTTGATGAAAAAATGAAACATGTCAGATTTGATCGTAATGAGCAAAATCCTCTTGATGCTGACACAGTGATAATTGATGAAACTTCTATGATAGATAATGATCTTATGTTTCACCTTTTGAAAGCCTTAAAAGACAATACAAAATTAATTCTTGTCGGAGACGTAGATCAGCTTCCGTCAGTAGGTGCAGGAAATATTTTAAAAGATATAATAGAGTCTGGAAAAGTGCCTGTAACAAAGCTTGATGTTATATTCAGGCAGAAAGGAATGTCTTCGATAATAACTAATTCAAAACTTATTAATGAAGGTAAAAAGCCTGAATTTAACAATAAAGATTTCATATTTTACGACTTGATAAGTCCTCAACAAATAGTGCAGGAATTTGTAAAGGAACTTAAGAGCGGTAAATCGCTTGATGACGTACAGATTTTAACGCCTATGAAAAAGACTGATATAGGTACGTTAGAATTAAACAAATTAGTGCAGGAAGCAATAAATCCAGCACGTTTAGGCAAAGAAGAAATAAAGTACGGAGAAAAATTGTTCAGAGTAGGCGACAAAGTTATGCAGACATCGAACAATTATGAAAAA
This sequence comes from Thermoanaerobacterium butyriciformans, assembly GCF_017874545.1. Taxonomy (GTDB): domain Bacteria; phylum Bacillota; class Thermoanaerobacteria; order Thermoanaerobacterales; family Thermoanaerobacteraceae; genus Thermoanaerobacterium; species Thermoanaerobacterium butyriciformans. The sequence continues at coordinate 123,675 of NZ_JAGGLT010000002.1, read as the reverse complement.
GAAATCTTTAATGGAGATACAGGATATGTAAAACGTGCTTATACAAATGATGACGGTGTCAGGTGCATTGAAGTTGACTTTGATGGACGTAATATAAAACTTATTGAGGGAGAATTGAAAGACATAATGTTAGCTTATGCAATTACCGTTCATAAGAGTCAAGGCAGTGAATATGACACTGTTATAATGCCAATAACGACCAGTCACTACATTATGCTTAAACGTAATTTGATTTATACAGGCGTTACAAGAGCGAAAAAGACAGTTAAGATATTTGGAAACAAAAAAGCAGTAAACATTGCTGTACGTACAATTGACAGCTCAAAGCGTTATACGGGCTTAAAAGAAAGGCTGAATGGAAATAAGGAGGAATTCTGACATGCTGATAATTGCTTCATTTATAGCTTTTATTTTGTCTCTCATAGTCTACTTTTTGCTTCGCAATAAAAAATATAAGGATATTGCAGGTATTATATCTGGAATAATGCTTTTAGTATGGTGTGGTTCAATGTTAATTAGTACAATTTTGAGCTTTGTATTGCCTTACAAATATGAAACAAAAATTGTAAGTGTTAAGCCAATATTTTCAGTAGAAAGTGGAAATAAGGTTAATGGTACTTTTGTGCTAGGTACAGGCAGCATTGATCAAACCATCGTCTATTACTATTATGTGCAAGAAAAAGAAGGAATTAAATTAGAAAGTGCTGACAGTGATAATGTATATATAGTGGAATCTAATAAAAAACCTGTAATTGAAACTGTTGTTGAAAAGCCAGTATATACTTATCACTGGATAGGAAAAATTATTGGATTATCTTCTGCGCACGTGCCTGTGACTTATTATAAACTTATAGTTCCTAGAAATACGGTTAAAAAAGTGTTTGATTTGCAATTGAGAAATTAAGATAAGTAAAGGAGGAAGTCAAATGATGCCTATTCTTAATAAAACTGAAAAGTTTGTATTATATTTTTTAATGTTTTTGTTTTTAGGATTTTGGATTGCAATAATTTGTTGGTTAGGTGTTGATATTATTCATGATTATAATTCTGATAATGCAAAAACTTTAAATTCTTTGCAATGGCAAACAAATAAAGATATTAATTTTATACGTATTGAGAAAGTACCAGAACAAGATAATCAAATGTATGTTACAATAGCTTTTCAAGAACAAGGTCAACTTCAGACAATTTCAACGTATGCTAAAATCAATATAATAAAAGGTAATCAGGCTTATATAAAGTATAAATATTTGCCTAAAGATAGCAAATATCTGAAAAAAGGGTACTATGATGTACAAATTTTTGTGCCTAAAAACTATCAATTCCAATAAGGAAGTGTTTTTGTAATGCAAAAAAACAATAAGTGGAATTTCACGTTTTAAGAAGGAAGTGAAAAGATGGAAATGTTATCGCTAGTTTCTTTGATTGCGTTGTTCATACTGTTAATTATTTTTTCATTCGTTAAAGAAAACATGATTTTAGATTTTGCAGTGCTTGCAGCTTCTTCTTTGGCATGTGTTTTGACAGTTGCATATTTTGTTTTGAGCAAAGGAGGACGATAAAATGCAGGATGATAATATAGTTATATATTTTTTAAGTGCATTCTTTTTTGTTGTATTTTCAATCATATGTTTAGAATCTTTTCCTATGCTTGTAGCAATTATTATGATATTGATAGGATTGATTTTCCTTCTAAATGATATTAGAAATAACAAAAAAAGGTAAATATCTTTTGTTGGTTTAGACAAACTGAGGAGATGATAAAATGCAAGTAGAAATAGAAAGTGAAAAAGGACGCAAAGCCAAAGGTGAACTTATAAAGGAGTATGAGCATTTCTATTTGATCCAACTGCCTAAATATCGTACAACAGTTTCTAAATCAGACGTTTTGTGCGGTTTCGTGAAAATTAATTTTTTGCATTAATTCTGACATAATTGTTTTTGTGAAATTGATAAGATCTAAATATCAATAGAAAGGATATTGTTATGCGTAATGTAATTAAGTATCTGAAAGATAGAAAAATAGATACATTGACATATTTTTTTCTTGCTTTTTGTTGGTTTTTCCTTTTGGTAGAAATTGTTTTAGGTCAATATAGACCAACTAAAATAGCTATAGAATTAATGTATTTTTTGCTGGCTTTGGATTCTTTTACGCATGCATTGAAAAATACAGAGAGCAAATAGTTTCTCATTAGGAGATGATAAATATGAGGAGATGATAAATATGCTTTGGCAGTACAATTCCAATACAAAACCAGAGCTTAACAGAACATATCCAGTACAGCCTAATATCATGCCTATAAATGATTTGGTACAGGCAATATCAGGCTTTAATAAGGTTGCAATTTTTGGTGATTATGATGTAGATGGTATATGCTCTAGTTTGATACTTAAAAAGGCTTTGGACAGGCTTGGCATAAAAAATATAATACGCCTTCCAGAACGTACAGAAGGCTATGGACTAAAGCCTGAACATGTAAAAGAACTTAAACAAAAAGGCTTTGATACCATTATAACAGTAGACAATGGTATAACAGCCTTTGAAGCAGCAGAGGAAGCAGAAAAGCTCGGTGTTAAATTGATAATAACAGACCACCATGAACCTAAAAGTGTACTGCCAAAAGCATATAAAGTTTTTGATCCAAAACTATATGATAATACATACAAAGATTATGCAGGTGCAGGCGTAGCATTTTTGATCGCAAGAGAGTTGTTGAAAACAAAAAATGAGCCTGTTATGATTGATATGATTGAGTTGGCAGGACTTGCTACTGTTGCGGATATAGTGCCTTTGGATTCAAACAACTGGTATATAGCTCGTAAAGGACTTGAGTATATAAGAAAAAGTCCTGTTAAAGGCATTAAAGAAATTTTGAAGATAGCAGACAGAAAGTCCGAAGAAGTCAATGGATTTGATTTGGGCTGGGTAATAGCACCTCGAATAAATGCCTGTGGTCGCTTGCAAAGTCCTGTATTAGGTTTAAATTTGCTTCTGAATGGTACTGGTGCTGAAACTGTCGAAAAACTTAATCAGAAACGATTAGAATTAGTAAAAAGGTATGTGGAGAATATTAAGGATAATGATAATAAATTTCTAATATACATATTTAGAAATTGTCCTAAAGGCATAATAGGACTTATCGCTGGACGTATTTCAGAAATGTTTCAAAAGCCTGTATTGATAGGTATATTGCAATATGAACAGGTAACAGCGTCTGTTAGGACATACGGTGAATTTGATTTATTGCAGGCATTTGAGTATGCTTCAAAAAATCTTGATATAATGTATGGCGGACACAAGGCTGCCTGCGGTGTTTCCTTTAATATAAGAGATGCTAAAAGGCTTCAGGAGGCTTTAAATAAGTATTTTGAAGAAAATCCAATAAAACAGGAAATTAATCTGCTTGATGGTGTACTTTTAAAAAAGCCTGTTTTAGAAGAATTAAAAAGCTTTGATGATTTTGAGCCTTTTGGATACAAAAATCCTGAACCTGCATTTCTGATCAATGGAACTGTTACGGACATTAAAGAAACTGTAAAATGGCGTATGATAAACATTAATGGTGAGTTTAATATATTTGTTAATGGAACTTATAATACAGGCGACAATGTAAAACTTATTGTGAGACCTTATATTAATGGCAATTATATTAGTTTTAAGGTACTTGATGAAAAGCCTGAAATAGTGTAATAGTGAGATTGATAATGAGACTGCAAAAAGCAGTCTTTTTTTGTATAAAAACTTAAAAAGGACGTGTTAAAGCATGGTTAATATATATCAAGCGGAACTACTGCATTAGCAGCAAATGAACTAGGTTTGGACTGTTATGGTCTTGAAAGAGATTTGGAAAGTTGGAATATATGTATGGAGAGACTTAAAAACATAATGGAAGGAGGAACGCTTGTTGGTTGATTATTTGATTTTGATTTTTGCTTTATTGTTTTTAAACGAAAAGACATTTGGCATGTATTCGGAATATATTAGACCTGCGATTTTGGGTATTGTATTAGCTTGTTTTGCTGTTAATAAGCCTGTTGTGGTGCAGTTGCAGTTACTTGCGTTAGGTTTTTTTGTATCTTATTTTGTTTTAGGCTTTGTGTTTGAATTTACTTTTGATTTAAAAGCGAAGAAATTTGTCAACAAGGACATAGAGATACCTTTTGAGATACATAAGTTTGAACGGACGGCTATCGTAATTGATGATATGCCTTTTTTTGTAGAAGCTTTAAGCGACCTGAAAGAAGGCGATATAGCAAAAGTAGTGAGATATAAAGATTATGTATTATATGTTGATAAGACAGGAGGAAAGTAGGATGGATAAGATTAAAAAATTCCTTTTGCGTTGTTGGTATTATCCGACTTTTCAGGATTTCTATAATGATAAATATAAGATAGAGGATATTCTTTCTACAATGGCAATAATTAGATTTGTTCTATCAGTAATATTAGGCAGCATTATAGGTACAATTATAATATTTAATGGCAAAAGTAATTTTATTGTGGGGTTTATAGTTGCTTCAATTATTACCTTCTTAAATTTCTTTTTATGGGTGCCTAATACTCAAAAACAGTTCGATGTTTTAAAACAAGAAGAAATTAAGAATCAAGAAAATACAGTAATTGATGATTTGGCAGAGATTAAAGAAATTGCAATAACACTTTTGCCTGATACGAGTAATGAGATTCAGGATCAGCTTTTGCAAATATGCTTGCTTGTAAATAGAATAGAAAAGCAGTTGTATCAAAAGCAGAAGGAGAGTGCGTGAATACATGCAAAAAGGCGGTGCGTTAGAAGAATTAATAGAAAATATGAGTATGCAATTAAGGATACTTGGACAAGGAGTTTTGTTAAAACAAAATGTACTGTGGGTGACATATGGCAATAGGACGTTTCCTAAAAAAGGTGCGCCTGTTGACTTTCTTGGTGTTGTAAAAGGCATACCTGTTGCAATAGAGTGCAAAGAAACAGTATCGGACAGGATACAGTTTTCTGAAACACATTTCTCAAGTAAAGAAAAAGCTTTTCTGTCAGACTTTGAGAAAGCTGGCGGAAAGGCTTTTATAGTTTTTGCTTTTTGGAAGTCTAATGGACTGTATATTGTTAAACATGCTGACTTTGAGGAATATAATAAGCAATCAATAACTGATAAGGCATGTAAAATGCTTGGTAAAAAGCTCAATATGAACGTCAATGAGTTTGTTGAGTTTGTGAAAAGTGCGTGAAAGGAGAATTGCGTATGGAAAAGATAGTGTTGAAATTAAAGAATGCAAAAATAATGTTAAAGGGAAATGTTGCAAGTCAAGGTATTTTGGTACTGACCGATAATGTAGAAAACATGAAGAAAGAAATATACGAGCAAAATAACGATGCTGAAATAGCTTCGTTTGATGATGATGATTTGTTTATCAAATTGTATTCGGAACAAAAGAAACCTTTATTCATTGTTTCGACTGTTGATGAATACAAAAAATGGCAAGCTTTAAAGTTTCCTGTAATTATCTCTGATATTAAAAATGTTGATGATGTTTTAGAAATGGATTGGTGTGTTACTTATGAGTTTGATGGACTTAAAGTTAAATTTAATACGGTCTTTGATAGAAACGATAATAAGGCTCTTATTTTGATTTAAGTAGGAGATTGTGGAAATGAAAATTATAAAGATTATCAAAATTTTTTTAAAGGCTTCAAATAAAGATAAGAAAGAAATAGTCAAATATTTCTATAAAAAAGAAAAAACAAAAGCTTATTGATTATTTTTTTGGTTTTGCGGTTGTGAACAAGTATTATATTGATGATCTCAAAGGAAATATAGAGTTATACAAAATTTCAATAATGGCAGGTAGATTTGGAAAAGGTGTTTTGTTTTCTCAACTATCTGCTAGACGTATAAATGATATTGTTAATGCTCTTAAAGAGAAAAAAACAAAATTTGAGTTAACAATTGACTATGGATGTGGGGCTTATCAAACTTATATATTTAACAGATATCAGCAAAAGTGTCTTTTAAGAGAATTAGAAGAAATAATAAAAACAGAAAAATCTATTATGAAAATCAGGAGATGAAAGCGTGAACATTTTTGAATTAATAAATGAAGATAAACAGGAAAAATTAGTGCAACAAGAATTTGCAATCATGCTCAATAATAAAAAAATAAAATTAGCATTTGATGTGATGCAATATGGTGTGTTGGTACTGACGAAAGAAAATAAAATTGATAAATTGATGGAAGAAGTGAAAGTGCAGATTCAGAATATTCCAGTAGTTACGTGCAAAGGAAATTATTTTTGCTTTGGCAGCGAAAAAATAAGAATAAAAAATCCTCGTGTATTAGATGACGTATTGGAAACAAAACTGGCAGAGCCGTTTGTGTTGTTATGGCACAAAGAAAAACAATTTTTTGACTTAAGAATGTATTCAAGAGTTCATTCATATGCTCTTTTTACATTTGATGTGCCTAGAAAAAATTCATTTTATGATACATATGAAATAATGTTAATTGATAAAGAAGTTTTTAATGTCGATGTATATAAGCAATGCTTTGATTTTGATATTTTGGTTAAAGGTTCAAGTATTAAGGATCTTGTTGGTATCAGTGTCAGAGGCAGAGGCTTAAGTGCAGACTCGTTTGTCGTATTTTGACAGGCTTAAAACCTGTCTTTTTTTTTGTGTATATGAAATTCATTTTAGGGAGGAATAAAAAGTATGAGTAAAGTGCTGACACGTAAAGAAGAAGCTGAACTCTTTAAAAGACTGCGTAACGGTGATAAGAGTGCAAAGGATATATTAGTCGAACATAATATGAGACTTGTACAGAAGATGGCAAGCAAACTATCAAAGCCTGGATTTGAGTTTGATGATCTCGTTCAGGAAGGCTTGATAGGCTTGCTTACAGCCATAGATAAGTATGACTATACAAGAGGATATAAGTTTTCTACATATTCAGTGTGGTACATAAGGCAGAGAATACAGCGTTATATGAAAAACACATCTAAAAGCGTTAGACTTCCTATTCACATCCAAGAAAAAATAAATAAAGTATTGTCAACTATGTATGATCTTGAACAGAAAAATGGTGAAAAACCTACTGTGAAGGAAATTGCTGTTGAAATGAAGCTTGATGAAAATACTGTTGGAAAGTATTTAAAACTTGCCGAAAGTGTTGCTAGTTTAAATCAATATGTTGATGATGAAAAGTGTGATGCAGAATTAATCGATTATCTGGTAGACGAAGAAGTTGATATAGAAAATGAAACGATAAATGAACAGCTTAAACAGGAAATTGATAAGGTACTTGATATACTGCCTGAAAGGGAACGCTTGATATTAGAACTGCGATTTGGAATAGGTACTGAAGAACCTATGACTTTAGAGCAGATAGGGAATATGCTTGGATTGACAAGAGAGCGGATAAGGCAGATAGAGATAAAGGCTTTAAAAAAATTAAGGCGTGATAAGATGTGTCAGAAGTTAAAAGAGTATTGGCAGGAAATATAATGTGCGTGTTATAAGGACATGTATAGAAAATATGCGGGTTTATATCCACTGCATGAAGACGTGATGTTAAAAGGATAGAAAATTGGAAAATACTTCAAGGTATGCGCATATCTTTTTCTGTGGATAAAAAGGAGTGATGGATTTTGTTGTTAGGATTTGTGATGGGACTGTTTGTTGGAAGTTTTTTAGGTGTATTGTTTATGTCATTGTTTTTTATTACGAAAAATCTTTAAGCAGGCTTGAACGCTTGTCTTTTTATGCCTAAAATTTTTAAAGGAGGTTTTACAAATGTTATCACAAAAATGTGAAGGATGCTTTAAGGCAGAAAAAGGACAATGTACGGTTTTTATGTCTCCTGTGTTCCAGTGGAGAGATGGACGGAAATGTTTTGGATTTGTTGATGATCCAGCAGTGATGTTTAGGATGTATGAGGATATGTACAAGTATAATTTGGATAGAAATAATGATGTTTCATTGATAAAAAGAAATATAGAGCGGTATCAGAAACTTGTAGGGCAGGCTTAAATGCCTGCTTTTTTTATGCTTGTAAGGAGGTGAGTTTTTAGGCATTAAATCAGGACTGCTAATGCGAAAGATCAACCTTCCTGAAAAATTCTAAAAAGAAGGTGGTGGCATGACAACAGCAACGGTTACGCCTCAAGAATTCGGCAGTAAAGTAGCACAAGTTATTACACTTTTATCTCAAACATTTGGAAATATAATACTTCCATTTGCGTCATTGGCTATGATAGTTTCTATAGTTCTTTTTATCGCTGGAAGTTTATTTCATTCATCTACAGTGAGAAGAATGGGCATAGCTGGCATAATGTCAGTTGTGTTAGGCGTAATATTGTATTTTTCGATTCCTTTAATTTTTGCTTTGTTGCGTTCTATAAGTCAGCCTTTAAATGTTTCTATGCTGTAAAGGAGGTGAAATGCCTTGAATAGATTTGTTAAAGGATTTATAAATGGCTTTAAATCAATTTATTATATTGCGCCTGCAATGTTTTTTATGCCATCTTTAGTTTTAGCAGGTACCACTGCTACTGATACTACTCAAGTGGCAAACAGCATAATACAAACTGTCGGACAATTTGCAATGCCAATAGGTATGGCACTTGTATTTGTAGGCTTGCTTATATCCACAATAAAAATAATTGCGAGTCATGGAAAAGCGCAGAAAAGGTCTGAAGCACTTGAAGGAATAGGATGGCTTATAGGTGCAACTATAGGACTTGGCCTAATTATAACGATTTTTGGTGCAATTGTTACTTTGTCTGGTTATACAAAAGTAAAAAGTCAAATTCAAAGTTATTCGCCATTATCTTAATGGAGGCACACAGCCTCCTTTTTTTGTTGGAGGTGATGTAATTGAGAAATTTTTCTATACCATTTGAATTTGAGCATGAGGAAAAATTGTTTTGGGGCATGTCAGCAAGACAACTTGTATATTTAGGTATATTTGTTGCAACTTTCTTTTTTTGTATTACTGTGCCTTTGTTTTCGTGGATAGTAAGAGCATTGACAGTTCTTTTGGTGCTTATAGGATGTTCTTTGTGCGCTTTTTTAAAGGTAGATGGCGTATATTTTGATAAATTTGTAATGATATATTTTACGCATAGATCCCGTAATAAGAAATTTCTGAACGAAAGGAGTTAATATAGTGTTTGTAGCAATTACAATACTTTTTGGTGTGCTGTCTGTTCTTGTTGTAATTGGCGGTGTGCTTTATATGAGATTTTCTGACAGCCGTTCATCTTTACGAAGAATAAAACAACCAAAACAAAAAACTCAGGAATTTGAAACGGATAAATCTAAAAAAGCTAATTTAAAGGATATATGGGAAGTTACGGATATACGTGACGGTATTATATACATGAAAGGAAACAGATATGCTGCTATCTTGAAGATAGGATCGGTGGACATAAGATTGTTGTCAGATGATGAACAGACAATAATAGAAAATATACTTATAAGGACTGCACTTCCGCTTACATTGCCTATACAGTTTGTAGTTGCGACAGAAAGAGTAGAAGCGGATAATACAATAAATGATATTGTAACTGCAATGAATAATAATGATTATCCTTTAAAAGTAAAAGCATTTGCAAGAGAAACAATAAACTATTTGAACGAACTGATGCAGAATAAAAACATAAATGTGCGAAGCAATTATCTGGTAATAACATATGAAGGAGAACTTGAAAAAGCATACAGTGAACTTAACAGGTTATGCCAGATAATGATTAATGAAATGAAGAGCATAAAAATTAAATCAGAAAGACTTTCATCGAGTGCAATTTTGGATTTGCTGAATTCATGCATAAACAATAAAACAGTTAAGCCATCAGAGATAGTTGATAATGGCGGATTTGAGCTGTACGTAGGAGGTGTCTCAAATGTGGAAGAAGAAACAAGAGAAAATTGAAAGCGATGAAATAGAATTGAGCGATAATGTTGCTGATCTGCACGATCTTTTTATTCCAGACGGATTATTGGAAACTAAAGATTATTTATATTTAGGACCTGAAAATTATGTCAGAACCTTTGTGGTATCTGTATATCCACGTGAAATATATTTAGGCTGGCTTGATGACTTGTTTTCAATAGAAGGCATTTCGCTTACAACGTATATTGAGCCTGTGCCTGATGACAAAGTTGCTAAAAATCTTAAGAAAAAACTTGATTCTGTGCTTACAGAAATATATTCAAGAGAAAAAAACGGAGATATTACAAACATGCCTGAACTTACAACAATGCGTGATGACCTTTTGTCAGAGCTTACTGCTGTTCAAACTAACCGTGACAAAATGTTTTATATAACAATATTTTTAAGGCTTCGTGCAAAAAATGAAGAAGATCTTGAAAACAAGACTTATTTGCTGGAAAGCTTATTGGCACGTAAAGCAACGTATTTAAGAAGCTTGACTTTCAGGCAGATAGAAGGTTTTAAGAGCGTGCTTCCTACAGGAAATATATATGTGACTGACTTTAAAAGGAATGTTACAACAGGCGGAGTTGCAGCTATGTTTCCTATTTCAAATCCTGACATGACACATCATGATGGTATACCTCTCGGGAAAAACCTTTTTACACGTTCACCTGTTTTTATGAATAACTTTGCAGTTCCTGACAGGCTCAACAATCAGCATATTGCAATATTCGGCATACCTGGTTCTGGCAAGTCAGTGGCACTTAAGCACATGTTGGCACAGTATGTGATACAAGGCAAAAAAGTGGTTGTTGTTGATCCTGAAGGTGAATACAAGAAACTTATAAGCGATATGCTTGAAGGCGAATATATAACAATAAAATCAGGAACACCGACAGGAATTAATCTGTTTGATCTGGAACTTGATTTGGACGAGTATGGAAGAGAAACAGTAGACCTTATGACAAAAGTTGCAGAAATAAGAGGAATATTAGGTGCAATATCAAGAAACTTTAATGGCAGACCGTTAAATGCACTTGAAATTGTTGCTATAGAACAGGCAGTATTAGAACTTTACAATGAACGTGATATAAGAGACGGTGAGCCTGAAAGCCTGTATCAGGAAGGCGGAATACAGGACGGAGACAAGTTTATATTAGGCAAGATCAAAAAGAAAATGCCGACATTGTCAGAGTTTCAGGCAAAATTAAGCAAGAAGAAAAACGCACAGGAACTTTCAGAAATACTTATACCTTTTTTAAAAGGCGGTTCAATGGGCTTGTTTGACTGTGAAACATCTATTGATTTGAAATCTCACATAATAGGATTTAATTTTTTTGATATAAAGGATGAGTTTACAAAATTCTATGCAACGTATGTATTGCTTTCATGGGTATGGCAGAATTTTGTACAGAGACAAAGGCATATTGACAAAATAGTCGCTAATGATGAAACATGGATGTTTGTCAAGTATCCTGAAGCTGCGCTTTTCTTAAATGATCTTGCAAGGCGTGGCAGGAAACATCATGCATCGTTGATTGTTGCAAGCCAATTTATAGATGAATTTTTGTCAAACGAAGAAGGACGTGCAGTTATAAAGTCCTGCGCAACTGTTATGCTTATGCGTCAGCATCCATCAGCAGTAGATCAGGTTACTGAATTTTTCAGCCTGTCAGAAGGAACAAAAAATTTGCTTGAAACATTCAATCCAGGTGAATGCATACTTTCCTTAAACGGAAACGTAACTGCTGTTGCTGTGGAACCTACATCTTATGAATGGCCATACATTACAACTTAGTACATCTGTATATTGACAAAACATATATGTAGATGTACAATTAATATAAAGTACAGCCTATATGGAGGTTGATATGTATGGGCGTTATAGCTTTGATATTTTTTGTTGAAACTTTCTGGAAACAGATATTGATTGCAATAATATCTGCTGTTGCTATAGAATTTATTTTTCCGTTCTTTTTTAAAGCTTTATTCAAGAGTTTAGGCTTTGTATTTCTTCCAGTAATAGTTGTGTTAGGTAAAGGTACCGATTTGCTTATACAGTGGGGTATAATATCACCTTCCGTAAATAATGAATTTACTGTAAGATTTATTGTTGTATTAGCATCAATACTCACGCTTATTTCAACTTTCTTTTTATCCATTGTAAAAGAAGATGAATGGAATTATGAACTTTCTACAGGTATGTCGATTAACAATGCAATAGGTGTTAATGAAAAAAGGCTTTTGCTGCAAGGAAGAATACCGCCTGAACGTCCTGGAGTTACTAAAGAATACATAGAGCAGCTTGCGAACTCTATGGGTTTAACTATAAAAAATAACAAAGTAGAACCTGTGTCAATGTACGCTCTATCAATACAAGAAAAATTGTTGCCTAGTGGTGAAACTAAACTTAGGAAAACTGGAATAGGTTTTGATTATCCTGATAAGACATTTGTTAAATAACAAGTGTCTTTTTTTTTATGGAGGTGATTCTTTGAAAAAAGTAATATCAATACTGCTTGTATCAATAATTTTAATTGTTTATTTAATTCCTTTTACGGCATTTGCATCATCTGAATTTGACAGCATGATAAGCCAGCTTGAAAACGGAGAAAAAGTCAATGTTTCAATAGCGTCTAAAGATGGAAACTATGACAGCATTACAAGTGATGAATATAATAGGATATTAAATGCAGTAAAAAAATATTCAATAACAATAAATACGTCTGAATATGATTCCAGCAGTAATTTGCCGACAATATTAAATTTAGACAATTTCATGGTCGAAATAAGCAAAGATCAGGCACAGTCACTTATTAGTGCAACTGAAACAGACAGCACGACACCTAATCCTAATGATCCTACGCCTGAAACAAACACAGCACAGACATTACTCGACAAAATAAATTCTGAAAACGGAAGTGTATTTGAAAAGATTATAGCTGGCGTCATAGCAGACTTTGCAACATCAGTTATGACAGTACTTCAAAAATGGACAGGCATAAAATCACTTAACAGTTTGCTTTATAATGGTTTTGAAAAACCTGATGATTTGCTGCCTTTAGGAAGTGATCAATGGAATGTTATAAATCAGTGGTTTCCAATTATGACTACATTGTCATATGGACTTGCAATTATACCTTTGTTTACGGCAATATTTAAGACTATGTATGTTTCGATAAATCCTAAAGCAAAAGCAGAAGCAAAAGAAAGTATAATGAGGCTCTTTACTTTTGGTATATTTACAGGATTGTCACTGTTATTTATACATGTGCTTTTGTATATTAACAATTCAATTGTATATTTCTTTGCTCAAAATGTTTTACCTACAAAGAGTCCTGACAGCGTTTTAGGAATGAATGGAGTATTGCAGGATGTAAAAACAGGCAGTGCATTAGCAACAGCAATGATAATTGCATTGTTTGTCTATATAAATGTAAGGATAAGTATTATGTTTATAATACGTAAATTTATACTTATTACATTTATTATCTTTACACCTATAATGTCTGTACTGTGGGCGATAAATAAAAATATTAATGCTGCCAGTGTGTGGTTTGGCGAGATTGTAACAAATATTTTTATGCAATCTTTTTATGCTTTTGTTTTTCTTGTATTTTTGTCAATAGTTTCTACAGGAAAGTGGTTTGAATGCCTTATATGGGCTTTAACATTGATGCCTTTGGCGGAAGCTTTAAGAAATTCGCTTCAAGGACTTATGACGAGACTTTCAGGTGTTGATGAATATGGTGTAGCTGGTGCAGGTATGACTTTTCTTGGTTTAGGTGCTTTGCCTTCGGCAGCAAATACTATTATGAGCCAATTTAAGCCTTCAGCAGCACATCAAGGTGTTGCCAGTGCTATGGCAGCGATGAATAGTAATAGTACAGGCAGTAACAGTGGTGCAGGTATTGTATCAGGAATGGAAGCAGGTACAGCAGGTGCAGCTAATAGTGCAACTGGTACAGTCAATATGAGCAGTACCAGCAGTAATGCAGATACAAACGGAAGTATAAATGTTACAGGTACTTCAGGTCCGTCAGGAGGTGTAATAGGTGAAAATAAGCAAATAGATCCAGTTGCAGCAGGTTATATGTTAAAATCTTTAAATGCTGGAAGTAAAACAGGACATTATGCACAACGTGCAGGATCATTTGCAAGGATTGCAGGTTTGCCAGGCGGAACTGAAGGTATGCGTCAAGTCCAAAATTTAGTAAATAGAGGAAGTCAGTTCGTTGCATTTGGTACTGGAACTGTTTCAACTTTGTACAATGCACATAAATATGCTAAAGAAAATAATCTTGAAGGCGGTACAAAGGAAGCTTTAAAAAATATGACAGGTGCAAAATCCACCAGAGAAGCGATATTTAAAACGGCAAGTGTCAATTTTTCAAATGCTTTTTCATCACCTGCGAGAGTACAGCAAAAACTAAATGATTATGGTGTTAATACATCTTTAGACGGAATGAGATGGAAATAAGGACTTAATAGTCCTTATTTTTTTTAGGTGGTGAAAGTCAGTGATTAAAGAAAGAGCAAAAAGCTATATTAAAAATAAGGCAAAGAAACATTTATTAAAATTGCTGATGCCTTATTTGGTGCCTGCTATAATTTTGGGTGCTGTCTTTATAATAATATTTATGTTGACTGGAATAGCCTTCACACAGTTTACAGCGCAGAGGACTGTAGCAGGACTTAATAACAGCGGAGTTGATAAACAATATTACGACATGACAAAAACTATTGTTGATAAAGCAAATGTAGAAGATTTATATTACGCTGAAGATCCTGAAAATCCTAACTGGATTAAAACTGATAAGTTTATGGACGCTTATGGCAGGGATAAACAGCTTGCATTAACTGTAGGTCAGGTACTTTCAGTCGGAATGTATCTAAATGGTGCTGAAGGCAAACAATTAGACAGTAAATTGCTTACATCAATAGCAGAAGCACTCCATCCAACTTTCAGGTACATAGACTATGGAACAACAATAGAATATCAAGTGCCTGTATATGACGATAAGAACAAAACATGGAACATTGAAACTCAAACTGTACACAATCCACTTTATTTGCTGTCTGAAGCAAATACATTACAAGGTGATTTTATATATACCTACGAAAAAACAATTAATACGACTTATCAGTATAATGAACAGGTGAATCAAAAATTAAAGATAACAGAAACAACATGGAAACTTACAGGTATAAAGCTGAATGGAAAACCTTATGAAAGACTGGACGACTATATTAAAAGCAACTTTCATATTTTTAAAGATGAAAGCAATATAAAGTTAGCGAGACAGTCAATTATAGAGTCGGCTCAAGGCTATGACAATGAAATAGAAAGAGAACAATGGCTCGCAGGAACAGGCGTAGACTATTCAAACCTTGTATCTTCGGCTACAATTCCTCCTGAACTATATAACTTGATAAAACAGTATGCGGATAAATATGGAATACCTGTATGGTTTGTTGCTGCGGTAATAGAGAAGGAGAGCAGTTTCAAATTTACAGCAGTTAACTCTTCCAGCGGTGCATTAGGTTTAATGCAAGTTATGCCTGATAACTGGAAATATTATGCACCTATGCTTGGTTATGATGTAAATGCAGATATGTTTAATCCTGCTGCACAGCTCGATGTAGGAACTTATTTATTAAAACAGTATTTAGGCAATATTGACTGGAATGGTGACTGGCAGGACGAAACATTAAAAGGTCTTGCAGGTTACGGAGGTTTTGCTGGCAGTGATGCATTAGACAGAGCAAGATCAGAATATGCTTCAATAATCTGGTCTTATGCAGAAGGATTCAAAGAGAGCATGTCAAATGGAGGAATGCTTCCAGTTCAAGGACAGATAAGTTCTCCGTTTGGATACAGGATTAATCCTCATACAGGACAGCCTGGTGATTTTCATCCTGGAATAGACATAGCAGTGCTTATAGGTACTCCAGTACAGGCAACTGCAAACGGGAAAATAGTAGTCGCAGGCTGGGTGAGCGGATATGGAAATACTGTTGTTATACGTGATGCTGTACATGATTATTTATACGGTCATTTAAGTCAAGTTAATGTGAAAGTTGGTGATGTGGTAAAACAAGGTGATATAATTGGTCTTTCTGGAAATACAGGAAAATCAACTGGACCGCATGTACATTATGGTGTAAGTATAGGCGACTGGACACAAGGAAATTGGATTGATCCTTTGTCATTGGTTTCTAATTGACAGGCACGTGAAAAAATGCCTGTTTTTTTTGTATATAAAACTGAAAGGAGAGATGTACATGGAGTATGCAGGTTTTTGGCGTAGGTTTGTGGCTTATATCATTGACGGCTTAATACTAGGTATAATAGAAGCAATATTCATATCAGCAAAAATGCCTTATGCTGTACTATTTGTAGGCTGGTTATATTATGCTCTGATGGAGTCGAGCAGTACACAGGCAACATTAGGCAAAATGGCATTAGGCTTGTATGTCACAGACTTAAATGGCGACAAGATAGGTTTTGGCAGAGCAACAGGCAGATATTTTGGTAAAATTATATCTGGTCTAATATTGTTTGTAGGTTTCATGATGGCAGGCTGGACTGCAAGAAAACAGGCATTGCATGACATAATGGCTGAAACATTAGTACTTAAAAGAACGTAGCAGGTACTTAATTGTGCCTGCTTTTTTTTTGTGTCCGTCAAGAGCAACAGGCAGGAACGTTGACGTACTGCCTGTACGGACACAAAAACATTAAAAGACGGACACAAAAATATTAAAAGGTTTTGATAAAGCATGATTAAGACTTATAAAAAAGGCGATACAATTTTCATTCAAGGTATAAGAACATGGAAAGAACTTGTCAGTCTTGTTAAACGTGCTGAAAAAGCTGGATATAAGTATGTTGGCTATCATAATATAGAGCCTATTGGAGACGTGGCGGTGTTTGAAAAAAAATAAAAATATGTATTTTAGTAAAAATTGAAAACAGGAGGTAATAAAATGGCTGATAAAAACTTTTTGAGACTTTTAAACAGAATTCACACATTGGAACCTTCTGACAAAAAATAAAAACTCCTCATTAAGGCTTTAGTGTTATTCTTGCGATAAAGAAATAGAGTATAAAATCAAATATAAAGAAGTTTCTTTGCAAATTGGTGGTAAAACAATCAGCTATATTGCTAAAATTCCTCAATGCAGTGAATGCGGAAACGAAATGGATATACCTGAAATAGATGATGAGAACATAAGTATAGCTCATAAAAAAATAATGAGTAAATAGTGAAGGAGTGTAAACAATGGTATTAATATATACAGGTTACGATGATCTTGATAACAAATTAAAGCAAATGTTTGATGATACAAAAATAAATTCACGTATAGTTTTTTATGAAGAATATCCACTGCAAGAAGAAAAAGCTGATGTGGTTATTATATCAGCTCGGACAAAAATTAAATTACCTTTAAAGGACTATTTGTTTGCTTTAAGGCAACGTGATAAGCGTGTAATTCTGCTTTTGGATAATGATAAAAATGAAAATTTAGGATATGCACTTGCATTAGGAATATATGATATTGTTTTTGACATAATAACGCCTGAAAAAATTATAAACCGTGTAAAAAATCCTGCAAAATTTTCTGATGTACAAGGACTTTATTTAGGTTTGAAAGGAAAAGTGAGCTTTTCTGGAGAAGAAATAATAAAGCCTGATGAGGAACCTGTTACAAAGGCAGAAAGTAAAAGTGAAATAAAGCCTGAAATAGAACCTGAAATAAAGTCTATTATAGAACCTAAAAAGGAACCTGAACTTGTTAAGAATGTAATTGAAATTGATGTAAATAAGCAGAACATGGCAATAGATCAGATTGAAGGTATGATGAAGCTTTTAGGATATAAATTGAAAGAGAAAAAGGACGTTAACGGTGCTTTACTGGAACTTGAACAGGTTTTGATCGAGGAAGCAATTTGATTAGAAAGAGGTGCGGTTATGTGAAAAATGGCCAAGATAGTAAGTTAATAAAAGAAACGCCTATAATTAAAGGCAAATATGCAGAGGAAATATTGCAGGAATTTTTTAAGATACCGTTTGAAGCTGCTATAAGAAGAAATAAAAGTGCGTTGGAATTGGTAAATAAGTTAAAAGGATAAGAAAGAAGGCAATAAATCTTAATACGAACACATGTATTCTTGACAAATGAATTAGTTAATCCTATTATATATCCAACACGTACAGATCAAGATTATTTTTTAAAGGGGCAAGTAGTGATTACCTGCCACTTTATTTTTTGATCCATGAGTTCACATGAAAAATAAGAACTTTAAGCAGGCTTGATGCCTGCCTTTTTTTTTGCTTTCCACTCACTTCACCTCCTTTGACTAGCAGGCTTAAATGCCTGCTTTTTTAATGTCTTTTAAATGTGCAAAAATTTCAGAAAGGAAGGATAAACAATGCAGATGATTAAAGTTGAACTTTTAAAAATACACCCACGCAATAAGGAATTTTTTGACGACATGGAAGGCGACAAGTGGAAGGATTTTGTAAAAAGTATTAAGACTAGCGGTATTATACAGCCTTTAATTGTAACTGATAACTATACTGTCATTTCAGGTCATCAAAGACTTAAAGCTGCAATAGAATTAGGTTTAGCTGAAGTGCCTTGTGAAGTACATGAGTATGTTGATAGAGATGGTATTTCGGCAGAGGATTGGAAACTTAAAGATTTACTTGAATCGAACCTTATGCAGCGTGGAGTAGGCAATATTAATCCTATGAAGTCGGCGAGATGTATAGGTGAACTTAAAAGGATTTATGACATCAAGAGAGGTAGACCAAATAATAACAATAATGGTACGAAAAAACAGGACACCGTGTCCGCTTTACCTAAAACAGAAAAAGAACTTGCTGACAATTTACGAATATCGGAAAGACATTTAAGGCGGTTAGATCAACTTAACAATTTGATACCGCCGTTCCAAAAGCTGATTGAGTTCGGCAGTGGTAAAAATACATTATCATTGCAGTTAGCAGAATTTCTCGCATCACGCAGCAAAGAAGAGCAGGAAGAACTCTACAAAACGTTTGGTAACGCAATAGGCAAATATAAGAAAAATGAAATAGAGCAGTACCAAAAAGATATGGAAGATATGCGCAAGAAAATGTCTGATATGGAAAACCTGACAAAATCATTGACACAGCAAAAGCAGGAATTAGAAAAGCAAAAATCAGAGCTTGAAGAAAAACTTAAAAACATAAAACCTGAAGTAATAGAAAAAGAACCTGATGATTACCAAGAATTAAAAGATACATTAAAAACAATAAAAGAACAATCAAAACACGTTGAAGAACGCTTAAGAGAACTTGAAAATGAACGTCAAAACCTTGAAAGGGAAAAACAAGAATATATTAAGACACTTGAAGATCTTAAAGCAAAAAACAAGAAACTTGAGAAGGAAAATCAAGAGTACCTCAATAAATTAACTGATTATGATCATGTATATGCAGAACAAAGAATTAATTACAATCTGACAAAGCAAATATCAGACTTTATTGGAAGTATTAAAGAATATACTGAAAAAATAGATGTGCTTTTAAATAGCAAAGGAGACCTGCAAGATAAAAACGTTGAAATACTTGTACAAAGACTTACTGATACGCTTAATGAAGCTTTACAAAAGATTGATAAATGGAATACTAAAGGAGTGATGGATGTTGAGTACCGAATTATTAACAGTTAATCCTGATTCTTTCATATTTAGACAAACTGAAGAAAAAGTCAGAAAAGAACTTAATGCAGCATTTGAGATATTCATAGCAAGGCAATATTCATGTATTCACTATTCAGATCTGATGGACGATATGCCTGACGAGCTTGCGTCAAAGGACAGACTGATAAAATGGCTTAACGATGCCAAATACAAAGGAAAAATATCAAGAAAAGGCGTAATAACTTTGTATAGAGAGAAAAATCCTCAATACTTCAAAAACGGTATATGGCAGGCAAGTTCATTTTGCAATTTTGTGCTTTTCATGAAAGAAACTTTGCTGGATAAACAGTATACAAAAAAGCAGGAAATTGCAGATACATTTAAGAAATCTTTTCAAAACGATGAATGGTATAATTCCGCTGTTGCAGTGGCAGGTGCAAAGCTGTTGGAAGATTTATATGATAGACACGCATTGCTGACTGATACGGCAAAAGCATATATAAGAGAAACGAAACTGGCAAGGCAGATGCTTTCTAGTGTAGGCAAGATAATAGGCAGAGATGGCAAGAACCATGATATAAGCGATCTTAAAGAAGATATGACAAATATTGTTGAGCATGTTTTTAAAGAAGCTCTTAAAAATGCATTCCAATTGTATGTTGATAAACCTGAACAGAAGTGCTATTTGAAGTACGAAAAGACTATCAGGCAAAATTTGATGGATATACAAAATTCAGAATTGTTGCTATTGACGTAGAAAGGAGAATGTAAAAATGCCTAACACGGATGAAATGAATGAAGCTGTAGCAGAATTCATATATTTGATATTGCTGTCTATTGCTATTTTTTTGTTGTTGTTTTCTCCGTTATATATTGTGCACGATATAAGTACACAAAAACCTAGTTATTTATTTCTAAATTCAACAATGGCAAAATTAGGCATTAGACCATTAGAAAACATCGGTGAATTAAATTTAAAAGATTATAAATTGGTTACTTTACGCACTTGTCCTGGTATATATAATGACAAATTATATATACCAGTTGATTTTGCTGCTAAAGCAAGTGGAATTTCTGATAATAATATTATTTCGGAAGGAAATCTTTTGATAGTCAATGATGATAGGCATAAAACAATAATTATTAATGGAGATAGAAAAAACGTTAATATTAATGGAGAAAAAACAATAGATATACCAGATATGTTAATTCACAACAAGACGATAATGTTGCCAGAGAAGTATATACGTGATTTGTTTGGACTAAAAATAAAACAATCTGGAAATACTATTGTTCTTTATTAATCTTTTTTAATATTTTTGTTGAATAAAAAATTTGATATTCGTACATTTCAATTTTATAAATTTTGTTGTATCGGATTATTTCTACCAAGAAATACATTAATAATGAATTTCCTAAAAATAATACTATTAAAAAAAATAAAGTAGTAATATCATAAATAATTTTTGAAGAAATACCAACAATAAATCCTAGTAATGAACTTATGAAGTTTAGCAAAATAGAATTGTTTAATTCATTTTCTAATGATTTTTTTATAATTTTGCTTTCAGATATAATATTAGATAATATTTCGTTTAAATTATATTTATCAACTGTAGTAATGTGTATATCAATATTTCTCCTAATATTATTTTTATCTTTTTCTTTAATATAAACATCAAATTTACGAAATTGTATAAACAGTAAAACAAAGGCTATATTGAATATGGCAGGAATAAATTCAAATATAGGTTTAAATATTAAATAAATATATGTAAAATATATAATTATAAATATTACAAAAAAGAATATCTGAATACCTATATATATGTATAAATTAAAAGTTGAAAAATAAGTATAATCGGTATATTTTATTTTTTTTGTTTTAAAATATTCTACCAATAAACAATAAATTTTTTTAAGGATTGATATTATTTTATTTTTATTTTTGCTATGCATAAAAACACTTCCTCTCATATCTTTATCGTAATAAAAAATTAAAACTTTAATATCGATTTAAAAACTTTTATAGAAATAAAGAATGTCAAAATTGCTATTGACGTAGAAAAGAGGTGATGACAGTGTGTAAAAAGGACAATAAAGTTGAGATTATAAAATTGAAAGATGATGAAGGCTATTTGGCGTATGTATCTAAACCGCCTAACTGTATGAGTTATGGCAAGACACCTGAAGAAGCACTTAAAAACCTTAACGATACTATTAAGTACTGGATTAAGACTGCAAAAGAGCTTGAAAAAGTTAATATAAGTGGTATGCGCATACCTTGATGTGTGGATAAGTATGTGTGTAAGTGTGTGAATAAGTTGATAAAAGTTGTGAATATGCAGGCCTGATGCCTGCTTTTTTAATGGAGGTGATAAATTGAAAAGTAAAATATTTAAGTTGGCAATATTGCCTGCTTTAATAGTACTGGTAATAACATTTGTAATAATCAGTACGCAGACATCGACAAGCACAGTAGTAATTGCCAAAGCAAATATAAGTTCAGGAACAATAATAACAAATGACAACGTAAATGAACTGTTAACTACAAAAACTGTGCCTACGTCAAACGTTCCAGAAGGCGTTATTAAAAGTACAAAAGATGCGTTAAATAAAAAAATTAATGTAACCCGTTTGAAAGGTGATTATATTTTTAAAAGTACTTTTCAGGAAGCTAAAACAGAACTTAAAACTGGAGATGTTTTAATACCTGTAGAAATTCCAGCTTCTTTAAAAGACTTTATTGCAGGCAATTCAGTATTAACAGTACAGACATTATCAAATTCGCCTGATGTACAGGCACAGACAATTGAAGACTTGAAGGTAGAAACAGTAATTAATGTAAATGACTCATCAGGTAAACACATATATGCAATACTAAAAACGACTAAAGATAAAGCTGTTGCTTTGGCACCATTTTTAAGCAATAAAAGTTATCAAGTTATCGTAGAGAAATAGCAAGGTAAAAATGCCTTGCTATTTTTTTGGAGGAAAATTACTATGCTTTATGAATTTATAAATAAAATAAGACTAAAAAATATTTATAGACAAATTAAAAAAGTAGAGAAATATAACGTCGAAAATATGTCTAATGAAGATTTAAAACAAGCATATAAAGAATCTCAAAATATTATTTGCAAACTTGCTGTTGTACAAGAAGCAGTATATAGGATATTAAAAATAAGACCTTATAAAGAACAGTTAATGTGTGCTTATGCTTTATATAAGGGACATATAGCAGAAATGCCTACAGGAGAAGGAAAAACTTTAGTAGCTGTAATGACAGCACTTTTGTTAAAAGATACCGTGCATATAGTGACAGTTAATGACTATCTTGCTAAAAGAGATTATACATTAATGAAACCTGTATATGATTTCTTTGATGTTACAGTTGATTATAATTGCAAAAACAAAAACAAGCAGAATTTGTATTCTAATCAAGTGATATACACATCAAGCAGTGAACTCATATTTGACTATTTAAGGAATGAATTAAAACCTGTATTTCAGTTTCCATTAAATAATGTGATAATAGATGAAATAGATTTTGTTTTATTAGATAATGCACTTTCAAAATTTTCAATAGCAACAGGGAAATATGAAAATATAAATGTAGAGAATTTTAAAATAGCAAAAGAAATAATGCCTATGTTAAAATACAAAAAAGTTAGTAAAAGAAGCTTCATTAATTATTCAGAGGAAAAAGGAGTGCACTGTGTATATTCAAATTATTATGGTACTGCATATTTTACAGATGAAGGTATGAATTTAATTGAAAAAATATTTGGCAAAAATGTATTTTATAAAAACATTAATTTATACAAGGCACTTCTTGCTACTATTGAGGCAAATCTGCTATTTGAGAATGGCAGAGATTATATAGTAAAAGATAATAAAATAATCTTAATAAACCGTGCTAATGGAAGAAAAATGATAGATAGCAAGCTTGATAGCTATTTACATACAGCAATAGAGATAAAAGAAAATGTTCCAGTAACATTAAAAAATTCTCTTAACTATAGTATGTCATATCAGGTATTCTTTAAAAAGTATAAAAATATGGTTGGTATGAGTGGCACTATATATTCAGCATATAAAGAACTTGAAGAAATATATAAGGTGCCGACAATTATAGTGCCAAGTCATAATAAAAATAAAAGATTAGATTATGCAGATTTGATATTTAATACAAAGGAAGAAAAATATGAATATCTGTCTTACTATTTAAAATATAAATGGGACAAAGAACAGCCTGTATTAATAGTTACAGGAAGTGATTTAGAGGCTAATAAAGTATATGAAATTCTTGAAAATAACAATATTAAATCTAATCTTTTAAATTCGTATACAGATGATTTTGAAAATGAAATAATAAATAATGCTGGAATACGAGGTACAATTACAATTTCAACAAATATGGTTGGAAGAGGAACTGATATAAAAATTGATAATAATATAAAAAATGCACGTGGTTTAAAATTAATATGTTTAAACAGGTTTTTGGATAAAAGAATAGATGATCAAGTCAGAGGACGTACAGCAAGGCAGGGAAATATCGGCGAATGTGTTTTCTATGTGTCTTTAGAAGATGAAATATTTGATTATATGAATAGTCACGAATATAGAAAATTTATCAAACTGATAAAAACTACAAAACGAAATATAACCGAGATGCTTGATAAAATTCAGGAGGACATAAATGTAAGAAATTATAAGATACGTAAAATCAATTTTATTTTAGATTTTGTATTGGAACAGCAAAAGCTATCAATAGAAGCATGGAGAAACCATCTCAAAGAAAAAGATATAAGTTTCATATTAGAACATGCAAAAGACAAAACTATTAAAAAGATGGTTTATAAAAATTATTTGACATTCGGCAAAGAACTTTCGACTAAACTTTATTTAAATCTTGTCGATTATATTATAGATGAGCAGTATTTATTTCTCCGAAGTGATATGGAAGATATAAAACATTATTTGCAGTATTATAATCTTCCTGAAAAAGATGTTGTAACCGAGTATGAAAGAATATGCAACAAGCAAGTTGACATATTCAAAAGTATAACTTTGAAACTTATTGAAAATCATTTTGCAACAGCTAAAATTGATAAAATTATGTGGAAAGGATGATTTTTTATGAAAAGGAAAATAATAATAATTTCACTTCTTATTTTATCAATTGCAATTTTTTCATTTGCGTATGCAGAAAGCAATAATCAGCAAACTCTTAATTCTAATGTGACAGCAACTGCTACATCAAATTTGCTTCCTAATAAGGTTGCAGGTTATCCTGACATAAAAATCTATAAATCAGACGTTAAAATATACATTGAAAATAAACTGGTTGATTTTGAGAAAATTTATGGTGCACCTGTTATAAGTATCAATGGAAGAATAATGCTTCCTGCAAGAGCATTTACTTATTATAATGACGGCATAATGAGTAATTCAGATGGCACGCCACATAATTCAACGTATGTTCAATACTATCCAGATGTACAATTTAAAACCGATATGCCTAAAATGGTAAGGACAGATGACATAAAAAGTGCAACATTGATTATGTTACAATATAATATACCAAATTCAAACTACGAATATCATGCTAATATGATGCAAAACTTTCAATGTGCGGTTTCTTATTATCAAAAACATGGTGATCCTGCGGAAATTTCACATAAAACATACAAAATGGATATTCCTCCTTTAGTAACTGATATAGATGGTGGAACAACATATTTGCCATTAAGAGTGCAAGCATATTTATTTAATTTTGGTGTAAAATATGATGCACAGAATAATGCTGTTTATATAAGCAAAAATATACCACAAGAATTTGGAGATGGTATAGAATTGTTAAAAAATGACCCTCAATATCAAGATCAATACATTGGCGAAAATGTTGATTTATATCCTGATTATGGTACGTATTATCAAAACGGACAAATTTATAATATTCCTGTGTGGGACGGAAAATAATAAGATGTCAATAATTCCTCTGCATAAAGAATCACTTTAAAAGTGGTTCTTTTTTTTTGCGGAGGTGTTTATGATGAATTATAAAGAAAAAATAAAAAAATACTTTGAAGATAATGAAATAAAGGCTAATACAGATGATGAGTTGAAAAAAATAGTTATTTTAACAGATGAACATGACAAATGGTCATATTTTGCAAGGCGTGTAAATGAAAAAGATAATTGTATAAATGTTAAGTGTACAAATGATAACCAAATTGAAATAGTATTTGATAAAAAGGATGAGAGTGCATATCAACAGTTTTATAATGCACTTTTAAAAAAATATTATCTTGTTTCGCCAAAATTAAAATATTTTTCACTCTTAATAAAACCTACTCACAGATGTAACCTTGATTGTAAATATTGTTATGATAAACCTTATAGAGAGAAAATAAAAACTGATATGTCATTTACAACGTTAGACAGGATATTAAAACTTTTATCGGAATACACTGAACGGGTACAGCTTATATGGCATGGCGGAGAGCCTACTATGGTTGGTATACAGTGGTATATAAAAGCTTATGAAGAAGTAATATCAAAATATCCGATGCTTCATATTGATTCTTATATAATGTCTAATGGTGTCAATTATAATGAAAAATGGTTTAATATTTTTAAGCAATATAAAATTTCTCCTGGTATGTCTTATAATGCAATGTATCAAGAAAAATTAAGAGTATCAAATCAAGACCACGAAAATTTACAAATAAATAAAAAAATTAATCAAAAATTAGAAGATATATTAAAACTTTCTGTAAAAGTCGGCCCTAAAATAGGTACAATAGATGTAATAACAAAAACTAATTACAAAGATCAAATCCAAATATATGAGTACTATAAAAAGATTGGTATTAGTACTAGCATGAATATGGTCTTTCATACAGCACAAACAGAAAAAAATGATTTAGAATTATCACCTGAAGAATATGAAAAAGAATTTATAAAGTATTTTAAATACTGGCTGTATGATAAAAATGGTACTTATGAACGTTCTGCTGCTGAAATGCTCTCCATTGTTATTGGCGATATGAATGGTGCAACTTGTAGAAATCATGATTGCCGTTATCATTGGATAGGTGTAAATCCATTAGGAGAAATTTATCCTTGTGACAGATACTATCCTGAAAAGTATAAAATGAATACAGTGTTTGATATAAACAGTATTGATGAAGCATTTAATACTGAAGGCTATAAAACATTTGTAAAAGAAGTGCAGCAACGTTTTGATACGACTTGCAAAAAATGTGGTTATTGGTTTGCTTGTCATGGTGGTTGTAGTGCTTCTGCTATTGAATCTACTGGAAATGCTGCTGGAGTAGAAAAAAACTATTGTGAGTTTTTTAGGCGTGCATATAACGATGTTTATGATGTTTTAAGAAATGTAGATGTAATACATGATAAAAACTTAAATCCTTATGTGAGAAGTGTTATGATAAATAAAGGTTTTTATAGCATTAAAGATATTTATGATGTCTTAAAGTTTCTTGGTAAAAATATTGTGCTGACTTATGATAAAAACAATCTTTTAAATTGTTCTGAATATAAAGTTTTTAGAGGTATTAATTTTATGAGTGATGTTGGTACAAAATACAGTTTTCATGTGGATGTTATTAATTCTTTGGAATTTAAAGACATAAAAATCAATGAACAAAAGCGAAAGGAGGACTTGGTAAAATATTTGATGGAGGTGGCAAAAGATGCCTATAATGACCGAGTTTCAGAATTTTGCAGTAATGGCAGTGTTTGATACTACTGCTTTCCAAAATTTTATTAAATGGGTGCAAGCTATTCAAAGAAATCAACCACAAACTGAGATAGTAAATACACATACAGATACAAATCCGCATACAGATAGTAAGCCACATACAGATACTCGTGGCATGTATAACCAATATTCACAACACAGTGATACAGGACATTATCATTATGACAGCAGACCTCATACTGACGGTACAGGAAGTCATACCGACAGCACTCCGCATACAGATTATCATTCAGATTCAAATAGCTATGTTCAAGGAAATTATCATTATGATTTGCCTGGTGGCAATCATGTTGATACATGGAATAATGCATATACTCACACTAATAACGGTGTTCGGAGTGGGCATTATCAAACACATGATGACCGTACTGTCCACAGTGATGGATATTCGCATGGAGATAAGTACAATCAATGGAATACTCATACAGACACTTACGGAACTCATACTGACAGATATTCGCACAATGATTATTACGGCAGCCATAGTGACAGTCCTTCTACTCATGGTGACTCTTATCCTCATACCGATTATACTCCGCATACAGATACAACGACACATACAGATACAACAAGCCATACGGATACTGGATTTAACCATGATAATTTTGTTCCATCATCGCCAGCATTTTTCAATGTAGACTCAGTGTTAAAGGGAACTGTAACGATTGGACTTTATAGTTATGACAAAAATATAGACGGTTACGGAACACAAGATACACAAAGCAAAACAGTATATTATGATTTATATATAAGAAAAGTGATGAATTTGGATGGTTCTAGCAGTGTATCGGCATGGAAAACATTAATTAATAATCAAATTCAAGAATCTGATGGAGGTTTAACATATAACTTAAATACAATAGATCCTTTAGGTACAGGAAATACAACAGTCGGTGCATGTGATGGATATTACGAGATTAAGGCTGTTGCAAGAAATTTGCCTATAAGTGGTGTTACTTTTCAAAGTCAAGAGCAAGTTGTAACTGTTTTGATAAGGCAGGATGCTGCACCTACACTAACAGTGCAAAATGGAAATGAATTTATTAATTTTATTTTTGGATATAATGGTGCTTTATCACCTGACAGCGTGTATAAAAAATACGGCAGCTTGTATCCTGATGCAAATTCTTCACAACAGAATGGAATATTTGTGAGATTTACCATGAATGATGCGGATACTGATAACTGGCAAAAAGGTCAGGCGTATTTAATAGACAACAACGGAAATCCAATAGCAGGAACTACAGTAGACATTATTTGGGACAATGGAAGCACAATAATTGCTTCAGATGGACAGAATAAAACAGGTTATGCCTTTATACCAGCAAGTGCATTTACTTCACAAGGTATAAGCTATCAAAATGCAAAGGTTGTATTAAAAGTGCAGGATTTTCTTGATTCCAATTGTACACGGTCAGCAGGTGCAACAATAGTCCAATCAACTGTATCAAGTACAGATCAGACACAATTGCTTGTTAATATTGATGTTGTCAAGCCTAGTGCAACACTCCTTCAAACAAAGAAAAATTCTGATAATAGTTTAACAGCTTATTACTATATCATAGATGATTTTCCAAATAATGTTCAAACAGCCGAATATGCAGTAACAAATTCACCATCAATACCACAGACATGGCAGACTGCTGCACCTTATCAAACAATAACTAATACAATTAATCAAGATGGTACTTGGTTTATACATTATCATGCAATTGACAAACTTGGCAACGAAACTTATGGATATTTTGGACCTTATACAGTTGACGTAACAGCACCTACAATAAATGCTTCATATACTATTAATAATAATATAACAATAAACGTAACAGCAGATGATAAGACTACTGGAGTTGATAAAATTGTCATAGAAGGCGTAGGCACTTCTCAAAATGTAAATGATGTAAATCCATATACAGCAACATTTACAGTACCAGCAGTTGAAAAAACTTATACAATTGACGCTTATGATAAGGCGGGCAATAAGGCAACTACTACACTTACTGTAGTTCCAATGTCATTAACTCCATCAATGCAAACTGTTTATGCAGCAGGACAGGCAATGGTAGTGCAAGTAAATGTTACTGGAAATCCTGATAGTGTAACAGCTCAAATGTGGTATAACTCAAATGATTATGTTAACACAGGAACAACCACCTTAATAAATGAGGGTAATGGACTATGGTGCACAAGACATGATTCTTCACAAGGATATGACAAAGTTGTTATAATTCCGAAGAATACACCTGATGGCACGTATAATATAACTGTAACGGCTACTAAAACTGTAAACAGTCAATTATCAACAAAATCAATAACAATACCAATAACAGTAAAAGGAACAATATATGACTACTACCATAGTGAAATTAATGGACAATAGACAGGTTTTGACCTGTCTAATTTCTTTTGGAGGTGTAATAAAGAAATGATAATATCAATATTTTCACCAAAAGGCGGAGTAGGAAAAACAACGTTAACTTTGGCATTTGCAAATGTAATTTCAAAAGAGAAAAAAACATGCGTGGTAGAATATGATTTTTCTCCTGGAGATTTTCCTGCCTTATTAAGTGTTTCTGAAACTAAAAATATTATAAATGCGTTAGATGATTTAGATGGTTCAATACAAAGACCAGAAGGAAGAAATTATGACGTCATAGTAGGTGCATATCCTGATGATTATGAAAAAATTAGTTCAAATGATATTATGCAGCTTGTGAGTGAATTAGAAAAAAGATATGATGTAGTCTTGTTTGATATTCAGCCTGGTTTTATAGAAAGCTGTATAGACGTCATGGGGAAATCTGAAAAAGTTATATTAATTGTAGAAGATGAATTAAGAGTCGCTGCAAGAGTGAACAGTTTTTTGGATTGGCTTAAAATCAATGAATTAAGTAATTTAAGCAACTATTTTTACATTAAAAACAAAAGCGTGTCTAATCAGTTACAATACATTGACAAGATACGTTATAAACTTCCAATTTTGTATTCAGTGCCTTTCATAAAAAAATTAAAAGGTATAGATGATAAACACTTAATAAAGTACATGACGAAAGCAAAGGAGGCAATTTTGTGAGCTTAACAGAAAGAATTTCAGAAATAAAAAAAGGTGTAAATTTTTATAAAGACAAAATGTTGCTTGAATATGTACGTAACAAGGTTTTACAGTATGATGTTGCAGGCAATGTGACAGAAACTAGAAAACTGTGTGATAAGTTCGTTGAAGAATATTGTGATGAACACTACACGGATGTGCCTGATAAAAACTTGTATGATTACGTGTATAATCTATTATTCGGATTAGGACCTGTTGAAAAGCACTTAAAAAATCCTGATGTAACTGATATATGGGTAATGGGAACAAACATTATCTATATGGAAAACGGTGAGAAAAAAGACGATACAGAAACTTTTATGAGTAATGAAGATGTGATCCGTGTAATAGAAAAAATTGCAGGACAGACAAAACCTCCACAGACTATTAATGCGCAGTTTCCTTCGGCAGACGTTGAGCTGTATGACGGTTCACGTGCACTTTTGATAGTTCCTCCTGAATCGTTGGTTCCAGTGATAACAATAAGAAAGCATACAAGCAATGCAAAAAGCTTGGAAGAATTAAAAAGCGGATATGTAAATTTGACAGATAACATGATAGAGTATTTTAAAAGCATTGTATTAGAAAGAAAAAACATACTTGCGGTAGGACAGACAGGTTCTGGCAAAACAACATTTTTGAATGGCCTTACATTTTATATTCAGCCTAAACACGTTGTGGCACTGCTTGAAGATACAAGAGAAATGAGTATACCTTTAAGGTATGTGTACAGCTTCAAAATAAGGAAAGGAACAGAAGATACAAAGCCGATTACATGGACGGATATACTTAATGACTGTTTAAGAGCGAATCCTAACAGAATTATAATAGCAGAAATACGTACCCCTGAGGCTGCTTATGAATTTTTAGATACTTTAAATTCAGGGCACAAAGGCTCAATGACAACAATACACGCTTCAAGTACAGTATTAGCACTTCAAAAGCTTGAGATGAAGATAAAAGAGTATAAAGACATGGACGACCGTTCTTTAAGGACATTAATATCAAATACAATTGACGTAATAGTGTATCTTGATGTTTTAGAAAATGAGGAAGGCGACAATGTTGGCAGAGTTATAAAAGAAATAGTTGAGGTAAAAGGATTGAATCCTAATAATACGTATAATTTAGAGTATGTTTATAAATACGAAGAAAGCAGGTGATATTTTGATAATAAGTGTTTTTGCTGCTGTATTGGTCTTTTTATTAGGACTTACTTTTCTTGCAATAAACGATTATAAAAAGTACCGCATACAGATACGTTTAAACAGGCAATTAATAAAGCCTGAAGAAGTACATTACAGTATGTTTCAAGGACTCGGAAGGTTTTATGATAAGCTTACTGAAAGCCTTGTCAGTGCTGGCATAAAAATAAAAACTGATGATTTTATACTTTATTTTTTGTATGTTTCACTGACACTTTTTGTTATTACTATGATTAAGTTTGGTTTGATGTATTCAATACTTTCTATAGTTGTGTTAGTGGTACTGATTAAATTTTTCTTAAATAACAGAAAATCAAGCATAAGATTTAAGACTGAACAGGAATTTGGTATTTTTGCAACTGATTTGGCTGTTGTGTTAAGAGTCAATCCTAATTTTGTGTCTGCTATTTCTGATGTAACAAAGTATACTAAACCTATATTAAGAGAACATTTAGACAAGGTGATAACAAATGTTAATTCAGGTATGACTATAGAAGATGCACTGTTAAAGTTTAAAGACGATGTTATATATTCAAGCATAATAACTTCGTGGATTGACAACATCTTATATGCTATGGAGACAGGTGCAAATTTAATTGATGTATGTGCAAGTTCGGCTGAAAAAGTAAATAAAAAACTGCAAAGAGGTCTTAAGGTAAAATCTCTTACATCAAATACAAAAGGCTTAATAATTGCTATTTTAGGCATTATCTTAATATTTATACCAATTTTGATTTCAAGTTCTCCTGACTTTCAATCGGCGTATTCAACAGCAATGGGGCATATAATTCTATCCATTGTTTTAGGCAGTTTTGTGATTACAACTTATTTAATTTTGAAATCAATAGACAAGATGATAAAAATGTGATTTGGAGGTGAAAATTAATGATTGATAAACTTACACAATTTTTAAAGCCTTTTGTAAACAAGAGAGTTTCTGAAGATTTTCTGACTTCAATGGATCGGAACATAAAGACAATAGCAGGTGTAGACATAACTTTGCCTGATACAAAAGGTTATCTTCAAGTCTTTGTTTTTCGTGTTAAAGACGTGTACGAAATGCTTTCTGTTCTTGCAGTGATGATATTTTTATCTGTTGTTTTTATTATGTTAGGTGTATTGAGGGGTATGGCAGCAAATGGTATTGTTATGGCAATTGCACTTATAGCATTGACGCTTTCAAGATATACAGGCAAACTTAAAAAGTTTAAAGATCAGTTTCAAAGAGAGCTTCCTGATGTAATAGATGCTATGCTTCAAGGCTTGAAGGTTGGAACGCCTGTTGAAAGTGTCTTGGATTATGTATCAAAATCTAAAAAGAGCATAGTTACTCCTTTTTTAAAAGAGATAGTTATGAGGATAAATGCTGGAGAATCTCTTCGTGATGCTTTAGACAATGTTTCACCAAAGACATTATCGCCTGATTTTCATCGTATAGCAAGGATTTTGTCAATGAGATCTCAAACAACAACAGATATAGTGAGTTCATTGGAAAGACTACAGGAAAACATGGAACTTGAGCTTGAAACAAAAATAATATCTATGGCAGAAAATGCGCCTATAAAATATACACTTCATATATTTGTAGGTTATGTAATTCCGTTTATACTTGTAATTGTGTATCCTCTGATATTGATGATATTCAAGTTCATGGGTCAGGTCAGTTGAGGAGGAACAAGGCATGTTAAAAAATGAGAAAGGTTCTGGTATGTTGTTTACAGTTTTTTATCTTGTAATAATATTTGGACTTTTGATTATAGGCGTTGATTTATTTTATCAGGTAGGAACAGAAAGAGCAAATATTAATACTGCGTGTGTACATTCATTAGAAAAGATCCAGTATTCTATATTAGAATCTCAAGACGGACAGAGCGGAAATGAGTATGATAATAAGCATATAGTTTCTAATTCATTGTACTTTGACAAGCAAAATGCTATAAACATTGTAACTCAAGTATTTAACGAATATGGTTATACTATTAATAACGTTGACGTTTCTTTAAATGACTATACTCTCACAATAACAGGTAACGTGGCATTAAAGACTAAAAATGTTTTAAACAAACTTACAAGAAATCAAACTTTATATGTACCTATAAATTACCATAGCAGGTTGTTTAAGAACTATCAAGAATAAGAGCAGGCTTGATGCCTGCTTTTTTTAATGCTCATTAAATTTTAGTACATCTAGATATTGACAAAACACATATATAGGTGTACACTATATCTTGTAAGGGAAAATGTTGTAAGACATAAAAGTTGTGGTAAAATATTATCAAGGGAGTGTGATGCACATATGAAGAAAACATTAAAAGTAGCATTAAGTGCATTGTTAATAAGTACAATGTTAATACCAGCAGCAAGCTTTGCAGATAACACATCAAATAGCGTAACATCAACATCTACGACAGCAAGTATAACAGCAAGTACTCCGGCAAGTACGCCAGCAGCAAGTTCACATCATATTGCAGGACTTCCTAATGAGCCTGTTTATGAATATAACCCAAATGTGTATATAGAAGGTAAAAAGGTTGACTTTAGAAATACACAGGAAATACAGGAGGTAAATGGAACATATCAGGTTGTAACAGTTAACAGACCTATATTGATTGTGCGTGGTCGTACAATGTTACCTTTGAGAGCCTTTATATATTACATTACTGATTATGTTAATACAGTTAAAAGTAATGTTGGTGGTGCTATTGGACCGTCAGATGTAGTGTATTGGGATCCTGGTTACAAATCAAACAGACCTGATGGGTTTGTAATTGATTCTGTAAGGTATGATAATACGTTAAGTTATCATTATAATGTGCCTGCTGATCCGTGGAAATTAGGCTTTTTTATAAGAATGCCGTATATAGTTAAAGCTACTTTAAAACCATATCACTACATCTTGTACAAAACAGATGTGCCACCTTTAATAATGGACGATGGTGTGACATACTTGCCGTTGAGAGCAGAAGCGAATGCTTTTGGCTACGGTGTTAAATTTGATCAGGCAACGAATTCAATATATATAAGCAAAAACTTGCCAATAGAATATGGCAGCGAATTCCAGAAGATCACTGATATTGTACCGCCTAATGGCATGATAAGTGGTAATGTAGGCGTTGTAAGTTTTGATGGAAATACCGGATCGTTAGAAACAGAAACATCAAAATATGGTGATTATACAACTGAATATGTAGAACCGTGGAAATAAGGCAGGAAATATCCTGTCTTATTTTTTTTGAGGACATAAGTCCTCTTTTTTTTATGGAGGTGATTCATTGTGATAAAAGACCTTCTAATATTTAAAGAAAGAAAGGAGGTGAAAAGCAAAACGAAAAAGTCAATACCACTAATGCTGTCAGGCATACTGATATTCAGCAGTATAGCGTATACTCCTGTAAAAGCAAAAGCGGATACTCCTGCAATATCAGATAATGGTACAACATACGTGACAGTCCATATTCACAGAGAGCTTACATCAGACGAATATCAGCAAATAATAGGCTCAGGCGGTGATCCATCACACTTTACAGACAATACTTTCTCAATAGATGATCTGATAAAAGCAGGTGCAGTGATACCTGCTGGAGAGAGCATAGTATCCGCAGAAGTGATAAAATCAACAAACGGACAGGCAAGAGTACTGTCAACATCAGACAGCGGATTGACAATAGAAACTGGGGGCGGAAATGTAGAACCTGATATGAATGATCTACAGTTTTCATGGGCACACATAAAGCACTACTATAACTATATGGCAGATTCATCTACTTTAATAGGTCAAGATGACTATAAAATGAAACCACGTACATTAGGATACAGTAAACTATTCATGCAAATATCAAATCCGCCTGGAATAAACAGTATATTAAAAAAGGCTAATGAAGATGTAACAATAGACGGAACAAATGATAATAAAGGCTGGCAGGTGGCAACGTTTGATGCAACCAGTATAGATCAGGCAGAATCAAGTACAACATATAAAAAAGACGGAATGCCTGTAATATTCCTAAATCCACATAAAGATTATACATCTCCTCAAGGATATGTAGAAAATTTTGTAAATGATGCACCGCCTATAAAAGGTGGAAATTATACAAATTATAAATCGTGGATAAAAAATAATGGCGATTTTTACTTTGGTGATGGCAAGCAAATATCAAATATGGAAGTTTATCCGCAATTTGACTTTTACCTTATGACAGAAGGCGAAACAGCAGTGTCACGATACGACACAAACTATGCTGCACTGTATTTTCCGCTTCATAAAGAAAGTAACGGGGAATATCTCTATTTAGGCAATCCGAATTCAGATAACGTACCAGAGGACTTAAAAGGACATGATTACAATCAATGGATACCAACAACATTAGCAGGACAGATAAGTCCTTTTGGAACGCCTTATGATTTAAAGTACGATTCAAGACCAGATAAGCAAATGTATTATCAGGTTCAGCCTAACAGACAGTGGGGTTCTAATGGCTGGTACTTTTTAAGATATGTATATGACGAAACAATAGGACAGTATATAGACTTAAATAGTATAAAACGTCCTAATGGGAGTTCTCCACAAATTATATATGGACCTGATGGAAAGCCTAATGCTCAAATAATAGGTGCATCATATATTCTTTTGCCACCGCAATACAAAGGACATAAAATAAAAGTCTTTGTATACAATACAGACGTAGGCTTTGATTTTGGCATTGATGTGCGTGTAATGAAGCCTAACAAGTACATTTTTGACACTGATGTAACGCTTAAAATAACGTACTCAAATGGCAGTGGACTAGTGATAACCAAGACAGTAGACAGACCTTTTATAAATATTGGAGAGAGTGACTACTATGAGGTAACAGTTAAAAACACATCTGATAAACCTGTAGACAATGTTGTTGTGACAGACCAAATGCCACAAGGGCTTAAATATGTAAGTATTGAACCTTCAATTGGCTATTACAGCGGATATATGTGGTATATAGGCACATTAGAGCCTAATCAGACTGCTATATTAAGAGCGGATGTAATTGCAGTAAGCAACGGTGAATACGTAAATAGTGCAGTAGTGAATGATAAGGCAGCTTCTGCAACTATATTTGTCGGTGATTATCAGGCAACAGGAAACTTGACAGTGTCAGAAATCCATACATTTGACCAAAACAACCATGATACAGCAATTATAAGCACGCCTCAATATATCCATATAGTAGTTGATACAAAATCACTTTATCAGTTTCATGGGACAGCAACTGCAAGACTATATATAAATCATAATTTAGTAAGCACTCAAATAGTAAACTATGATCCGTTTGATGAAAAGTCAGTCGATTTTGGTTCTTATTATTTAACAGGTACAGAACTGATAACAGCAACAATCGACTATAACAATCCAGTATATCAAGGCGATAATGATGGTTCTAAAGCAGGCGAAATGTTCCATGACACAGACAATGACAGACTTTTAAAAGAAACGCAGTATAAAGATAATGTCCTTAACAAGCAGCTTGAAGGCGGACAGCAAGAAGTTTCTGGAGGTACATTAGATGTAAAATTTGATTTTACAGGAACTACAAAAAATCCTTATAACAACAAGGACGAGGCTATGGTAGGTGACAACATAGGTACTGTAAATTATACAGAGGACTCAAATTGGGTTTATGACAGGTACATTGTTGAAAGCCTTAATCACTACGTTGCAGATAGCAGTCCGTGGGGTACACATCAGGAAAATCCAACAAGCCATAAGGTGCTTGTTGATCCAGAAATTGCGTCTTATACAGATAATTTTAATTGGTACTTGCCTACGAGCCCGTATCCAGGCGGACCATTGAATCAGCCTACTATAAGTTTCACTGCACTTCCAATAACACAAGGTTCAAGCGGATCAAGCACAAATTACTGGACTGATTATTACCAGTGGAACGTAATAACAGGTTCATATATAAATTCATGGTGGGAAGATCATGGATATTATGTAACACGTCATCGTACTGTATATGATAGTGATGGTACAAGTCACGAAGAAACGTATCATGTATGGCATCCTGTTCCTGTAAAAGTATCATCTGATCCTATAACATATCAGGATTTAGGCGATCCTGAATACACGTCAACTGGAGTGCAAAATTATCCTGTGTCATGGGGTCAAATAAATTTACTGCCAGTATCAGGTAAAAGGTATGATGATGACCATTATAAAATAGAAAGTTATTCATACGATATGTGGGTAACATTGACGGACTGGGATTATTATAAAAATCAAATGTACTGGTCATATATACCACAACATTTCGGCATGGATAAAAAACCGTTGAGAGTATATTATAACAATGCACCTGTAGCGTATTTTTCAATTATAGGTGATGTAAATGGCGTTAACAAAAATAATAAAATTTCTCTGCAAGACTTGTCATATGATCCTGATTTTGATCCTATCGTAGCTTGGAAATGGGATATAGACGGAAATATATTTTCTGACAAGACAGCAGCAGAGAATTATTTGAATACTGTTGTGGTAAATCAACCAGGATATCATCTAATAAAGCTATCGGTTGAGGACAATCCAACAGGCAGGTATTCAAGACTGAAGACAAGATGGTCTGACGTATACATGAAAACACTTCAGATATATCCTGAAAACAACTCTCCAGTGTCATATAAAGCACAAATAACATTTGACAGAGATGTGGTATATACGTTATGGCATCCGTCAGTACCTTCAATAGCAATAGACAGTGAGCAGCATTCATTCTTAAAGGTGCATGTGAAAGTAACTGATATAGGCTATTGGACGTATGAATACGGAGTAAATGGAGAGAAAATATTGAGATTTGTACCGCTTGACTTGACTAAAGTAGACGAACCTGAAACACTTGTGGTGCGTTATAAAGACGCAGGCAGGCAAACAATAATGCCTAAATACATTAAAAACCTAAAACAAGACAAAAACAGTTTTGAATATGATGCGTATTTTGAATATCCTAAAGCGGGACAGATTGACTTAAACGACATTTATTATGCTAATCAAGGCATAAGTCCGTATACAAAAGACACAAAGATGGTATTTCCATTTGAAGTAGAAAAGTACGGAAAAGTAGACACGCTTGTAAAAGACAATGTTGCAATAAATGCGTGGGATCCAACGTTTGCTAATCCTTCTGGACCTGATGTAACGTATTTTGAGCGTATACATGGACTTGGAATATCGCGTGTGGATCATTACTTATTAAAGGACGATAAATTATACCTTACAATGCAGCCTGATCCTTTAATGAAACCTGTGCCTTTTATTGGACGAAAAGATATGCAAATAGACAATAAACTTGAATATGATGTAGACCATCAGGTTTATCCTTACTAAATGGCAGGGTACTTAACGTATTCCTGCTATTTTTTTGAGGTGGTTATATGATTTTAAATGAAAAAGATAAGGAACTTCCTTCATCAAATTTAAACGTAGCCTTTATAGGACTTGCGCTTTATGCAGGTATCATTATTTCTGAAGTTTTTCTCCGCCATATAAGTTTTCATAATATGATTTTGCTTATGTTTTATCCTATAAAATTAAGCATGCCTGTAGCTGGAAATGATATGTTGGCAGTTGAGTTTTCATGGTTTGCGACTTTATCTATTTGTGTCGGCATTTATGATAAATTTTTAAATAAAATTTCTTATTATTTTGCGTCAATATTTGTATGGTATCAGCCATTAATATGGTTAATACGATACGTTATAAATACGCCGAATAGCTGGTTTTTCTGGATTGTTCCTTTCTTTGGACTTTTGTTCTTTTGGTTTCAGGGAATGGCACCAGATGAGTTTGATATGATGTATAAATAATTTTTTAGGCACTCTTTTTTGAGTGCCTTTTTTTTGTGCACGTAAAAGTGCCAATAAAAAATTTTTAGGAGGTAGTTTTATGAGTTTAACAGGTTTACTCAAAAAATCAAAGAAAGGTTCTGCTGAAATAGTTGCTTTTGCAATACTTTTAATCTTCATTGTGGTAGCAGCAGGACCGCAGATTAAACAGCTTGGTCAGACAGTTGTATCAGGTGTAACAAATACCAACACGCAGGTACAGCAGACTCTTGGCACAAATTAACAATAACACATAAAGTTTAGGAGGTGTTGCTATGAGTTTAACAAGTTTACTCAAAAGATCAAAAAAAGGCTCTGCTGAAATAGTTGCCTTTGCAATACTCTTAATCTTTATAGTAGTTGCAGCAGGACCACAAATTAAGGCTTTAGGGACAACAGTTGTTAATGGTGTTTCAAGTACCAACACACAGGTACAGCAAACTTTAGGTACTCATTAATTTTCATATGCACTCTTTTGTGAGTGCATTTTTTTTGAAAAATTTTTTTAAGGAGGTTTTAAAATGTTAACAAACATAAAAAACAAAGCTGTAAAATTTATGTCGGACAAAAAAGGTGCTGAAGTAGTCACAACAATTGCGATAATAGCACTTGCAGTAGCGATAATTCTTTTTATATTACCTTCAACAAGAGACGGGGCGATGAACTTTGTTTCAAAAGTATTCTCAAAATTAACAGACACAGCAGTAGGAAATTAAGGCACGTAAAAAGTGCCTTAATTTTTTTAGGAGGTGTGATTGTTGTTTAAAAAGTTTTTAAAAGACAAACGTGGTTCGGAACTTATAAACTTTGTAGTGTGGGTGCCATTATTGCTAATATTAACTGTTGTTATTTCGCAGATAGTTATAATAGGTTACGATCAGGTCATCGTACAGGAAACATCTCTTGTCGCTGCAAAGAGCGCAGCACAGAATCCTGATACAATAGAAGCTTCAGCACAGCAGGCAGCAGATGATTTTGCAGGCAAATTTCTTCCAAACTGGAGTGATAAATCAACGATAGATGTCAGTTATCCTAATACTGATCCAGGCAGTGAGGTTACAGTAACAATACATTATATATTTCCTAAATACGCATTTTACACAAATATTTTAAAGCGACCAAGCACTGATTATGTTAAAGGACAAAGTATGCAGATTATAGAGGAAAGACCGTGAGATAATGATATATTATTTAGGTGGTATTTTTTATATGCTGGTAAAAGTAATATATGTTTTTGACTTTCTGTTTGATATTTTAACAGCCTTTATTGAAATGTTTTTTAAAAGGCTTACTCCTGTATTTGTTTTGACTTTTGGAGAAATCAAACAGGGCATGAGTTTGAAACATTTATATAAAACTTACAGACGTTATGATTATTTTAAGAATAAAGATGTGATACGCAAAAATATTATAAATGATTATATAGGCTCTTTTAAGAATATAGCTGAAAAGAATAAAGGTAAAACTTATAAATTTATCACTAATATGTTCGTATATAAAAATGTACTTTTAAAGCTTGAACAAGAAAATATTTTAAAATTTAAAAGATTAGATGATACTTTAATGGTTATTCCTCAACCGTCAGAAAAACTTGTATTAATGAGTTCAATGACTGTATTAAAAAATTTGTTTAATCCTGATTTTTATAAACAGGTATTTAAGCGTGAATATGTATATGTTTATGAGTTGACTTTTTAGGAGGTGTAAATTTGAAAAAGATAATAATTGCTTTGCTTGCTATTATTGCTTTTGCAGGTGGCTATCTGATATATTACAATTCACTGCCTATTGCAAATGTGAATGGAGAAAAAATAACTGTTTATGAGTTTAAAAAAGCATTAGGTGCGACAGATAAAAAGATTCAAGGCGTTAAAAACCAAAA
Source organism: Thermoanaerobacterium butyriciformans (assembly GCF_017874545.1). Classification (GTDB taxonomy): domain Bacteria; phylum Bacillota; class Thermoanaerobacteria; order Thermoanaerobacterales; family Thermoanaerobacteraceae; genus Thermoanaerobacterium; species Thermoanaerobacterium butyriciformans. The sequence continues at coordinate 82,229 of NZ_JAGGLT010000002.1, read as the reverse complement.
GATCAATGGAAAGACGTTTGAGGAAATATATAAAGAACAATTATTAAACAATATGATAAACGAAAAGTTGATGCTTAATAAGGCACTTAAAGAAGGAATTAAAGGCAAAAATGATGCTGATATAATAAATAAACTGATTGCAAAAGAAACAAGTTATGTAGGCGTATCTGATGATGAAATTAAAAAGTATTATGAACAGCACAAAAATGATTATATATATGCAGACATATACAGAATAGATTTAAAAGACGAAAAAGATGCTGATAATGTTTTGAACATGTTAAACGAAGGCAGTAACTTTTCTGATTTGGCTAAAAAATATTCAATAGATACTGCAACAAAGGATAATGGCGGTTTTGTTGGAAATCTTTCATTAAGTCAATATTCTGCAACAATAAATTATACTTTAACGACCAATGGTGTAACAAAAGTAAAACTTATGTCAGGTATATATGAGATAGTAAAGGTTGATAATGTAGGAACAAAGTCACTTGACAATGTCAAAGATTCCATAAGAGAAACACTTCTTGAGGTGAAACGGCAAAATGCACTTAAAGATTTTACTGACAGCTTAAGAAAGAACGCAAAAATTTCAGTTAATAATTTGCTATTAAATAATGTAAAGTGAGGTGTTGGAATTTGAAAAAAATAGTATACTGGAGTGCAGCAGAGCTGACTTCAAAAACAGAGCTTGCAATAAAAAGAGCTGAAAAGGAAAAAGGCAGAACGATCTTAATTGACTTTAAAGAGTTTATACCTGACATATATAGATATTACGGACTTGAATATAAGCCTAAAACAGAACTTATTGCAATGTATGAAGGCGGACAAAGTGACATATCTCAATTTCTTAATAAAAAAAATTCAATGTATGTTTTTACAGGTTTTGATAAGTATGAGTACATGAAATTTACTCCTGAACATATGGCTTATATAATAAGCGTTCTTGATTTTGATACGGCTGTGTTTGATGTAAATGCAGGTATATATTTTACTGATACTTATGTTGCCTTGAAATATGCTGACGAAATAAACGTGGTGATGGAACCTAATAATTTGTCTTATTACATTAATGCTGAAATGATAAAGTTTGTATGTGACAATTGGAAAATAGACAAAGCTAAAATGACAGGACTTATAGCAGGAAAACATGCAGACGTTGATAGCGCAAAAGAAATAACAGGTATAAAAGTTAAAAAAGTGTAAAGAGGGTGTTAATGTGTTAATAAATCCTTACGAAGTAGATTTAGATAAAACTCAAGATATTGACATAAAGGAAATAGCTGATAAATTCACTTATGAAAAATCAAAAGTGATAAATGATTATTCCAGCAATAAAATCAGTGAAGATGCATTGGATAAAGAAATTATTGCATTTTTAGCAGAAAAGAAAATATCAAGCGAAAAACTGAAAGATGTTAAGGATATGCTTTTTGGATATGGCATATTGCAGCCTTATATTGATGATCCAGATATTACTGATACATTAGTTAATGATCCTGAAACAATTTTCATAAAAAAGTACGGAAATAAAATGAAGGTAAATAAAAGCTTTAAGAGTGAACAGGAACTATTGAAATACTGCCAAAAAATAGTTGCAATGAACGGCGGTACAATAAATCAAAATCAAGCACAGGCGGTCGTAACAGACAGATTGAAAAATTTGAGGATTGTAGTCAGTTTGCCTCCTATTGCTGCGAAATCACCTACTATCTGTATTAGAAAGCCTTCTGCGTCGCAAAGCTTGTTAAATCTGGAGAAGTCAGGAATGTTTGACGGAAATACAAGAGAACGCTTAAAACAAATGGTAAAAGACTACAAGACAATAATTATAGCTGGCAAAGGCGGTTCAGGAAAAACTACTTTGATGGGTGCATTAATTAATGAAATTCCTTTAAATGACAGAGCGTTGTTGATACAGGAAACAATGGAGATCGTACCAAAGCATCCAGATATAATAACGCAGTTAGTCAGAATATCAGATAATCCTGAAGTCAAAAACTATACATTGTTTGATTTGACACGTGCAGCATTGTTGCAGAGCCTTGACAGGATTTTTATAGGCGAAATGAAAGATAAAGAAGCTTTTGACTTTTTTAATGCCGTTTATACAGGTCATAAAGGTTCAATGGCGACTATACATGCTAATTCAGCAGATGAAGTGATAAACAGACTTCTTTATCTGATGAGCAGAGCTGATTCAGATATGAAAGAAGATACATTAAGAGAAATGCTTGAAAATTCGCTTGACGTAATAATATTCCTTGAAAAATATAAAATTAAGGAGATAAAGGAGTTGAGATAATAATGATAATTGCTCTGATTCCTTTTGCAGCGATTGTTTTTTATGTGTTTTTAGATAATCTTGAAATAAAAGAAAACCGTATAACACATAAATTAGATTCTGTAATTAATGTTTTCGGTTTAAATAAGTATAAATTAAACGGTAAAACAGTTTTTGCAATTTTGATAGTTTTATTGATTGCTATTGTTTTAAAAATGCTTTTTACTCACTTTTATATGGGCATATTAGTTTTAGGCGTTGCAATATATGCTTTAAATTATGTACTTAATGTAGTTATAGAAAATAAAACAAAGAAAATAGATAAAATTTATTTAAATTTTTTAAATGTGTATACGAATTTTTTTAATACGTACAATAATTGTCCTGATGCTTTAAGAGAAACAGGAAAATATATCGGTGAACCTTTAAAAAGCATTATTAAGCGTAATATGCTTCTGTATGATACTTCGTCAAAAACATTTTTAGAGACATTAGATGCTATTAATAACAGTGTTTTAAATGCTGAATTTAGGAAGTTTGTGAGCTTTACGAAGATATATGAGAAATATGGCGGAAATTATAATGAAATATTAACTCATTTAAGAGAACAGGCTTTAAAAAATATGCAGATAAGAACTGAAAGAGAGTCAAATGCCACTACTGCAACTTTTGTAATAGGCGGAACAATAGCCTTAAGTTTACTTTCGCTTATAGGTTTAAATCAGATGGATATAGAAGTACTGACACATACAATACAAGGCTGGGCAGTTATTGGATTTAACATATTTGCTTATATTGCTGGTATATATGTAATTAAAAATATTGCGCAAAGCTGAGGTGATATGTTTTGTTTATAGTTTTAGTACTGCCTTTAACGATCCTTATATATGTGTTTTTAAGTTCATACAATGTTTTTGCAAATAAAAAGAAGTACGGTGATAAAGAAGATTTAAAGTTTAAGTACATGAAAGAAGATACCCGCTTAAAAATCAATAAAAGGCTTGAAAGACTTGATTATCCTTTTGGTATGAACGCTGATAAATATGTACTTTATAAATTTATTTTAACAATATTTGGTTTATGGTATGTGTATATGAATAAAGTTCAAGGAATTCAAGCGATCATATTTATAATTGGTATGTTCTTTTTAATTGATATTTATTTATACTTAAAAGAGCATGATATAAAAAATATTGTAAAAAAAGAGCTGCCTACAATAGTAGACATATTTGAAATTGGTTCTACAACAAACATGGACTATGGTGATGTTCTTTTGATATGTGCAAATTCAGTAAAATCGGACTGGCTAAAGAGAAGGCTTAATAAAATAAGTGCTGAATATTTTGTCAGCAAAGATAAAGACAAAATGATAAAATCACTGAAAAACCTTGCAGATATATATGAAATAGATGTATTTGTAAGTGCACTTGAACAGAAAGATGTTACTGGCAGGTCAAAGGAAATGCTTCAGGCTTTATCACAATTAATGTTTAGTTCAGTAATAGCACATGCTCAAAAAGAAAATAAAGCGTCAGATTATAAGGTCATGGTTGCTGTATTTTTAATTACTGTTGGTATTTTTGCAATATACATGACTTCATATATGCCTGAACTTATGAGTGGACTTAAAACAATATTTTAAGCACGTTTAAAGCGTGCTTTTTTTATTGTAAAAATTTAAAAAATGGAGGAGATATTTTATGAGTCAAAAAACTAAATGGTATGTATTAATGGGTCTTGTTGCTTTTATAGGTGCATATGCTTATGTTGCACCACATGTGTCAGTTACAATATCAAGAATTGTTGTTGCTTTATGGGCATTAGGAGTGCTTGCTGTTGCTTTGATTAAACGTAAAGAATAAATATTAAGGACAGGTGTTGAGCCTGTCCTTTTTTGTTTAGGAGGTGAGAATGTGAAAATTATAAATACATTAAAGGAAAATAAAAAATATTTTATTGTATCTTTATTTGTCTTGTTATTTATTGCAATTTTGATTTTTGCTTATGCAAGTAGTAGCCTTACATTAACTGCAACGCCTAATTCACAAGGAAATTATATTCATTTGCAGTGGAATGTACCTGATAGTACACAACCATATACCTATATGTTGTATATGAAAAAACCTGGTGATACTAGTTTTCAAACTATACCTGCGAAAAGTCAAGTTAAAGTTTTAAATGTATATCCACCTTCTGCTTATACAGTATCGTTTTCTGGAAATTGGACAAGGGTAAGCGGATATGGCTATAACAGTCAATATGGATACGAAAGTACTAATCATACAAATAATTCTACATCTTCAACATCTTTAACAGTAAATATGCCATCATCTGGAACAATATCTTTTTGGTATATGGTTAGCAGTGAAACTAATTATGATTTTATTCACTTCTATATTGACGGACAGGAAAAACTTAAAAATAGTGGCAATTTAGGCTGGCAACAAGTATCATTTTCTGTATCAGCAGGACAACACACGTTTACATGGTCATATACGAAAGACTATTCAGTAAGTCTCTATAATGATACTGCTTATATTGACAATGTTAGTATAACAGGTATAGGTACTTTTACGTTTGAAAGTTCAGAGTCACTGCAAATAGGTGCACAGCAAATACCTAATATCACATTTACGAACTGGCAAGGGCAAACATACACGTTGCCTAAATCAGCGTCTTTAAAAATGTGGATGGAACAGCCAAATAGTGATGATCCTAAAGGCTATGGTAAAGGCTTAATAAGTGTTGATGCAGTATCTATAACGGATTTTAACAGTAATCCCTCTGCATATCTTAAAAATTCTGATGGATCTTGGAAGTATGATGTTGTATATTTTGGTGCTTGGGACAGTAATAATGGTTTTGATATAGGAACAAATGCTTTGTCTTTAATTGAAAGTTTTGTAAATAATGGTCGGGGATTATTGTTAGGACATGACACTGCTCAATATGGTGCTGGACTCACATATAATCCAACTCCTTATGTTAAAAATTTCAACAAATTAGAAAGTTACTTAAACATAACAGATATACCATCTGAATATACAGGAATGGCTTATCCAAACTTACCTGTTCAATATCAACTTTGGGGAAGTACAAAAATAACAATAGGTAAAAAGGGACTTCTAACAAACTATCCATGGCAAATTGGAGATATAGGTACTGAACTTACCATTCCTTATTCTCATACAGGATGGGTAATTGCAAATGGTGATAACTGGTTGTATTATTCAGATGATCCTTGGGTTCAAACACAATCTTCTCAAACTGCTAATGCTTATATAGCTAATCCAAATTATAGAATGAATTATTATTTAACAACATGGAACAATACAGCAATGATAGAAACAGGTCATAGCAACGGATCAGCAACGCCTGATGAACAAAAAATACTTGCAAATACTTTATTTTACCTTGCGCAGGTAACCGACCAAACAAGTTGGGACGACCATATGGGGCAAGATTTAACATCACCAGATAAACCTAAAATAACGAATATCCAAAAGAATGGTAATAATATTAATATTACTCTTTCTGATAATGATGAAGGCACAACATATAGTTATTATGTAGAAGCAACTGGAATGAACAATGGTATAAAAATAGATTCTAATACGGTAACAACCACAATAACATCAGGTATAAAAGGTTATTCAGTCGTAATAGATAATAATCCTAATACTGTTCCTGATAATACTATTGATACAACAAGTTCCAACTTTTCAACCACATATTCAGGAAGTAATTTTTATGTACGCGTAAAAGCTATTGATAATGCAGGTAATGTATCTGATGTATATACGTATTGTTATTCAAAACCATTTATTACAGCAATTCCAGTGCCTTCTCAAAACGCTATACAGCTCAATTGGGGTATAAATGATACTTCGCAGACGTATTCGTACATGGTATATAAGAAAGATATTAATGATTCTGATTTTCAAACTATACCTGTTAAAGATCATTTAAAGGTTTTAAATATATATCCACCTGTAGATCAAACAATAACATTTACGAACTGGCAAGGACAAATTTATACTTTGCCTAAATCAGCGTCTTTAAAAATGTGGATGGAACAGCCAAATAGTAATGATCCTAAAGGTTATGGTAAAGGTTTGATAAGTGTTGATGCAGTATCTATAATAAACTTTAATAATGATCCTAATAAATACCTCAAAAATTTTGATGGCTCTTGGAAATATGATGTTATATTTTTGGGCGCATGGGATTGCAATGGTGGTAGAAATTTAAATAATGATTCTGTAAATGCAATATTAAATTTTATAAATGCTGGCAGAGGAGTTCTTGCCGGACATGATACTATTGGTTATAATTGGGGAACAAATAATGGATTAGGACAAATTAGAGATAAGTTTAATATTAAAGTAGGATACTGGGGTAATTCGGATACACCAACTGATAATGGTTTTCACTATTATGGTGGATATTTAAACACTAAAATTATAATAAATAAAAAAGGACTTCTAACAAACTATCCGTGGCAAATTGGAGACGTTGGAACTGAATTGTCTGTACCATTATCTCATAGTACATCTAACTTTGCTTTTGGTGATATTTGGATGGTATATCCAGAAACCAAATGGAGTGGTTCTAATTTTCCTGATTATTTAAATAAAAATGCTAATTTTTATTTAACAACATGGAATAATACAGCTATGATACAAACAGGACATAGTGATGGTAATGCAACACCTGATGAACAAAAAGTGTTAGCAAATACATTATTCTATCTTGGGCAAGTAACAACAAATACAAGCTGGTTAGACCATTCAGCTCAAGACTTGACACCTCCTGATACAGTTAGTGGCATAACAGCATCACAAAAAGACAATCAGATTAATATAAGTTGGAATGTTCCAAAAGACAATGGAAACACGTATGAATACTATGTGCAGGCAACAGGCAATTCTGATAATTTAAAAAGAATATCTGACACAGTAAGTGCAACAATTACAACAGGATTAAAAGGATATTCATATATAATAGACCAAAATCCTAATACAGAACCTGATAATACTGTAGATACAACATCAAATAATATAACAGTATCTATCAATAAAGAAGGGAAATATTATCTTCATATAAAAGCAATAGACAATGCAGACAATGCGTCTCAAACAGTACACTATCAATTTTATGTAGAATCACCAGTAACAATATCACCTAATATGCAAACAACGTATGCGGCAGGACAAGCAGTAAAGATTAATGTAACCACAACAGGTCCAGTGTATAGAATAACAGCACAAATGTGGTATTCGTCAAATGAATATTCTTCAACTGGAATAACTGATCTTGTAAGTGGTAATGGAAGTTGGCATACAAGACAAAACAGCTCTGAAGGATATGACACAGTTGTAATAATTCCTAAAAATACTCCAAATGGAACGTATAATATAATCATTACGGCATACGCAAGGTATCCTGACAGTACAGAAGATACGAAATCAATAACAATACCAATAACAGTTAAGGGGACTATATATGACTACTATCATAGCGAAATTAACAATTAGACAGGTTTAACACCTGTCTTTTTTGTAATGAGGTGAAAATTATGATACAGAAAGGCAAAATATTTATATCTTTTTTGCTGATTTTTGTTTTCTTATCCACGATTTCAAAAGCTAATACAATGACTCAAAATAATATATTATTACTATCTCCAAACGGTGATAAAATAACTTATGGCAGTTCATATTGGCAAACAAGCAATATAAGAGAATGGTTAAATAGTGCAGAAACAGTTGTTAATTATACTAATCAAAAACCTTCATCTGATAAATTAGGTAACTATGCTTATGATACTGAACCTGGTTTCTTAAGTGAATTTACACAAGATGAAATTAATGCTATTGCTGTCACTGCACATAGAGTGCCTATATCAGTTGATGATCAATCAGTTTCTAATGGTGGAAATGCTCAAATGCCTCTTAACTTGATGTCAGGACAATCAATAAGTTTTTGTGTGCCAAATATACTTACAAGTTGGCAGTCATATATATACCAAGTAGTAAATGATAAAGTATACTTTTTATCTCCTTATGAGTTGTATTTATTTGTACAAAAGAGAGGATTTTCATTGAACAGGTCAGTAACTAATGCAGTTAAAAATAAATATAACTATCTAAATGGAAATATTCCATGGTGGTTAAGCGGTGGTGCTGCTTCTTTAAGTATTGAATACTCATATATATTAAGTTCATCTATCGCAGTGACCACGACACGTCCAAGTTCTGCGTACGGTGTAGTTCCAGTTATCAATCTAAAGCCTGATTATAAATTAAGTAATGGTGAACTTGCAAGCAATTTAAAAATTGGAGAAACTGTTACTTTTGGAAGACATTTAGGCGAAAGTATAAATTGGATTGTTATAAATAAATTAAATGGTTATCCTATGTTACTTGCAGAAAATGCAATAGATATAAAACCTTTTGATGCGCCAGGTGATTATTCTTATGCGTATTCTAATCATATAAATTTTCCGAGTGCTGATATTAGTTATATAAATCCTGTTTATGTCAGTACTAATGGGAGTTCTGATACAACGCCTCCAGTTATAACGATATTAAATGAAGATCAATTAAACACTAGGCAAAATGGCAGTTTTACGATAAATTTATCGATTACTGATGATTCAGGTGTTTCTTTTGTACAATTGCCTGATGGAAGTAAAACAACTTTTACAAATATATCTTATACCATAACTGCTAATGGAACGTATTTATTTATTGCTTCAGATATTAATGGAAATTATAAATATTTAACTGTTCCTGTCAGCAATATAAATGTACCGCCTTTTGTAAATATAAGTTCTTCAGCTAATGGTTGGACAAATAAAGATGTAACTGTGAATATAAGTGCTTCAAATGATGTAGGTTTAGATGCTTCTTCAATAATACAAAGTGGTAGAGATTGGAATGGTTCTATATGGGCTAATTATACGACTTATAAGGGAAAACAAGTGCATATAATGGCAGATGTTGAACTTGTAAATGCTACACAGGACGTTGGAAATTATAAAGCAGGTATAGGTTTTTCGTATTATTATACATGGAAAAATGGTGATGAGTATCAAGAAGCCAAAACATGGCAATATGCTTATCAAGTACCATTAAGCACGTTACAATCTCAAGGAAAACAACATATAGACGTGATTTATACTATTCCATCAAATTATTTTCAGGATTTACAACCATGGACACAAATTGATATACCATTTAATTTACAAGGTGTTTATACCATTAAATGGACTAACGTACATTATGAGCTTTTAGATAATTCTGATTTTGCAATTAAAGAAATAATACTTCCTAATGATCAAATTGTATATCAAAATTCATATACGGATACTTTAACAAAAGAAGGTCAATACACATATACAGTTATTGATAATCATGGCGCAACAACACAAAAGACTATAACAGTGTTAATTGATAAAGTTCCTCCAACATTAAATATTTCAGGAATACCTTCTACATTAACAAATTTGATAACATTGACAATATCAGCTTCAGATGATCGAAGTGGAGTGGCGTATATAACACTTCCAAACGGTAGTACAACAACGAGCACCTCTACAACATTCAATATAAGAGCTAATGGTTCATATACATTTAAAGTAACTGACAATGCAGGCAACATAACAACACAGACAGTAACCATAAACACAATTAACAATGTATCATATAATAATATGAATACTGTTTATAAAGCAGGTCAAGCTATAATTATTGACATTAATTGTGATAGTAATGTAGACAACGTAACTGCACGAATGTGGTATGCTAACAATGAATTTATTGATTCAAATACTACAAACTTAATTAAAGGTTTAAATGGTGAATGGCACACAGCACATAACAGTTCTGAAGGATATGATAAAGTAGTAATAATACCTAAAGATACGCTTGATGGTACGTACAATATAACAATAACAGTTTATAAAACTATTAACGGAACAACTTATACGCAATCAATAATAATACCAATAACAGTAAAAGGAACGATATATGATTACTACCATAGCGAAATTAACAATTAAGCAGGCTTAATGCTTGCCTTTTTTTATGTGCACATAATAGTGCATAAAAAATTATAGGAGGTAATTTTTATGAGTCTAACAAACATACTTAAAAAGTCAAAAAAAGGTTCTGCTGAAATAGTCGCTTTTGCAGTGCTCTTAATCTTCATTGTGGTAGCAGCAGGACCTCAGATTAAAGCTTTAGGTGCGACAGTTGTTAATGGCGTAACAAATACTAACACTCAAGTACAGCAAACTTTAAATACTCATTAATTATTGCACTCCTTTTGGAGTGCTTTTTTCTTTGGAGGTGATAAAGATTGTGAAAAACAAAAAAGGAAGTGCTGAAATAATTGCTTTTCTTTTGATTTTACCATTTTTGCTTTTGCCATTATTTAATTCACTGCAAAACTATATAGCTTTAAACAGGAGTGATGCTTTAAAACAAGTTACAAGACTTGCAATATTAAGGGCAGAAACGGACGGCGGTTTAACGCCAGATGATGTCACCGAAATTATGAATACGCTTCAAATGAAAGGCTTTGATACAAGTAAGGTACACATAGATTATACGCCAGCACCAGTGAATTATGGAGGTGAGGTATCAGTGAGGATACAATACAGCACACAAATAACAAGCTTTACTATTGGGTTAGGAGGTCTTATGAAAAATGTTCAAAATATTACAATGGCATACGGACCAATCACATCCATCAGCAAGCATTATCAAAGATAAAAAAGGTTCTGCTGTGTTGATATTTGCACTTTTAATAACAATAATTCTCTTGCTTGCAAATATAGCTTATGTAAATTACAGAGTGTTATTAGCAAAAAGAGATATGGTCGATGATGCAATTACAACATCGGCGTTAGCAACATTAGCATACGCAGATCCAATACAGATGGCATACGGAAATATAGTATTTAACGGCGATCCTAACACATTCTATAACTTTTTAAACAAACAGCCAATGAGCCAATATATAACCATTAATAAGGTTGACTTTTCATATAATAATGCTTCACCTTCTAATCCAATGACAGCACCTAATGGTGTAGTTGTAACAAAACCGTCTATTTATATTGACGCAACCGCTAATGTAACAAATGTTTTAGGCAAACCTGTATCTTTCAGGATACAAAAAATAGTTGATGTTGATTATCAATTAAATACAAATATTAATTAAAGGAGTTGGTAATGTGAAAAAAACATACATGATGTTTATTTCAGCAGTTTTGGCAATCTTGATAGTAGGAGGTGAATATTTATATTTAACAGGTCAACAGAAAATTGTTAATGTCGTCATAGCAACACAAGACATAATGCCTAATGAACCTCTGCAAGGTAAAACTGCTATTGTGAAAGCCTATTCAACAGCAAGAAATGTGCTTAACAGCCCTAAAGGCTATGCAGCAGTTGAAATAAAAAAAGGTTCTTTAATAACTGATGAAATGATAAAAAATCAATCGTATAACAGTGATTTAAAAAAGGTTGCCGTAAAGGTTGATTTAGCAAGTGCAGTAACAGGTTATGTCAAACAAGGTTCCTATGTTGATATAGGCTTTGAGCCTAAACAAGACAACGGACAGCCTTCGTCATTACAGCCAGGAATTATATTAAAGCATGTACAGGTTCTTACACTTCTTGATAATAACGGACAAGAGATAGGACACAGTACAAATGCCTATGCTAATTCTACTCCTGCAAGTGCAGTTCTCTTAATGTCAGATGATGATGCTGTCAAACTTAAAAATTATGAAAGTCAAGGGTCAATATACTTTATAGCATATTAAAAAGGAGTGATAAATTTGTTAATATCAATATTTTCACCAAAAGGTGGAGTAGGAAAAACAACCTTAACATTGTCACTGGCAGAATGTATATCAAAGGAGAAAAAAACATGTGCAATAGAGTTTGATTTTTCTCCTGGAGATTTTCCTGCTACATTGGATGTCGATAAAAACAAAAATATATTAAAAGCAATCAATTTCGGCATAAATGAAACAATCCAAAGACCTTATAAGCAAAACTTTGATGTGATTGCAGGCGGTTATCCAGATACACATGAAAAAATAGATTCGGACAAACTTAATAAGCTTATAGATGAACTTATTAATGAATATGAAGTTGTTATATTCGATATACAGCCAGGTTTGATAAAAAACAGTGTAGATATTTTAAAACGTTCAGACAAAATTTTAATAATCATGGAAGATAACATACCTGTATCAGTTAGAACTGCACGAATACTTAATTGGGGTATGCAAAACAATGCAATAGACATAAATAAGGTTAATATAGTCGTAAATATGGCAAAAGGAAATTTAAAAAATATTCCTAATGATGTTGTAAAATATGTCGTGCCATATCTTGGCAATAAGATTACATTCCAGTCTAATACATTGTTAAAACAAATGTCAGGACTTGTGGATGTAATTTTAGAACGTAACAAAAAAGGCTTATTTAAGAAATCGCAGAAATCTGTTGACGTAAAAGATATTGAAAGATTTGTGCAGGAAAAAATACAAGAAATTCTTGAAGATGATACTTCAGAAGAATTAAATATCACCATTAACAATAATGAAAATGTTGCTATTGTTCAGAGTGAAGAGAAGGAGGCATGTAAATTGGTATACATCAAAACAAATATTGAATCGCTTAATAATGTGCTAAAAAATGAAATATCAAATAATGAAAATATAGAAGGTATAACTGATGACTTTAATAAATGCAGTGTTGCAATAGTATCAGCAAGTTCAAAAGAAGAAATTGACAAACTTGTTGACAGTAACAAAAATCTTGTGCTTTTCTTGTCGCCAAATAGAAATGATTTGAGAGAATATGCACTTGAAAAAGGTATCAAATATGTGTATGTTGGTGAGTGCTCTATTTCTGATATTGTTTATGTTGCAGAGAATATGATTGGAAAACCACATGAAGAAAACTTGCTTAATAGTGTCTTAAATAATGAAAATAAAACAAAATCAGAAATACAACCAGAAACAAGACAAGAGATGAAACCAGAAGTAAAGCAAGAAATAAGAACAGATACACGATTAGAAATAAATCCAGAAATAAAGCAGCCAGATGCTATGACATTGGAAGAAATAACTGTATTAGTTGGCAACTATGTAGAAAAAAGGATTAATGAAGAAAAAAGCAAAATGACTGCTGAAATAAATAATTTGCGTCAGGAAAATGAACAATTAAAAGAAAGTTTGGAACTAAAGAATAAAGAAATTGAGGCATTAAAGAGTGATTTGGACAGAAAGAAAAAAGCAGTGGAACAGTTTAAAGAACTATTATCAAGTTTTTAGAAAGGGGGATAAGGCATACCGTAAAAGGTATGCCTTTAAAAAATATGAAGCTTTTAGTGTCAACTAATGTTGAAAATATAAAAAAACTTAAAGAAAAGAATATTGATGTTGCTGTGTCAAAAACATCTGCACAATTAAAACTTGAAGCCAAAAAATATGATACCGTAATTAAAGATAATATAGACGTGAATTTTGATAATATTATAGAAATCAAAGATTATATAAAGAATTTTAATGCTGATATTAAACCATTTAAACAAGAAGTAATTTCTGTGTATTCACAAAAAGGCGGTTTAGGGAAAACAACTCTGGTAAAAAAGTTCTCAGAAAGTTTTCAAAAGACGTTAAAAGTCTTGATTATAGACTTAAATTTTTCTGATGGCGGTTCTGATTTGAGCTATATGCTTAACCTTCCTGTTATTCCACATGTAGGAATGTATTTGAAAGATAAAAGCAAAAAAGGATTTATGGAAAATCTCGTTCAATACAAAGATAATATATTCGTTATGCAAACTCCGCCTAAAATCAATTTGATAGATGACATGACAGATAAAGATATTATAGACATTATAACTTATGCAAGAAGTGAATTTGACATAATACTGTTGGATCTGCCTAACAGTAGAAATTCTTTTGTTATGACGGCTTTAGAACAATCTACAAAAATTGTGGTTCTTTCATTAGGTTATCCTTCCGAACTGAAACGTATTAAAGAAAATTTGAATGGATTAAATTATATTGTTATATTTAAAAAACCTGTGCATGGATATAGGGAAATTGCAGATACGTTAAACATGCCTTATATAAAGGTTAATGATCTTGACGTATCTTCCATTTTACCAAAAATATTGAAAGGGTGATTTTGTGAGTGTATTTTTGAGCATGCCAGTGGTACTTTTGACAGCTTATGCAGCTTATACTGATATAAAAAGAAAGCAAATAGATGATTGGGTTTCGATAGTTATTGTTGTTTATGGTTTTACTATTAATTCGATTTTGGATCGTCCAAAATTAATTGAAAGCTTGTTTTATGCTTTTGCAATATTTATATCATTGTACCTTATATATTTAATTACTAATGGTAGTATTGGTGGTGGTGACGTAAAACTTCTTACGGCATTGACTTTTTATTTTGCAGATAAAATTATTATATTGTTATTTTTAGCAAGTGTAATTGGTCTTGTATATGGACTTATTAAAGGAATTAAAGAAAAGACATATCTAAAAACTGAAACAATTTTTGCGCCTTCAATTTTCGCTGCAACAGTGCTTACTATACCATTGATGAAGGTGATAATGTGAGCAATAAGACAGTTAATTTAGGACATGCAGACAAGCCTGTATGTCCTAAATGTGGCAAGCGTGACTATGACATTATAGACTACAATGTTTCTGATAAACAGGAACTTGGCATGTACTGGTTTAAGGTCAGGTGCAAAAACTGCAAACAAAAATTCAAGTATTACAAAGACTTTGAGTAAGGTATGCGCATACCTTAAATTGTGGATAAGACAGGTTTAATGTCTGTCTTTTTTTTGTAGAGGTGATAGGATGAGTAAAAATATAAGAAAAATTGTAGTTTTTGTTTTGTTTTTTCTAATGATCTTTTCAGAAGCTTTTGCATATCAATTGACATTTGTAGATCAGTCATTTGAAAATTGTACTACAATTGCAAGCAATTATATTGATGCCTTACAAACAATTAAACAAGGGAATTCATATATTATAAAAAATTTGGAAAACGGAACTCAATTAACAGTAATTAATAGTGATAAACAGGAATATTTAGGAACTTTTTTGTTTTTAATAAAAGGTATAAAAAAATATATTTTGCCATTTGATTATAATTATATCTATAAAGAATATAAAGAAGCAGGTTTTCCAAGTATTCCAGATATAACTGTGCTTAATACTCGTACTTATGATTGGTATGTAAATCAGGGCTTTACAGGAAAATACAGCGATTCTAATTGTGGTCCTGCAACAACCTTAATGGCATTAAAATGGGTATATCCAAATACAAAAATAACGGTAGAACAAGAAAGAGAAGAAATACATCCAGATGGATCGTGGTGGTGGACGTATGATATATACAATTATTTAAAGAAAAATAAGGTAGATGTAGCTTATAAACATATAGAAGATGTTGAAGATTTACAAAATATTGTAGATGATGGAAATATTGCAATATTAGATATAAATCCAATCAAAATATCAAAAGGATCAGATAGAATCGGAGACATTTATCCGACTGATACAGGACATTTCATAATATTAATGGGATATGCAAAAGCCGGTAATAATACTTACTTTGAAATATTCGATCCTGCCAGCTATTGGCAGAAATCTGACAATATTCCTATAAGGCAAGGTAGATATTATATATCAAATGAATTATTAAATGCAATAAATGCCAGATGGTCATATGCAATAGTGGTAAAAGGGAACGAATCATAATAATCCGATTCCTTTTTTATATTCTGTAACTAACAGTAACAGTAATTAGACAGGTTTAAAGCCTGTCTTTTTTTATGTGTTCGGTTATAAAAATAGTTAATGTTGGATAAAATTAGATAAAATCAGATAAAATTAAATAAGATTAAATAAAATGAATTAAGAAATAGAAAATAAGAACTATATGATTATAATTAATAAATATGGAAGTTGCATGTATGCAACATGGAGGTTTATACTTTATGAAGAGGCGAGTAATTTATTTTCAAACTTGGAAGGATAAAAAAGGGGGAAGAAAGATGAAAATTACTAAGAAGAAAAATAATGATTATACTGATCTATTAAAAGATCTGGAAAATGCTTTTAAATTAGGAAATACGATGGCACAGAAGAAGTCTTTTACTAAAGAAGATTCGAGAAAACTTTTATATAAAGTAAGACATGGTAGTAGTTATTGATACAAATGTATTTATTGATGCTTTTTTTCATAATGATGTGATGTGCCAGAGTATTTTAAAATTAATAATTTGTAATAAAATTCAATTAGCCGTTTCTATTCCAATAGTTGATGAAATTTCAAATATTTTTACTGAACATTTTATAAAATTAGAAGCAGATTTGGAATCTAAAAAGTATATTGAAATAAGTAAAAATAGAATTTTAGCTTTAGCAAATACATATAATCCGATAAAAAAATTTTCAATATGCTTGGATGAAGATGACAATAAATTTTTTGATTGTGCTTTTGAAGCCTGTGCTGATTATATTATTACAAGTGATCATCATTTGTTTTCTGTAAAAAAGCCATTTGTTAATAAATCTGGTGCTAGTTTGGATGTTGTAAAACCTGAGAGGTTTTATTATATATATAATTTTAGCCAAAAATTTAGGATAATATATTAAAATTATAGAAAGCAGAACTTCAATGTTATGCTTTTTTATTTTTATTAAGACAGGTTTAATGCCTGTCTTTTTTTATGTACAACAAAAATATAAAATTCATAGAAAGGATGATATGTATGCAAATCACAAAAACAGAATTCAGAAAATACGACAAAGGAGGCAACATAAAAGGCTTTTGCAGAGTCGTGTTTGACGACTGTTTTGCTATCGAAACACGCTTGATACAAGGCAAAAATGGAGTTTTTGTGGCATTTCCAGATCACAGAAACAAAGAAGGCAAATATTCACAGCAGGCATATCCGACAACAAAGGAAATAAGAAGTGCAATAATAGACGCAGTTTTAAAAGCATATAAAGAAGCATAATAACAGGCGGACAATGTTCCGCCTTGTTTTTTTTGAGGTGATGAAATGACAATAAATCAAGAACTTAAGAAACATCATATACGTACAGCAAGGCTTTGTGAAGAAATTGCAAAGGAACTTAATATGCCATATAACGATCTGATTAACCTTCTTCTTGCTGCACAGTTGCATGATATAGGCAAACTTAAAGTGCCTGAAAAAATACTTTTAAAGCCTGGTAAGTTAACTGGAAAAGAAATGGAGATTATGAAAAAACATACTATATGGGGCTTTGAGAAAGTTAAAGAAATGAAAATGGACGATATGGTTGCTGATGCCGTTTTGCACCACCATGAACGATATGACGGAAAAGGCTATCCTGAAGGTTTAAGAGGAAATGATATACCATATTTTGCACGTATAATAGCTATTGCAGATGCCTATGACGTCATGATTAACGAACGTGTCTATAAAAAAGCATTAAGCGCAGAAGAAGCCGTTAATGAGCTTTGCAATAACAAAGGAACACAGTTCGATCCTATGTTGGTAAGTCTATTTATAGACAAAATAAATAAATAGATGTACAATAATGTAGAGAAGTAAAAAATAACAAGGAGAGAGTTAAATGGCAGAACGTAGATGTCCTGTATGTGGCAGTGAATTGGTAACTGTATATAAAACTTTTGAAATAGATGGCAAAGAAAAGGTTAAAAATGTTCCTGTAATAATGTGTCCAAAATGCAATATTTCACTTGTAAACACAGACCTTTTGATAAACATAACGGAAAGGTCTGAATTAGAAAATAAAAACGAAATTTTAGAAGAACTGAAAGAAGCTAAAACTGATGAAGAAATAAGAAATGTTTTAAAACAATATAAATTTCAAAATCATATAAGGGAGATTTTGAACGAAAAAAAATTGTCTTATCACTGGCTCGCTTATGTATTAGATATATCAAGCAGTTATATTCGTGATATTGTAAAAAATAACAGAGCGATAAAAATTAAAACAGCCTTAAAGATTGCTTATGCACTTGAAGTTGATATAAACAAACTGTATACACTCGAAAAAGAAAATAAGGATACAAGCAAGTCAGCAATTTATATTTGTAAGTTGACTGAACGTGATGAAAAATTGAAAGAAGAATTGAAAAAATTTGACGTAAAATGTTATATAAATGATGTTTTAAAAGAAAAAGGCATACAGGAAATTCAACTTGCAAGGAGAATAGGCGTGTCAAAGCAGAGTATGCATAAAATGATTAGTGTTACAAAAGAAAATATGACAATAGAAACTGCTTTGAAAATGTCCTATGCGCTTAATGTTGATATAAACAGAATATTCACTTTGGAATAGCAGGTTTTGGTGCCTGCTATTTTTTTGTTGGTACATCTAAATATTGATTTTGAGCATAAATAGATGTACAATTATAATTAGAAAGGAAGTTGATATTATGTTAAACAAAGTAATATTGATAGGACGTTTAACAAAAGATCCTGTGGAACATAACACACAGACAGGACATAAGGCGGTACGTTTCACGCTGGCTGTTGACAGAAATTTCAAAGACACTAACGGAAACAGGCAGGCTGACTTTATAAGTGCAGTTGCTTGGAACCAGCTTGCGGATCTTATAGGCAAGTATTGCAAGAAAGGCAAAGAAATAGCAATAGTTGGACGGTTGCAGACAGGCAGTTATACAGGACAGGACGGACAGAAAAGGTACACGACTGACGTGGTGGTGGAAGAAGTGCAGCTTTTAGCTGATCCGAAAGTCGATAGCAATAGTAAAAATAGCAGCAATAATACAGCAGATGATGACTTTAATTTTGATGGCTTTGAAGAAATCAATACTGATGGTTTGCCATTCTAATCACTGGAGAAGGTATATCCTTCTCCTTTATAAATCAACTTGATAGGAGGTTTTTTTATATGAATATAGGTCTTGATTTAGGTTATGGTTACGTGAAAGGCGTTAACGACAAAGGCAAGAAAATACTATTTCCGTCAATAGTCAGTATAGGCTTTGATAGGATTCTTTCAGGCATATTCAATACTAATGAAAATATTGTTGATAACATGTATGTGAAAATAGCCGATGATGGTGGCGAAAAAAGCTATTACATTGGCGAACTGGCAAAAAGAGAAGGATTTTCAGATTCGTTTATGCTGGATACAGAGAAGTATAATCAATCGGAAGCAAAGGCATTGCTTGCTACAGCGACTGCACTCTTAATGACCGATGAAGATAAGATAATAAACATAGTAACAGGTCTCCCGCTGAAACAATATCAGACATACAGAAAGCAGTTTGAGAAAGAAATTAAGCAGTACAAGGCGATAGTATCATTTCCAGAATACAACCTAACAAGAATCGTTAAGTTCGATAAGGTTATAATATTTCCTCAAGCAGCAGGTGCAGTATATCATGCACTTATGAATAACCTTGATAAGTATATGATTAAAGACTCATATATAGTCCTGATTGATGTAGGATTCAAGACGACTGACTATGTGGTGTTTTTAATAAATAACCGTCTACGTTTTTCGCCAGATCTTTCAGGTACACTTGATATAGGCATATCAAAAATATTTGTAGCATTAGATAAGCTTTATACACAAAAAACAGGCTCTAATACAGATACAGAAGGACTTTTGTCAATTTTAGAAAATAACAATATATACTTCAGAGGACAATATATAGACTTTACAAAAGAACTTAATATACTCAAAAACGAGCTTGCAAGGCTTATCAAAAAAAGTATACTAAACAGCCTTAAAGATAAATACGAAAAAGTCAGCACAATGTTTGTCGCAGGTGGTGGTGGCAAGGACTTATATCCATACTTAAAAGATGCACATGCCAATGTTGAACTTGTGAAAGATGCGCAATTTGCTAACGCTTATGGTTTTTTAAAGATATGCCAGATGCAACAAGATATTGCATGATAACACTTAATAATCTTGTTATCTTGCGTATTTAGCAAGCAGGAAAAATAATTTTGTTAACATATATTGATAACAGCTATAAAAGCCTGTATAACAAAGATATAGAGGACTATTAAACAAAAAATGATAACAATTTTAAATCAAAATATAAAACATTGTTATCATTTTTGATTAAACATCCTATAGAAACTTTGAAAAATCAAGAAAAGGCGGTGTTATCATGCAGTATGGTTTTAGAACAAGAGCAAGTGATAAGGAAATTGACAGTGTCCTTTTATCACTGCAAGGAAAAGAACGGTCAGAGTTCATTAGAGAAGCTTTAAGTTTTTATATTAAATTTAAAGATACATTAGATAGCATAAACAGCAATATTGCAGACATTAAAGAAACATTGAATGATCTTAAAAAGAGTGGTATAAGTGTAAAAGAGAATTTAAAAGAACCTGAACAAGAACCTGTAAAAAAAGATAATGAAGATATTTTTAAAGAAATGATGAATGATTTTCTAAATTTGTAAGGCGTTATGCCTTATTTTTTTTAAGTATTGCAAAATGTGTTTATTGTGTTTGAGTTGCACATTTATGAGGAAAGGGGTGTGTGATATGGAACAGAAAAGAAGGCTTAATGTCCGTGTTGATGTAGATTCGCCGATCTGGCATGAAAGAAACATGAGCGAGACCACACGGAAGGCTTTAGACTTCTATTATACTTTTTGGCATACTACAAACAGCGTTTTAGACAAGATAGAATACATCCTTAAGGAAATAGAAAGGAAGGATAAAGATGAGTCAGGAAATAAAGGTTGATTTAAATTCCTTATTAGATACTTACAATAGTATTGAAAGAGCAAGAATGGATTTGTATTGGGCTATCAATAAATGTTTACGAAGCGGCGAAAAGCCTGATATTGTTTTACCTTGCGATGATGTTAAAGCCGAAATGACAGATGATATTATTAAGGTTGTTGTGCCTGATTTCCCTGCTGAATTAGGACCTGCTAAAAACATAGAAAAAAATAGATGGATAGATAATATTATGTATGCTTTACAAAAACTTGATAAAAATATACATTTTGAGCATGTTTTTGTTTTTATTAAGTTTTTTACACCAGTTAAAAATTGTGATATAGATAATTGGAACATTAAGCCTATTATTGATGCCATTAAAAAATCTTTAATAATTTATGATGATGATTATGAACATTTATCATTTGGATTTAATGCAAGGTTTAGTAATGAACCTAAAACAGAAATTTACATTTTTGACTATAATGAACTGGTAAAAAGTCTGCCTAAAATCCTGTAAAAATACTGAAAATAACCTGTGATTTTTTAGAACGAAAAATAGGCATTTGCAAGGTTTAAAAAAGTATGATAAAAGTACCTAAAAATCATAGGTACTAAAAATCATAGGTTAAAAATCACTCTTAAAGTATTGAAAAATTTTTAAAATCGTCTCGATTAAAAAGTGCAAAAAATGATCGAAGTAAGGAAAAAGATATGCTAAAAAATCGAGACCTAAAAAACACGCTTAAAAATACAGTGATAAAAAAGAAATAATCGCTGGAAAAAATGATGACGTTTTGTGCAAAAAATTTGCTTTAAAGATAACAGAGGAAAAGGCAAAATAACGTTAGAAGATATGCTTTCAATGCACGTAAGACACAAGGTTAGAAAAAGGCAGAGGAAAAGGTTGATGCAGGCAGAAGAAAAGTAGCCAATGTAGACAAAAAATAAGCATGAAAGAAAGGCAGAGGAAAAGCAAAAATAACGCAAAAGAAAGGTTCATCAGTGCACGCAAGATATAAGCTGAAAAGTAGGTAGAGAAAAAGCAGCAAAAAGGTTCGGTTAAAGCCGAATTCAGGCATGTCGCAATATGCACAAAATCAGGCATGATAAAAGGCAGGGGTAAAACTGAAATAAGGTAAGAGATAAAGCTTCCAATGCACGCAAGATATAAAGGTTAAAGCAGGAAGTGATAAAGCTGTTAATGAGCTGAAAAGAAGAACAAAGTAGGATCGTGATAACGCCGTGAAAAACGCAGTGAAAAAGCACATAAAAAGGCAGTGATAAAAGCCTAAAAAGATTTTTGATAAAGTTCTGTAAATGCCATAATAAGGCTTTAATAAAGTTTAAAAATAAGCCTGAAAATAAGCCTAATTAAGCCTAAATCAAAATCCTAAATAACGTCTAAATCAAAATATAATATAAGACTTTGTTAAAAATAAAACAAATCAAAATGTACTTTAAAAAGGCTTAAAATAAAGCGGTTTTATTATAACGTAAAATGTACAATTAGAATAAAACTAATAAAAGTATAGGTGAATGTTAAAAATTTAACAAGAAAGGAGAAATGATAATGGCTAAAAATATAGAACTGACAGAACGTGACATAAAACTTTTGGAGGAACTTGCAGAATTGAGCATGATAAAGGTAAGTAATGTAAGCCAAATATACGGAAATGACAGGTATTATGAAATAAGACTGTTAGATCTGAAAAAGGCACATTACGTAAGACGCTTGAAAGGCTACGTGATGCTAGGAGTAAACGGAATAAGGTACGCAAAAGAGCATGGATTGGAAGTAAAACATGCGCCTTCAGCGTATGGACAAAAGGAACGGATAAAAAAAATAAGCGATCTGTATTATGACTTTAAAGAAAGTGAATGGGTGTTTATAGACAGCCGTAAAATAAAAGAGCAGAAAAAATCGTTAGATAGAGGAAGTAACTTTTTAGGACTTTTGGTAGGACGTACAGAATACGCCATATATAACATAGGTAAAAGACCTGATGAAAAGAAAATAACGCTCATAAAAAAGGAACAGGAAAAGCTGCATAGAATAGGCATATACAGAACAATAGTGTTTTATGAAGATCCACAGGCTCGTGAAATGTACGGAACAGAAGGCATAGGACTGAAAGAGCAGTTGTTGCTGCCTTACCCGTACGGAATAGAGCTTGTAAAGAAACATGGAGAGCATGATTTAATAGAAGAAGCAGCCATTAAGGTTTATGGAGGGAGCTTGAAAGAGCCTGACTGGAAGGAAGCAGATTACGAAGTTGATAACAAACAGATAATGGTACTTGTAATGAATGATGTGGAAAAGATCGCAAAAATTAAGAATTACTTTGAGTTAGCACAATACAGGTACACAAGAACGGAGGAAATTGAAATAGTGTGTTTGGAAGAGCAGGAAGAAATGTTCAGAGAAATGTTTCCTGAATGCAGCATAAGGACGGTGGAGGAAATATGAACAAAAAAGGCATGATAAATATTGCACCATCTATAGTCCTGTATATAGGACTTATTGGTGTATTAATACTTTCTCACTATTTGACATTTAGGTTTCCGTTAACAGTACAAATAATAAACAAGCCGTGGAGTCTGCCTGAAGAAATTGTTATAGGCATAATGATAGCACCTATAATGCTGCTGATATTGCTTTTTCCAGTAGCCTATATAGAAGAAAAACATGCTGAATCAATGGCAAAAAAATGTACAAAAAACATGGAACTGTCAATACTGAAAATCACAGAACCAAGCACGTGGAGCAAGGTTTATCATTGTCATATCAAGTCTGACAAAATAGATACTGGCTGTAAAATAGTATGCTATAAAGATTCAGAGACAATAAAATCAATTATATTTCCGAAAGAATGGAGAGAAAGGAATAAAGAAATATATAAATATAAGTACTATATAAAAGCAACAATCAAAAATAAATTGCAACCTTCTGCGAATAACAGTGGGCAAGGTCAATAAAATAGGAAACTCCATCCTCTATAGGATGGAATAGGTTCAGATAGTTCTTTCATATCTGAACCATTTAGTTACTTCTTCTTTAGCTTTTTTAGTAGATAAAGTATCAAGAATTAAATTTAACATTGCATCGGAAGGCAAATAAAATAAAGTTTTATTTTTTTCTGTGCTTTTGGGAGTGAATTGTTCAATGATCAGTTTTTGGATTTCATCCTGAATACGCAATAGTTCATCTGCTGGATATTTGGAACTTCTTAATTTAATCACGGGGAATTCTTTATAGCTAAAAATTCCATTATTATCAATTTCCTGTTGTATGAAATCAATTTCCACACCATATTTTATTGAATGTATACTAAGTACACCCACTAATTTATAAATGTCGCTAATTATATCTTTTTCTAATTTGCCAGTTCCTTTACAGACAAAACATTCTATTTCTCCAATTTTAGAAGTTCCAAAACATGCAAAACATGTCTCGTATTCTTTTTCTGCTTCAAAAATGACTTTTTTGCCTTCTGTTCTGAATATTACTTGTTTTCCGGTATCTATATTAAGAAGTTCACATATTTCTTTCGGAATTGTAATTTGTCTTTTACCTGTTACAGTTGCTTTTAGGTATAAGTTTTTGTTCATTTATAATACCTCCTTGAATTTCCTTGATACATAAATTATACATCATTTTATTAATTAAGTCAAAGAAAAATATTGATAAAGGCATATATAAGCCTATAAAAGAACCTGAATTTGCTATTGGATAAAAACAAATAAAATATTCAGAAAAATTGCAAAAAGCTGATGTAATGTAGTATAATACCTAATAAGAGGGACTTTTTCTCCGTTGTTCCTCCCGCTAAAACAAAAAGGTATGCGCATAAAAACGCATACCTAATTTTCTGTTATGTCATTATCAGTGAAAGAGTCATCAGAGGTAGATTTAATTTTGTCAAAGGCCAAATTAAAGTTCTCTCTGATTTTCTGTTCAATTTCGTCAGCAAGCTCTTTGTGTTCTTTTAAATACTGTTTGGCATTTTCACGTCCTTGTCCAAGCTTAATGTCGCCATACGAGTACCAAGCACCGCTCTTCTCAATTATTTCGATGTTAGTTCCAATGTCCAAAAGACTTCCTTCTTTAGAAATACCTTCACCATACATAATGTCAACTTCAGCCTGCTTAAAAGGTGGTGCAACCTTGTTTTTCACAACCTTGATGCGTGTCCTGCTACCGACTATATTACTATCTTGTTTTATGGGATCTGACTTCCTGACGTCCAGCCTGATAGTTGCATAAAATTTCAATGCACGTCCGCCAGGAGTTGTTTCAGGATTTCCAAACACCATGCCAACTTTTTCACGTAGCTGGTTAATAAAAATAACAGTAGACCTTGTCCTGCTTATAGCACCAGCAAGTTTTCTTAAAGCTTGTGACATAAGCCTTGCCTGAAGTCCAACATGAGCGTCACCCATGTCACCGTCAATTTCAGCTTTGGGCACAAGAGCAGCGACAGAGTCAACAACGATAAGATCGACTGCACTGCTGTGTATAAGTGCGTCAACAATCTGGAGAGCCTGTTCGCCAGTATCAGGCTGCGAAACTAATAAGTTATTAATATCAACGCCTAACTTTTGTGCATATGTTGGATCAAGTGCGTGTTCAGCATCAATAAAGGCACTGGTACCACCTAGTTTTTGTGCTTCAGCAATCATGTGCAATGCTATAGTGGTTTTGCCAGAAGATTCAGGACCAAAGATTTCTATAATACGTCCTCTAGGAATTCCCCCAATACCTAAGGCAATGTCTAACTCAAGGCAGCCTGTAGGAATAACTTCCACGTTCATCTTTGGAGTATCGCCTAATCTCATTATTGCACCTTTGCCGAACTGCTTTTCTATTTGAGCAATAGCCTTTTCTAATGCCTTTTGTTTTTCTTCTTCCATCAAAATTCCTCCCTTGCAGTGGTTATATCTTAATTATAGCAGAAACAAGCGGAACAATATCGCTGAACAAAAAGATTTTTCATATAAGATGGCAGATATTACAAGGTATGCGCATACCGAAAATATGCAGTAACTGCATAAAAAGTACACAATACAAAACATGTCTAGAAAAATACAGGGTATATATACACTGTACAAGGACATTATGAAAAATTATGCAAAAATTAAATAAAAAAACTTAAAACGGACTTAAATAAGTTCGTTTTTTTTATTTACAAAAAATGAAAAAAAGGAGAGATAAAGATGTCTAAAATATTCATATTGCCATATAAGGGTGAAATAATAAGCGAAATACGTCCAGCTTATTTTTTAAAGGCTTTTGGAAAGGAACCGTTACCAATGCGAATATTTTCTTTTGGTAAATGCAATTTTAACTGCGAGTATTGCAAAAGAGAAGGACAATGGAAAAATAAAAATGGAAGTATTTTGCATTCCGTACAAGTAGAAGAAAATATCCTATATAAAAAAATAGACGAAACAATAAGTTCACGACAAGTTATAAGACTGTCGGGAGGAGATCCGTGTATGTACAAAAGATTATCATTAAAAATGCTCAAATATGCAAAACAAAAAGGTGGAATAACAAGCATAGCACATAATGGATCATCTGTAGAACTAGCAAAAACAATATATCCTTATCTGGATTTTGCCTCAATAGATGTAAAAGCATCTAATGCAGCGAAATTTGCAGAGCTTACAGGTTTAACCGAAAGCAAATCGGAAAAAATGCTAAATAATTCATATAAGGTCCAAAAAATATTATCAGAAAATGGAGTATTGGTAGATGTAAGAACATGCGTGTTCGCTGATACGACAATAGAAGATTTATTGATAATAGGAAAAAAAATACAAGAAAGTGGAAATATTACAAATAAGTTTTGGACTATAAGGTTATATAATGAGATTAAAGGTTCGAATAAGAAAACATTAAAAGAAGAAGATGCATTAAAAATGTTAGAAATAGTTAAGAAAGAAATACCAAATTTAAAAATTGGAATAAGAACAAAATGGGAACCTGAAGGTTTCATATACCTATAAAAAGTTTATTATATCAATCAAAAATAACAAAAATGTACTTTGCATGTACGTCAAAATACTTGCAAAAGGCTTAAACTCAAGTTATAATAAGGCAGAACCAAAAATTTCAAGGAGGCGTTTTTATGAACAAAAGCGAATTGGTTAGTAAAATAGCCGAAAAATCAGGCTTGACAAAAAAAGATTCAGAAAAGGCATTAGATGCTTTTGTAAAAAGCGTTATGGAAGCTTTGCAAAAGGGTGATAAAGTGCAGTTAGTAGGCTTTGGTACGTTTGAGGTGCATGACAGAGCAGAAAGAAAAGGCAGAAATCCTCAAACAGGTGAAGAAATAACAATACCAGCAACAAAAGCACCTGCATTTAAGGCAGGCGCAGAACTGAAAAAGGCGGTCAATAGTAATGGCAATTAAAAAATTTACAGTCAATACAAGAATTGACTATAAGACATTAACCAAACTACAAAATCAGTGCCGAGAAATGCACACAACACCATCATCTTTCTTAAGAGATTTGTTAGAGAAATCTGTTAATGGAAAAAATGTATGTACTGCTGAAGAAGTTTATAAAACTTATAACGAAACCGCAAGTATTTTTTATGACAGAAATAATATTTATGTAATAGGCAGTATATCTATCGACGAAGATATAATTAAAAACAAAATTAATGAGTATGTTAATCAACACAATTATGATGTTATTAATGTTATTTATACGGAAAATGCAAATGTTATAAATATTGAGAGAAAAAACGAGAAAAATAAATAAAATTAAATATAATATCAAATAATCAATTATAACAATGAATTATTGTTAAAAATCACATATTATGAGCGTATACAAAGTAAGCAATATGTGCTATGATAAACATGTAAGATAAAGATGAGGCGCAATGAGGGGTTACTTCGTACATTTTGGGTATTAGAAAGCACCTCTCAAAATCTTTCCTCATTTGTTACATATGTACGAGGCGTTAGGACGGGTTACTTCGCTTGTTAAGCCGGGAATCGCAGGTTCGAATCCTGCCCGCAGGAAATCCTGTGGTAGCCAAGAGGTAAGGCACCGTTATGTACCTGTCCGCTTCATTCCTCGTATTCCATGTAAAATAGAAATGCGCCTCCAAAGATAAAAAGGAGGTTATTTTTATGTCGAGAGCAAAAGAATTATTTTCAGTAAAAATGGCAGACACGACAAATAGAGAAGGTTATCCAGCTTATACTAGATCACTGGAAGAACAATATGTACAGACATTGCTCACAAACACTATCGGAAACACATTTTATGCCGATAGTGATACGTTGTTAAGTGAAGCTGATGCATTGCATGATCAGATGTTAGAAAGAAATCCGGAATTTGTTGCAAAGGCATTAGTCTTTGCACGTAATAAAGGATTAATGAGATTGCAGCCTATATTTGGACTTGCAAAGTTATCTTCTATATCAACAGAATTATTTGCAAAAATTTTTGACAATGTTGTGCTTATTCCTTCAGATCTGCAAGATTTCTTTACGATATTAGAAGGATTAGGAAGAGGACAGGGAGGACGTTCTATAAAGCGTCAAGTAACCAGATTTCTCAACAATATCTCCGAATACTGGGCTATCAAATACAATGGTCGTGGACGTGGATATAGCCTTGGAGATATTGTTAAAACAGTGCATCCGAAACCGATTAATGACAAACAGAAGGCTATATTTGCATATCTTGTCGGCAAGGAATATGACAAGACACAAGTGCCACAAATATCAGCTTATGAGACTTTAAAGAAAACAATAAATACAAGAGAACAGATTGCACTTATACAAGAAGGCAGACTTCCGCATGAGGTAGTAACAGGTGTTATAAAGCCAGATAAAGAAATTTGGAATGCTATTCTCCATCAAATGCCAATTTTTGCTTTGTTGAGAAACTTAAATACACTCGATAGGGCTGGTATACTTGATGAGAATAGAGACTATATAACATCTGTTTTAAATGATCCAGAAAGATTAAAAAAGTCTAAAATACTGCCATTTAGGTTTGTCACTGCCTTTCATCAGGTAGAAAAGGCATGGGTAAAGGACGTTTTAAGACAGGCTGTAGAGCTTACTTTTGATAACTTATCTGAAATTTCTGGAAAAACAGCAGTATTTTTGGATGTATCTGGATCTATGAAAGGAGATTATTTGCGTATTGGTTCAGTATTTGCACTTGCCTTATACAAAAAAACAAAAGGCAATGGCATATTCTGGACGTTTGATACACGTGTATATGATCCAAGCCCTTCTATGTACGATTCTATCCTTTCACAGGCCGAAAAGATAGAGGCTAGAGGCGGTACAGACACAGGTGCACCTGTTGAGAAGTTAAGGAAAGATAATGTCTGTGTAGATAACATAATAATTATCACAGACGAACAGCAAAACACCGGTTCACCATTCTACAATGAATTAGAAAAGTACCGTCGTTCAATCAATCCGAATACAAAAGCCTTTGTCATAGACATTGCACCATATCGTTCTTCAATGGTCCCGCCAACCGATAAAAACACTCATTATATCTACGGTTGGTCTGAAACAGTGCTTGAGTATATTGCAATGTCGATCAAAGGTTATGGTAGCATGATCGAAAATATCAATAAAATAGAAATAGGACAGGCATAATACCTGTCCATATTTTTTTTTAAAAAATGTATTGACACGAAGGAAAAATGTGCTAAAATAAAATTAAGTTAAGTTTTTTAGTCTACCTAGTAAGGGATTGAAACATTTTTAAAAAATAACTAAAAATCACAAAAGATATTTTTTTAGTCTACCTTTAGGTTTTTTAAAAACTTTTAGTCTACCTATAAGGGTGAAATAAGTCTTGCATATCCAAAAAGGGTATTGCAAGGCTTATTTCTTTTTTTGTAAATATGTTAATTATACCTGCTGATAGATTTTTATCAATAAAAAAGACTTACATTCCCTTGTTGGATTTGTAAGCCTTTTTTATTGGAGGTGATAACCTTGAATGATTTTTTCACCTATGCCACGTTAGGCACATTAGCAGGTACAATAACAGCAACGACGTTAATAGTACAATTTATCAAAGATTTAAAACCATTTAAGCAAATACCAACAAGACTTTTGGTCTTAATTGTATCATTTACAATCATTTTAATAACATCTTTAATAACAAAGCAATTTTCTATAAAAAACATTCCTTTGTACCTTATAAATTCACTGTTAGCAACAACATCAGCAATAGGAAGCTGGCATAGTATAACTGACATAAAAAATGGAAAACAGACTTAAAGACCTTTTCCAAAAAGCACAAGAAGGCAATAAAGATGCCTTGTTGATGCTAATAGAACAATTCATGCCACTTATAAACAAGTATAAAAGAAAACTAGACTGTGATGGATCTGAAACGGATCTGTTAATCAAATTTATTGAAATTGTAAAAAGCGAGAAAACAGTAAACCTAATGACCGACAAGCAATTAATCAAGTATATAGAAACATGCATAAGAAACGAATATATAAGACTATCAAAAAATCAAAGCAAAGTACAAAAAAGCGAATTGTTAATATTGGATGATGATATACCAGATAAGATGGATTTATATAATGAAATAAACATAAAAACAACGGTAATACAGGCATTAAATCAATTGACGTCGTTGCAGAGAGAAATAATAATACGAGCAATTATGAATAACGAAAAAGAAAAGGACATTGCAAGTGATTTAAACATTTCACAACAGGCAGTGAATAAAGCAAAAAACAAAGCTTTAGAAAAACTGAAAAATTTTTTTGATTGGAGGTTGTAAAATCGATATAAAAACACTCTTTAATATATAGAGGGATAAATCGGCCGATAATTTCCTTCTGAAAAAACTAATGAAAGTGAGGTGAAAAAATATGTATTGGACGAAAGAATATGCAGATACTTTGACAGTTAGTTTGCAAAATCTTAGAGATATGCAGAAAGCACAATATGATATGTGGAATGATGGATTTGAAGAACAAAACTTTTCTAAATTGTCAAGTGATTTAGGGTTAGTATCTACTATATTAGGTTTTGCTTTTGGAACACCAACTGTAGTGGCTGCCGTGGGTGCAATATCAGGATTGGTTAGTGCATTAGGATCTGGATTCAAAACTACAGAAGGTATTGTAAAAGAAGGAGAATGGGAATTAGAGGGACTTGTAAGTTGGATGACAGACCATCCACAATACGATTTAATAAAAGTAAAAATGTCATTTTTAGAATTCTATGGAGATTATAATATAAGATTTGTGGAACATACAAGTCCAGATTATATAACAGCCGTTCACACTAGTGGTGGGTGGATAATGTCTGCTTAAGTAAAATGTGGCGGAAGAGAAGTTTATTATTCCCTATCCGCCTATTTTTAATTATGATTTATTAAAAAATTATCATTTTAATAAATTGTTAATATCCGTGAAGTCAATTGGCTTATTCAAAATTCTATATTTTTTATATATAATTTTATTTGGTATCTTTAAGCCAATTTCAATAAAATTTTTGTTTAATATTGTTATTCTTAATGAATTATTAGTTTTTGAATTCTCAAAACTTATCATATATTTATTTGTGCTTTTTGGAATATCATTTTTTAAAGATTCTATAATTGTCAGTTGTTTCATATATGATAACAAATTATTGATTTTATTTTTATCTTTTATTGTCATAACTGAATTGTTATCATAAATATAAAGATAATTAAATTGTTCTCTTGATAAGTTATTAGAAGTTAATATCTCATTAACTGTTGTTGGTTTGTAATAAATAGTATATGTTATAAAAATAAACACAAAAAAAATAATTATATAAGATACTATTTTAATACGTTTCATATAATATCATTCCTTCCAATAAAATACTTTTAACAATATTATACAAAATAAAAAAGAAAAAAGTAAGCCAAATTAAGAAAAATTTTAAGTTCGGATAGAAAAATTAATAAATTTTTTAAGTTCTTCTAACGCATTTTTCCATGTTTTAAAATGTTTGATAATGGTCTTGTGTGAAGGCTTAAAATGTCCACTACTGTATTCATTAATGCTCGGCAAATGTCCAAAGTATTGATAAGCCTCGTTAAGTCCTTTAACACAATCATTTTTCGTATATTTGGTTCGGTCATTATAAGGTATATTTAAAGCTTTTTTAAATTTTGTAATACCTCCGTGTCTTTCTATTTGGGATTTTGTAACGCCATGTTCGACCATTAGGTTTATATTCACCGTGCCATAAGCTTCATAAATTTTTTTAGCAACGTCTAAAATTTCTTCATCAGAAAGATCTTTATGAGAAAAACCTTTATGTATTTCCAAATTAGGCTTAAAACCTGCCTGCTTTAAGGCATTGTTCCAAGAACCAAAAATTTTCACGTAAACAAATGATGAAGAATAAATACTGTTTTTTGCCAAACGATCTATTTCAAGTATAGAAGGAACATGACCTAATAGTCTGGCAATCTCTTTAAGTTCATCAATAAGCTGTTGTTCAGATATATTCTTGCGAAAAGAATATATAAAAATATATCCATGTTTCTTAAGCAAATTAGCAGCAGACATGCCAAAACGTTTTATATATGTAGTAGGACTAGGAAGTCCATACTTAGAAAATTCAGAACCTTTTGGTATACGTCCTAACTTTTTGCAAACTCCAACTAACATGTCCAACATTTCTTCATTTGATAATGACCTATAAGAAGCTCTAACAGGTACTTTTGCAGCCTTAAGTGTACTTGACCATGTACCCCAACGCTTTCTAAAAAGTTTCGAGTCACCGAATAGCTTGATAAATTCAGACTCAGAAGGTGACCGTCCATTGGCTTTATAAAAATCCTGAATCCAGCCTAATATGTCATTATCGGAATAAAAATGCCGATTAACAGGCAGACCAGCCTTAATCAAAGCATTATTAAAGCTGCCAAAATGTTTTCTATAAGGGCTTTCACTATATTTTTTTAAGTCTCTTTTTCTAGGAGTTCTGCCAAGTTCTGTATAAAGTTCTTTCAGATACTCAATAAGTTCTTCATCAGAATATTGCATAACCTACACATGCCTTTTAATTTCTTCTAATGCAAGTTCCTTGTTAAGTTTAGAAATATATCCGACTTTAATGTTTCTTTTACGTACTTCATTAATAACTTTATAATAAAGAGCATGACTTAAAAAGTTCGGGAAAAAGAATACAATGTCAATATTGTCTAAAACTTTTATATCAAAGTTTTCTGAATTAATAAAACTAAAATTTGGCAAACTTTTTTTAAGTTCTTTTTGCCATGTTTCTTGACCACCTGCTATAAGACCTTTAATAGATGAAAGATCAACTTCTTTTTCAGAATTAGAATAAACTTCCTTTGTTTCCAGTGAAAACATAAATTCACGCAGTGCATTAAGCTCTTTGTCCTTTTGATGTTCTTCATCAAGCTGCATTTTAAGATCCTTAATAGTTTTGTTGAGCATCTTGATTTCTTGCAAATATTTGTTTTCCAGTGATTTTTTGTAATCTGCAAGAGTTTGAGAAAGTTCACTGATTTTATTTTTCAGCATGTTATTTTCAGATTTAAGTTTTTCTATTTCCTCGTCACGTCTTTCCATTTCAAGAAACATAGTCTCCTGATTATGCTCAAAAAAATACGTTTTTACCTGTTTATAAGCCTTAAGCAAACACTTTATAGTTGTTCCTGACACAAAATGTTTAGTTGCACTTTCTACGTCTATGTTTTTAAAAACACTATAATACAGCGCAAGAATCTCGATAATATCCTTTTTACTGATGTCATTTTCAAAAAAAAGAGCATCCATGCTCAATTTTTCAGAATTAAACAAAAAAGATATAAAATCTATTTCACGTTTTACTATATCGACATCACTGTCAAACAGTTTTTCGTATGTAGATATTTTCCCTATTTCAGCAAAAATATGTTTTCTTAAATCAGCAGCATATTTTTTAATATTATCAGGCAATTTATCAAAGGAATATGAAGTTGGCTCTAGACCAAGATAATGCTTTTCACGCTGCAAGAGATTTTCTTCAAGAACCTTAAGCCCTTCATTTATGACGAATTTTTTATTGAAATTAATTGCAAGAAAATACAGAACAGCAAGTTCTGAATTAAAGATGTCAATATGCATGTTATCAATTTCTGAGTTTAAATTAACTATGTATTGCTCAATGTCAATATTATCATGTTTTTCAACATAAGAAAAAGCACGTGGCCATCCTTTTTTAAGAATTTGCAGGAACTTTTCGGCAAGATTAGTGTCTTTATTTGCACATAAAATTATACCAAGTGCTTTTTTGGCATAAACTTCACGATAAATATCACCTTCTTTCACGATAAGGTTATTATACCACTCTGATTCCTTTGCCTTCTTATAAAACCTGTATTTGTCCAATTCATATAGCATGTCAATGTCTTTTCTGATTGACCTTTTTATACTTAAAGCTTCAATCAGAAAAGGCAAAATATTAATTGTAATAGGCTCTTTTTCTGCTTGTTCCATAATTAATTTACCCTCCCAAATACACGTTTCATTCCATCACGTGTAACAAGCCAAGTTGAGCCTGATTTACGACACTCATAGGGCATAAAACGTCCTGAAATACAGGCTTTTCTGATAGTAGACACACCTATACCATAAAGTTCCGCTGCTTCAGCAACAGTTAACACACTGTCCAAAGCTTTTTTGCCTTCATCAGCGATAATTCCGCCTTCTTCATCATAAAATATACCTACAAAAGAAGCAAACGGAGAATTACGATTGTTTAATTTAAAAGCGTTGCAAATGGCTTCATCATCATAACGTCCTTCCCACTCAATTGCATCTTCGTCATCAGAAAAAATAATTTCCTCGCCTTCTATCTGTGCGTTATGCACTTCATCAGGCTTATCAAAAAACCAAAATTCAGGATCGTCCAATAAATAATCCTCTATAATATCATTTTCCTCAAAAAAGCACTGTCCATCATTAAAATACACAATATCAACAGGATCGCCGTACAAAAAAGCATGTACAATTGCATACATAGGCATATTACCAAATGCTTTAGCGTTCTTATATTCTTCATATTCGAATTTTGACAGTACACCTATTTCATTTTCAATTAAATAATCAGCAAGATTAAGATCAGGCATTTTAAGCTTAATCACAACAATCATCTCCTAATCACGAATTCGTTCTTATTTAAGTATATCATATCACGAATTCGTGAAATTAGCAATATAAAAATAACTTTTTTCAGGCTTAAATGCCTGCTTTTTTTTATGTATAAAAATTTTTTCAAAAAGGAGATGTTATTAATGGATTTAAAAAACAAAGTAACATTAGGCTTAATAGGTACTGTAATGTACTTATTAGTGAGCGTGTGGCTTTTAATGCCATTAGTTAAATTTTATCAACTAGCAATAAGTTTAAACCAAAATGTCAACTCAAAAGCAGATTTTTCGCCTATAAAGCAAATGTATCTAAATCCGCTTTTGGACTTTAAATCGCTGCAAGATCCAACTATGTTTAAGGGGTATCTTGTTGCGTTGATGTTATTGACTTTAGCGATAGTGTTTCTGATAGTCGCAGCGAAAAACAGTGCAATAAACGATGAAGGTGTAAAATACCTCAAAGACAATGGTACGCACGGTACGGCAAACTGGATGACAGAAGGAGAAGCAAAAAAAGTTCTAGGCATAGGCACAAATGAAGGCTTGATATTAGGCAAGATAAATGGCAGAACAGTAACACTTCCAAAAAAGACGTACTTCAATAGAAACGTAGCAGTATTCGGTGCACCTGGCAGTATGAAATCAAGGTCATACGTAAGGACTAATATATTGCAGCTTGCAAAAGAAGGACAAAGCATAATAGTAACTGATCCAAAAGGCGAACTGTTCAACGATATGGCACAATTCTTAAGAGACATGGGATATAACGTAAAAATATTCAATCTTGTAAGCATGATACACTCTGACAGGTGGAATCCAGTAGACGTGATACAGGACGATATAGACGCACAGACATTTGCAGAGGTAGTTATATCAAACACAAAGATAGCAGGTTCAAAATCAGGCGATCCATTCTGGGACAGGGCAGAGCAGAACCTTTTAAAGGCACTTGTATTGTACGTAGCAACGGAATATTCAGGACGTGAAAGAAACCTGGCAAGCGTCTATTCACTTCTGGCAAGTTCAGATCCAAAGCAAATAGACATGATCTTTAAAGGACTTCCTAACGGACATCCAGCAAAAATGCCATATAACATCTATGCACAGGCTAATGACACAGTCCGTACAGGCGTTGTAATAGGACTTGGAACAAGGCTTCAGGTGTTTCAGAACAGGCTTGTACAAAGGCTTACTGAAGAAAGTGACATAGACCTTGAATTACCCGGAAAAGATAAATGTGCATATTTCTGTGTATCCAGTGATATGGACTCAACATTCGACTTTTTAGCAGGACTTTTCTTCTCGTTTTTGTTCATAAAACTTATAAGGTACGCTGACATGAACGGAGGACATTGTGATCCTAACGTTTATTTCCTGCTTGATGAATTTCCTAATATAGGCGCAATACCAGACTTTACAAAAAAGATTAGTACAATGCGTTCAAGAGGCATACATTCAAGCGTAATATTCCAAAACATAGCACAATTAAAAAACAGATATCCTAATGATGCATGGCAGGAAATAATAGGCAACTGTGACACGAGACTGTTTTTAGGCTGTACAGATACGGCAACGGCAGAATTTGTGTCTGCCTTGTTAGGACAGGCAACAGTACAGTCACAGTCAATAAGGAAAAAAGCAGGCTTTGAAGGCATGTTTGACTTTGGAGACGTGTCAATAAGCACACAAAAACGTGCCTTATTAAATCCTGATGAAATCTTGAGACTTGAACCTATGAGTGCACTTTTAATACTGCGTGGTCAAAAACCGTTTAAGGTTGAGAAAATGGACTATACAAAACACCCGTTATCAAAACAGATAAAGCCTATTCCGATAAGTGAATACAATCCTGAATGGGTACAGCAGGAAGGCGGAGATTACAGTCCTGTATGGGACATTAGAGTTAAAGAAAGGCTTTTAAAGAGCAAAGAAAAGCCTGATAAAAAATCTAAAACAGAACCTGATATAAAACGTGAAAAGGAAACAGATCCTGAACAACTGACCTTCTATATTAGTAATGAACCTATTGCAAAAGAGGTAAAAGAACCTGACGAGATCGTAAAAGAAACAAATATAGAGCCTGAAACGAACCATGAGACAGAACCTAAACAAAAACCTAAAAGAAAAAAGAAAAGCGTGTGGTAGGTATGCGCATACCTTAAACTGTGCATAAGCGGGCGTTAAGCCTGCTTTTTTTATGTGCAAAAAAAATTCAGAAAGGAGTTTTGATTTATGGAATTAACGATTTTGGATGAAATCAAAAATCAATTATTTCCTCTGCAAAAGGAAGAAATGGAACTATTGGAAGAAAGTATTTTAAAAGAAGGCATAAGAGAACCGCTTATTGTTTGGAATAATAATGGCAAACAAATATTAGTAGACGGACACAACAGGTACGAAATTGCACGTAAACATAATTTAAGTTTTACGACCATAACAAAGGAATTTGCCGACATAGACGAAGCAATTGACTGGATAAACAAAAACCAATTGGGCAGACGCAATTTGACAGATGAACAGCGAAAATACTTAATAGGCAAGATTTATAACCAACAAAAGAAAAAACATGGAGGAAACAGAGGAAATCAATATGCTGGAAAAATTTCGGAAGTGGCAAAGTGCAACTTTTGCACTTTGCCAAATACAGAAAATACCAAAAAAGAAACGGCTGAAAAACTTTCTGATACAACAAAATATTCGCCAAGAACCATAAAAAACTGTGGCGATTTTGCAGAAGCAGTCGAAAAAGTCAAAGAAATTTCTCCTGTTGCAGCGCAAAAAATATTGCAAGGAGAAATAAAAGATGCTATTACAGCCTTACCTCAAATAACAAGAAAGGAGCCTGAAAAACTACCTGAAGTTGTTAAAAAAATAGAACAAGGAAGTCAAAAAGTTAAAGAAGCGGTTAAAGAAATACGCAAAGAAGAAGAAATTAAAAAAGCAGAAATTGTAACACTTCCTCCAGTGATTGATATAAGGCATGGTGATTTTCGAGAAGTCCTAAAAGACATTAAAGAGGTAGATGCGATAATAACAGATCCGCCATATCCAGCAGAATATCTTTATCTTTGGGAAGATTTAGGCAAATTCGCCAAAGAAAAACTTAAAGAAGGCGGTTATCTTGTGGCGTATACAGGACAATATCACCTGCTTGAGGTTTTATCAATGCTTTCTAAAAGTATAGATTATGTATGGACGTTTTGCCTGTATCATGAAGGTCAGACACAGATAGTTAATGGCATAAATGTTATGTGCAGATGGAAGCCTGTTTTGATATTTCAGAAAGGCAAAACAAAGTTCACAAGAACAATTCAGGATTATATTGTGTCAGAACAAAGAGAAAAAGACGGACATGACTGGCAGCAAAGTATGTCAGGTGTAAAGAAATTTATAGAACTTTTTACAGACGTGAGTGACACTGTATGTGATCCGTTCACTGGCAGTGGAACAACAGCAGAAGCCTGCAAGCAGTTAAAAAGGAAATTTGTTGGCGCAGAGATAGACGAAGAAACGTATAAAATAGCAGTAGGACGTGTAGGTGTAAACATATGACACGCCCTGAAATAACACATAAGAGAGATCTCACTTTTAGTAGCTGGATTCGTGAAAATCTACCTGACAGCAAAACAGGTTTTTGGGTGTCTGACATAGACTTTATTTTTTTCAACGGCAAGAAACGGACACTAATGCTTTTGGAGGTTAAACAACATAACAGCAATTTGCGTCCATTCCAAAACAAACTATTTGCTTTTCTAGACAAAGTTATTCAGAAAGGCATACCAAAAAGTTTCACATATTTAGGCTTTTGTACGTTAAAATTCCAGAATACTTGTTGGCAAGACGGCAAAGTTTGGCTAAACGGAAAAGAAATAGACGAAAAAGAATTTGTGGACTTTATTTATAAGTATTTTTAAGCAGGCATTAAGCCTGCTTTTTTTATGCCTGAAAAAATCTTAAGAAAGGAGTTTTTGATATGGAAGATAAACTTAATAGAATAACAGAAATGTTGGACGTTAATTTACTTAAACCGCACCCATTAAATAAAATCTATTTTGATGACATAGAAGGACAGGCATGGCTGGACTTTTTAGAAAGCGTAGAAACAAGTGGAATAATAGAACCACTTATTGTTACTAAAAATTATGTACCTGAACCTCTTAAAGAAAATGAAACAGACAAAAACGTAGAAATAACAGAACTGACTGAAGAAGAATTAAAAAACTGCTATGTGGTTGTAGCAGGACACCAGAGACTACGTGCAGCAAAAGAATTAGGTTTACCAAAAGTGCCATGCGAAGTGCATGAGTACGTAGATAAAGACGGTATTAGTGCAAATGATTGGATTTTAAAAGAACTGATTGAGACAAATTTAAGACAGCGTGGTATAGGCAATACTAATCCTATGAAATCAGCAAGATGTCTATTAAAGCTATATGAAATATATGGAATTAGGAAAGGTGGATATAGAGGTGATTTACAAAATTTAGGAGGTCAAAGCGACATAATGTCGCAATCATTACCTAAAAAATACCAAAAATATTTAGCTGATATTTTGGGAATTTCAGTAAGACAACTACAACGCTTATATAAGCTTAACGATCTAATACCAGAACTCCAACAGCTTGTAGAAGAAAAAAAGCTAACAACAACAGAAGCGATGCAGCTTGCATTGCTCGATGAGGAAGTACAAAGCAAACTCTATCATGCTCTCGGAGACGATATAAACAAAATGACAGCAGAACAAATAAGAGAAATAAAAGAAGAAGCTGAAAGAGACCAACAGTCACTTCTATCAAAAATAAACGAACTTGAAAAAGCATATAAAGCAAAAGAACTGGAATTAAAAAACAAGGAAAATGAAATAAGCCAGAAAGAAAATTTAATTAAGCAATATGAAGCAGCAATAGAGCTTAATAAAAAGCGTTTAAAAGAACTTGAAAATAGAACTGTTGAAAAAGTTGAAGTAGTGCCTGACAGCATAAAGCAGGAACTGGAAAGACTTAAAAAGGCACAAATCGAGTCTGAAGAAAGATTTAAAGAAACTTACAATGAACTTTTAAGTTTAAGGCGTGAATATGAAAAACTCAAAAACAGCAAGATTGAAATCAAAGATGACAGAAAAATAAAAGATGCTATAAAGCTTCTTGATGAAGTTCATTTAAAACTTATGGAGATTTATCCTGAAGATATAAA
Source organism: Thermoanaerobacterium butyriciformans (assembly GCF_017874545.1). Classification (GTDB taxonomy): domain Bacteria; phylum Bacillota; class Thermoanaerobacteria; order Thermoanaerobacterales; family Thermoanaerobacteraceae; genus Thermoanaerobacterium; species Thermoanaerobacterium butyriciformans. Next base: position 41,791 of record NZ_JAGGLT010000002.1, on the reverse strand, counting down.
GAAGTGTAATCCTGAAACTTTAGAGAACTTTAAAATAGTCCTTTCAAACTTAAATGAAACTATAGAAACAATATTGGACCGCGAAATGAGTGAAACTATTAACAACTAAGGTATGCGCATACCTTTTTCTGTGGATAAGACAGGTTTAACGCCTGTCTTTTTTTTATGTCCAAAAAAATTTTGTAAAGGAGAGATGAACATGATAGACGAAAGATGGCAAGACATTTATGCATCAAGACAGACAAACAAAATCTTGACAGGAGAGTTAAGCGCAATTGAAAAAGTAAAAATAGGAGGTGATGAAGCAAAAGAATGTGCGGTAGTTTTCTACAATGGTGCAAAGGTATTGATTCCATTTGAAGAGATGGGACTGCCGAGAGAAGATGTCACAATAGTACGTTCAATGATAGGTGCAGAGATAGACTTTGTTGTACGTGGCATTGACACTGACAGAGAAATAGCAGTAGGCTCAAGAAAATTCGCAATGGCATTAAGAAGGAAACTCGAATTACCAAAACACAATGTAGGCGACATTATACAAATAAGAATTGACGCTGTTGGAAAAAACAGTGTAATAGCTGAAGCTTATGGCATTGAAACAAGAATACCAAAAGAAGATATAGACTATGGTTATATAGACAACATTAACGATCTCTTGCAAGTGGGTGATAAGGTTCAGGCAAAAATAACAGAATTAGACATTGAACAAGGCATAATAAAAGTCTCAATAAAAGAGACAAAGCCTAATCCATTCTTAACAGTAGGCACAAAATACGTAAAAGGAGGTGAATATTTAGGTACAGTAAAAGGCGTAAAAAGATATGGCTATTTTGTAAATCTTGAACAAGGTATAGACGTTTTATGCCCCAACACGTATTGGAAAGATGTGCCTAAACGTGGTGACAAAGTGACAGTACGCATAACGTACATTAACAAAAATAAACAGTATGTAAGCGGAATACTGAAGAGAATTATTAGAAAAGCTTAATCGCAGGCGTGGAGCCTGCTTTTTTTCACAAAACGTATTGAGAATAATTATCAGTTGTCTTTGTTTTAAAAAACTATTGATTTTTAACAATTTTGTGCATATACTAAATTAGAAAATCTAATGTTGAGATCAGCATAAAAAAGTAGGTATCTTTTCCAGCAAGGTTGTCTATTACTGTACCGTTCATTTACAGTAATAGACATAAAAGAAAGCCTAAGAACGGTTGCTGATCAGACATTAGCGGTGGCTCAATCGCACCGATAAAACGGAGCTTTAAGTGCATTGCAGAAACACAGGTGCAAATCCTGTACGTGCAATTCCTGTTCAGGGAAAAGATATGAACTGAAATGTTCATATCAATGCAGGTTAGGTCAGTAAAGGAGACCGCTGCATTTGCACTTAATATAAAGGTGAAATGGCACTTCACCAGTGCAAGTTTGTTGGTTTCTTGCAAGCCCAACGTTTCGGTCTAATCGTCATGGCAACTGAGAAACGTGGCACCAATACCAACTGGGTAGAAAGGCAGGGAAATCGGGTTAGGACGATCCTGCTACCGAGAAAGCACTCCTGACAAAGCTCTGGACAGTGCCAGTAATGAGAAGGAGCATCCAGAGGACTTTTTCGGGACAAGGCTAACCGAAAAAGGGAAAGGCTCCCACGTGAGGAAGGCGGATTTGCATCATTCCGTTAGCGAACAGCCTAACGGTCAGAATGGCAGACGTATCGTCCTATACGTTAAACTGTCTACCTGATGAGTACTTAACGGTGTCAGTGTGACACTGTATGGGCATGTCAACAGCGTGATGCACTGTTGGCGGAAAGGCTTTTGCAAGGTGTGAAAAACTTTGTAAAAGTCTTTTTTTTATTGTTTCATCCCCACTGCAAAAAAATTAAAAGGAGGAGTTTTTATGTCAGTAATTTTGTCAAATGCTTTTTCTCTGCAAATGTTAGATTTGCAGAGAACATCTAACGTCGAGGTTGAGCCTTTGACGTTAGATGAGGTTCGTCAAATTTTAAAAGAAGGTTTTGTCAGCGCAGTTGGACATCAAGACACAGCAGCAGTCCTTTCGGATATACTTGGTCTTGACGTTCCATGTAACCGCATAAATGTTCATCTTACACCAGATGACGTTCTTGTGGTTGCGCAGCTTGTCGGCGGAAGGCTGCCTGAAGGCAGTACAAAGCTGCCTGACGGTTTTTCTTTCCAGTTTGTGAAGGTTAGAGTTTTGTAAGGCACAGCCGATGTGCCTCATTTAAAAATTAAAGGAGAATAAAGAATGTTTAATGAAATCGAAGAAATCAATCAAGAAAAACTTACTAATCATTTAAACAAAAAAGTAAAAAAATCAAAACAAAGAAAACAAAAACTTGCAAGTAAATACAAACACTTGCAAGTAAAAGCTCCATGGTGGATAAAAAGTATGAAGCCATGGAAAAGGAACTACATTAATTCTGGCAAATACAGATTTTATGCCAGAAGAAAAGCTCGCAGATGGTACAATAATATAAATAAGGCAGATAAAATCAATAATACGTCATATAAAAAAATCTACGACGTGTGGTGGACAATATTTTAAAAGGAGGAGTATTATGATAAGGACGTATATTATATGCAGTTGCGGTAAAAAATTTATTAATAGTTCAGAATCTGGATATGCTTTTGCAATTGTTAATCACAGAATAAAACAATTATTTTATAATTTTATAGCTCAAATTCATTTTTTACTATATAAACATAAAAAATTTCAAACATACGAAACTTTTAAATAATCTTTTAAGAAAAATTTCAAAAACCGTTAAAAAACAAGGCTAACAAAAGCCTTTTTTATTTTTTAAAAAAATTTAAAGGAGGATTTTTTTTATGAAAAATCAAGTAGAAGCATTGTCAATCGCAGTACAGGCAGGTGTTCCAGTACTATTATGGGGTTCACCAGGAACAGGCAAAACTAGTGCTATAACAGCTTTAGGTGAACAATTAGGTTTATTAACGGAAGTCGTTATAGCGTCAATCAGAGAGCCTGCTGATTTTTCAGGATTGCCTATTGTCGTTGATGGCAGCGTAAAAATGGCACCTCCTGCATGGGCGAAAAAATTAGCAGAAGCAGGAAAAGGACTATTGTTTTTGGATGAAATTTCAACGGCACCTCCAGCAGTTCAGGCTGCACTTTTAAGAGTTGTCCTTGACAAGACTGTTGGAGATTTAAAATTGCCTGACGATGTTTCAATTGTGGCAGCAGCGAATCCACCAGAAGAAGCAGCAGGCGGTTGGGATTTAACACCACCACTTGCTAACAGGTTTTGCCACATTGACTGGAACATAAACGCAGAAGCTTGGATAGAAGGCTTTACAAACGGCTTTGAAACAAACAAAGTCAAAAAGTTTCCAAAAGATTGGCAAAAAACATTAAGACAGAATAAAAGCCTTATTTCAAGCTTCATACATTTGCGCCCACATCTACTTTTGCAAGTTCCAAAAGAAGAAGTACGTGCATGGGCAAGTCCACGTTCGTGGGAAATGGCAGCGTACTTAATGACAGCGTGTGACTCGGTTAATGCTGATGATGACGTTAAAAATACGCTTGTCATTGGCTGTGTTGGTGAAGGAACAGGCATAGAGTTTTTGTCATGGCTGAAAGACCTTGACCTGCCTGATCCTGAAGATTTGCTAAAAAATCCTAATAATTTTAAGCTTCCAACACGTGGCGACAAAGCTTATGCAGTGCTTTCATCAGTTGCAACAGCAGCCGTAGAAAACCTGACAAAAGAACGTTGGATGGCTGCTTGGGACATCTTTGCAAACGCAGCAAAGCAAGGCGGAAAGGACGTAGCTGCTGCAAGTGTAAGAACATTAGCACAAGCACGTAAGTCGAATTTACCGCTGCCAACCAAACAAATACAGGAATTTATACCACTATTAAAAGAATCTGGATTGCTATAAGGCAGACATAAGTTCTGCCTTACTTTTTTTAAAAATAAAAAAAAAGGAGGAATTTCAAAATGATAATGATTAAACATATTCATTGGGAAAACAAAAATAAAGAACAAGGTGGTATTTTAGGGCTTAAGCGTGATGAAGCAACAAATAAAGTTACAATTGCTTCATTAAGAGGCAATGCTTTGCCAGTCGAATTTTTGTTATCAATTTTAAATGCAGGTTTAAAAGAAGGATGGGAGAAAGAAGCAGAAAAACTGCATTTGTCAAGAAAAAATCCTTGGCTAGTGTCAAGGTATGTCAGTACTTCAGGCGCAGAAGATTATTATTTGACTGTATTGTCAAATCCTGTGTGGAAATACGTATATAATACAGCACATATTCACATTAGCATGTACGGAAAATTAAATGAAGATTTAAATTTGTGGTTAGGTGATATACCGCCACTATTAAATGAAATACTTAAAAATTATAATTCTTCTGAACCTGATTATATATATGCATATACACCTACGCTTAACGAACATGAATTTATACCTCCATCTACACCTTCAGGGCTACTTGAAACAATAGAATCCATAAAAGCACTAAAAACATTAAGTAATAATTAACAGGCAGGTCTACATCCTGCCTTATAGTTTTTTTAAGGAGGATTAAAATGTCCAACAAGGTTATCAAAAAAATTCGTGTTAGATGTTCAGGGCATCTGCACGAAATAGGTTTAAATCAAAAAGGACAATTAATATTTTTTAATCATACAAAAGCTGAAATTAAAGCTGAACAGGCTTTATTCGAACTTGGCGCAGAACCTTGCGGATGCCTGAAGTTTTTATATAAATGGAGAAAAAAACAAGTTAAAAGAAAAGAGCTAAAAGATGAAATAGAAGAAATGAAAAGCAAACATACTGCAAGAATAGTAAACAATATTGTAAATCAACGAATAAGAATAATAAACTTGCAAAATATTAAAAAATATGGACACATTAAAGAATTTCAAAAATTATACATGGAACGTCAAATGAATCTTTCAATAAAGCTTGCTAAAAGAACTTTAAGAAGACAAAAAGCGCAAATTATGCATACTAACATATATACACACTATGATTATCTTCTACGACCTGTTTTTGATATAGAAATAGCATTTGCATATCTTAACAATGTATTTTCCGTTTTACTTCATCATGACTGGTGGAAAATTTATAAAAACTTTAAAGGTGGAGTAATCAAAAATAAATTAATTACTTCCGTTGAAGCACATACAGAAATAAGAGAAAACATTTGTCTGGTTTTGGCAACAGATTTTACTGCTAAAAACAAAACCTATGGTATTGAATTTAAGAAAAATAACAACGAGTGGCAAATTGTAAAGGAGGAATTGCTATGACACTTCCAATGCAGTTACAGGCAGCTCGATTGAAACTTGCAAAGGAGAGACCGTACCTTGCTAGTGCCTTGTGGGCATTGCAGCCAGTGGAATTTAAAAAAGGCACGATGGCGGTTGATATGTACTGGAGACTTTATTATAATCCAAAATATATCGATAAATTGACAATAGATGAATTTTCTGGTGCGCTTTATCACGAAATATGTCATCTTTTAAGGCAGCACAACCAGCGCATGAAAAACTTTCCAAAGAAAATAGCAAATATTGCAGCAGATATTGAAGTGAATAATGATTTAATAGATGAAGGAGTAACTATGCCGAAAGGCATTATAACACGTGAACTTTTTGGTTTGCCTGAAAACTTGCTTGCAGAAGAATACGCTGTTTTGCTTATGCAAATAAAACAAGAACTACGAAAAAAAGACCAGCAAGAACAAGACCATCAAGAACAGGATCAACAAGATTTGCAGGATCAACAAGAACAAGACAAACAAAGTCAACAGCAAATGCAACAACAAGACCATACTTTCAAGCTTCCTCTTCCAGGTGGATTAGGTAACAATGAAAATTCTCCGCTTCCAGGTTCAGGACGGTGCGGTTCATGCGCAACAGGTCAACTTGAAGATTGGGAACTACCTGAAGGAAAAAGTGAACAGCCAGGCATCACAGAAAGCGAAGCAGAACTTATACGCAGAAACGTTGCAGTTGCCATACAACAGGCAAGTATGCAACGTGGCGATGTGCCTGCTCATTTAAAAAGATGGGCAGATAAAAAATTAAAACCTAAAGTGAATTGGAAAAAAGAACTTGCCACTGTTATAAAAAACACTATTTCAAACGTAGCAGGCTGCATTGATTATTCATACAGTAAACCTTCAAGACGTTCTTATAAGGACATTATAATGCCGTCTTTAAGACAGCCTTCTATAAGTGTGGCAGTTGTCGTAGATACATCTGGAAGTGTATCTGACAACATGCTTTCACAGGCATTGGCAGAAATTGATGGAATATTGAAGTCAGTAGGACTTAAAAATGGTGTTCATTATATTGCCTGTGATGCGGAAGTGCATGTCAGTAAAAAGATCACTGATATTAAACAAGCAGAACTTGAAGGCGGTGGAGGAACAGACATGGGAGTTGGCATTAAAGCTGCTATGAGTCTTAAGCCGAGACCAAACGTATGTATAGTCCTGACAGACGGTTATACTCCATGGCCAGATACACCTCCACAAAAAATGAAAGTCATTGCAGGCTTGTTGGATTTAGAAAATGAAACATGGCAAGTACCTTCATGGGCAAAAAAAGTTTTGATAAGGGCAGACTAACTGTCCTTTTAAATTTTTAAAGGAGGAATTAAATTATGACTACATATTGGTGCGATACTGAAGTTGTTTTTATAGGTAAAAATACCAAAAAACTTTATGACGACTGGCAGAAAGCTGATAAGAAAATCAACGAAGGCGATCAACACTAGTTAGGAAGATTGTTTTTATACAAATGCGTTTCCAAAAAATATAGACCATTTTGCAGAAGTTTTATTGAAAACATTCATATAACGTCAAAAAATACTTTACTTATGTCGACTTTAGACGCATGGAAACCTATGATAGATGCATATAACAAAATCGCTGACATGTATAATTTAAACTTCGTTGTAAAGGCGGAAGAACCAGGACATGAAATATATATTAATACTGATATAACAGGTAAATATTTTCCAGAACGTTATATTTTTAAATTTTATTGCAATTCGGATCTTCCTTGGAATTTTCTTGTTGATAAATTAAAATCATTAGATACTCAAATGTACTTTTCAAATTTTACACAAATATCTGAAGTACTTTCTGAATATGGCGTTAATGATGAACAAGATATGGAATATTTTTGCGAATATATACGCAATAAATATCCTGATTATATGATTAATTTTCATAAATACAAGGAGGAACTGTGATGAAAGCAATGGTCATTTGTCAAGGTAAAGTTCATGAAATAGGACTTAATAAAAAAGGACAATTAATTTTTTATAATCATACAAAAGCTGAACTTAAGGCAGAAGGTGCACTAGAAAAGCTTGGCGGAACGCCTTGTAAATGCTATATGATATTGCAAAACTGGCGTAATGGCGGTCCACTACCAACAGAACTATCAGTCGAATACGACAAGGCAGAAGCAAAAAGGATTCAACGCTACATAAAAAGGAGGAAGCAAGAAAATGCAAAAGTTTGAGATCAGTTGTATGCGCAAAAAGCATACAATATTTGTTAATGACAAAGGACAATTAATCTTTTTAAATCATACAAAAGAAGAACTCGAAGCAGAAATAGCACTTATGCAGCTAGGCACAGACAAAATAAGTAAATGTGCAAAAGTGCTATACCAATTAAGAAATCCCAAAAAAGAAACTAAAATAAATTTTGCAAAAGAAGAAATTCCTTTAAAAGAATTTCTTAGCAAAAGACTTCAAATTCATGAAAAAAGAAAAACAAAAAACTATAAGAGTATTAATTTAAAAATTCATTTAGCTAAAAAAATATACAAAAAAATAAACGAAACAATAAAATTTTTGATTTTAAAACAATCTACCTATCGGTTTGCCAATAACCGCTGGGTAGATTCTGAAAATATCGTTACTGTTGTTAACGACAAAACTCCTAATATAGAACAAAGGAGTTGGCGTGTTTGGAGTAGAAATGGCAAATGGTCTGGTAACTCAACGGAAATAACAGTGTCAGTTCCTTTTATACGCTGGTATAAGAACGTGTATCAAAAAGGATTAGCACTTGTAGACGGCATTTTTATATTAGATATTTTGGAAGAAACACCAGACCATTATATAGTCCTTGCAGGGAAAAAAGGTCGTGGATTCACTATAACACCTTGCAAGGCAAAAATAAATAAGACAAATAAAAACCTTAAATGGCTTAAGCAGGTTTAATCACCTGCTTATTTTTTTTGTTATTTTTTCCTTGACAAAATAAAATTTTTGAACATATAATAAGTTAGAATTTCAAGGTTAACCTAGCATAAAAAGCACGATCCTTTCGTTATATATTCCGTTCCACTCTCATTGCGGAAGAAAGGATACGAAAGAGTGGTTGCTAGTGAACTTGGACGGCATCATATCCCTCTGCCGTAAAAAGCGGATATGTATATTTCTTGGAGGAAGGCATAAATGTGTACCACTGCGTGACTTGATATTTTGGTACACAGTGATAAAAGGTGGATAAATAAGGCAACAAGGTATGCGTACATACTTCCAGAATTTTCAAGGTATGCGCATACCTTTTTATATAAGGCATATTCAAAGGCGAAACAGGTTTTTGAATATGCCTTTTTTATTTTTTAAACAAAGGAGAGTGTTAAAAAAATGAAAAAGGAAACTGTAAAGTCTAACAAAAGTATGCTTGAAATTTATAAGTCCATTCGTGGTGACTGGGGCGAATTAAATCCAGTCACACGGATTGCAGGTTCCAAAAAAGCATACAACAGACACAAAGAAAATCAAAAGGTACGTCAACAGATACAGACGTACCTTTACTAATTTCCAAAAAAGGAGGATAAAACATGGCTAATATACAAACAAACTCACAAAAACAAAAACAAACACGGACACAAAATAGCCTTGCTACCTGTCCTGACTGCGGTGCAAAACTTGTTCCAGAATCAGGCTGTATGTACTGCCCGTTTTGTGGCTGGTCACAATGCAAATAAAGTGCGGACTTAATTAGTTTTAAAAAACATGAAAGGAGAAATTGAAATGGATATTGATGAAAAAGTTCTTAATGATTTTTTAGAAGGCAAAATTGACGAAGAATTTATGGATTATGTTAAACTTACACTAAGTTTTGTAGGCATGACAAACCGTCTGAACAATGCTTTCACAGTTGCGGAAGATATGACTTTTAAAAATCCTAAAATTATAAACAAAAAAGTCATAAAAAGCGAATATGATAGCGCATTAATTTTACTTTTACTGTTTGAATTCCTTGATTATAAAAGTTTCAAGAGACAAATTATTGATGAACTTTAAGGCGGACTTAATTAGGTTCGTCTTTTTTTTATTTTTAAAAACATGAAAGGAGAAATTGACATGATTTTCATCAAAATGCCTTTATGGCTTGTGATTAGTCTTGCTTGCCTTGTTATTTATTACGTAGGACATTTAGATGTCCAAAAAGAAAAGGAGGATGTTAAATGATGGAAGATTTTGTTAAACTTGAAGAAGAATTTTTAAAGGATACCGAAAAGCAGTTTACAGACGATAAAGGTATCCATGACGACAACTATGCCGACTGGACAATAAACAAAATCAAAACTTTACAGGCAGAACTAGAAAGAAAAAAAATGTTCGTCGAGAACAAAAAGGCAATGCTCGACGAATGGTACGAAAAAGAAAAGAAAGCAATAGACAACAATATTGCCTTCTACACATCACGCCTTCAACAGTACTTTGACAGTCTCGATCCGAAACTGCTTACTAAAAGCAAGACTCAACTGTCTTACAGCCTGCCTTCAGGCAAGCTTGTTAAGAAGTTTGAAAAGCCTGAATTTAGGCGTGATGACGAAATTTTACTAACGTGGATCGAACAAAATGCGCCTAATTATATAAAAATCAAAAAGGACATAAATTGGGCAGAATTTAAGAAAAAATTGACGGTTGATAAAGGCAAAATTATTTTGACTGATACAGGCGAGGTTGTCGAAGGTATTGGCATTGAGAATAAGCCTGCTGAATTTGAGATTAAATAAAAGGAGTGTTTTTGAATGATAAAAATTGTAACAGAAAAAAGCGTAAAAGATTTTACGCCTTACAGGAAAATAATTTCTATTGAAGGCATAAAAACAAAAGAGGAATTGCCAATAAATTATCTTCAAGGTTATCCTTATTTTTACTTCAATCCACAAAATAACGAAATACTCTTGCGTGATTCAGACGGCAAAAATGCGGGTCTTTATATCAATGATTACATGTTCGAGAGTGTTTTTCAAGAACATCTAAGAACTATAAAAAAATCAATAGAAAGATACAAGAAAATTAAAAAATACAATGCCATGCTTTTAAAAGAATGGCATGGTCAAGAAATATTTGAATTATAAAGGAGGAATTTCTGTGGATAGAGAAGTAGACGAAATTCTTGCTGCGATGAACAACGCAATCGCAGAAAATAACTTTAAAGACTCACTTGAAAGGTTTGAACAGGCAGCATATATGTTGCTGTCAGACTGGGATTCGTTACCAGAAGACAGTGACATAAAAACTATAATATCAGAAAAATACCCGTTCAGAAAAAGTTTTTCAAAAGTTTGTGATGATATTTCGGAATGGGTAGAACACACAATCAATCAAATCAAAGAGAAACAGGTTTAAAAAAGCCTGTTTTTCTTTTTATAAAAAATTTTAAAAGGAGAGATGTAAAAATGATCAAAGGGTTAACAGATAGGATCAAGATTGCAAGATTAGGTAAAATACATTTAGGAGAAAAAAAGACATCAGAAAAAAGCGGAAATTTGTATCCTAGTGCAACAGATTATTTTGTTGTTCATGAGGATGCAAACACACCTAAAGAAATTGCTGAAAAGTTCCATGAAATTTATGGAAATCGTCCAAAAGAACTGAATATTATGTTTCCATTGGACGATCCAGAAAAATTTTTCCCACAGTGGCTTAAACGCTACGCAGGAGGAACATTAGTATGTAAAGGCGACGGAGAAAAAGCTGTTGAAACAGATCCAAAGACAGGAGAAAAAAAAGAGATTGCATGTCTATATAAAAATTGTCCATACTACCAAAAGAAACAATGTAAAGAGGTCGGAAACCTGCAATTCTACATTGCCGAAATACCTGGAGGAGTATTTCAGGTAGACACATCATCATACAACTCAATTTTAGAAGTTAATACAGCAATTAAACTAATAAAATTTCAAAATAACGGACATATTGCCAATATTCCTTTGAAATTAACGTTACGTCCTATGCAGGTTACTGTAAATGGTTATCCTAAAACTATTTACGTTTTAAACTTATATAAGCCTTTGCAAAAGATTAATATAAAGCCTGAAAAAGAACCTGTAAAGAAATTTGTAACAGAAAAAGGTATTGCAGAACCTGAATTACCTTACAGTGATGATGTACCTGAAGATTTGTTTCCGCCTGATGTAGATAATGAATTTGAAGATATGGAAGATCTGCCAGACTTTGAGCCTGTAGATAACATTGATGATCCGTTTGGTGAGACAACAGCAAATGCAAAGTATGGGCAATTAGAAGTTACGGCTATTAAAACTTTGAAAAAAAATGATACAGGTGAGATATTCCATTTCTTAACCTGTATTGATGACAAAGGCGAAAAACACAGCATAACATCACAAGATGACACTGTTAAGCAGCTAACAGGCAAAACTTTGATTGAATACGAACTTGAACCAGCTGACAACCATTTTGAAAAACTAGTGTCATATAAAGTTTTAGAAAACGTGCAGGAAGTCTAATTCCTGCACGTTGCTTTTAAAAAAAATAAATTTTAAGGAGGAATTTTTTTATGTATATAGTCAGAACTTATCTTTCTGAAACTCTTCCAAAACAATATTCAAAAATAGAAGAAATTGCACAAGACTTCCAATTTTTAGAGAAGCCTACTAAAGAAGGCTTTTATCGTGACATTTTCACCAATGATTTGATTGAAGTCAAAAAAGATAAACAAATAAAAATAATACACCATATGTTTATAACTAAAATAAATTGCAGTAGTTTAAAAGCTGTTTATCAAGCTTTTCAATTACGAGAAAAGCCTAACAAGGAAGGTTTTTACAGAGACCTTGAAGACAACCTTATTGAAATTATAAAGGAAGAAATGCAGGAAACCTAACTCCTGCACTTTACTTTTTAAAAAATTTTAAGGAGGAATTTTTTATGATTACAAAACCGAAAATCAAGTACGATGCAGTTTGTCCTGCTTGCGGTTCACTTCACGCTTGCAAGGATTTTGCTTATGTTGGCGGTAAAGGACGTGTGCGTGCCATTTACTGCCATGACTGCGACTCTGTTACGACATTAGACGAGCTTAAAGAAAGATATAAAAAGAGTAAGATACGCAGCTATTTAGAAATAGCAGCGTATCAAATTTTAAAAGATATGCTGACAGTAGAGGAATTTAAACATATCATCAGAACAAACAAAAAAGCCGTCTAAAAAAAGGAGGATTTTTATGAAAAAAATAATTATTGAAGTTGAGAGAGGTCTCGTGACAAATATTTATGCCAATTTTAAGGATGTAAAAGTCCTTGTTTTAGATCATGACACAGATTTGTCCGATCCTGATGGAATATTATCACTCGAAGAATTACAGCATTTTAAGGGAAAAGACAAATTTGTTTCTGTTGATTTTGTTTCATAAATTAGTAAAGGAGGAAAATTCATGACACAGTTAGAACAAGTCCAAAACAAACTTGCTTATGCCTATTCTATGCCTTATCAAAAAATATTACAATACAAAAACAGAATCAGGCAGTTAGAAAAGCAGGAGTTGCTGCTTTTTATGCCTGAATGGAACGATGATAAAGCCTTTAAGTACCTATCAACGTACTTACAAAGACTTTCAAAAAAATACACAGGTCAGAATGTCTGTGCTATTGCATGGACTTCTGGCAATAATAAAAAACTTTCAAATTTACATGATAAGGCAATGGCAAAAGTGGATCGAGCATTTCATGAACATGATCGTAACATGTTTTTTACGGGCTTAATTGAGTTTGATGAGATCATAGAAAAAATTATCGAAGCCTACAATCAGGCTCAAAAAGCATCATAAAAAAATATATAAAGGTGAAAAAGGCACGTAAAAGTCTTTAACAAGGCTTAATACGTGCCTTTAATATTGTGAAGGAAAGGAGAAAAATAATGTTAATAGAATTGTGGGGTTGTGATGTTTGGATAGTTTTTTCAGGACATGCTTTTGATAGAGTTGATGATAGAGATATTGTAATGGAACTGATACCAAATGACATAAAAAGTGCTGAAGATGAATTAGGCAATTTAAAAGTTGGAGATAAATTTGTTATTAAAGATACATTTTCAAACATCACAGTAGTAGGAATAATCAAAAAAAGTGATCTAATAAAAATAATAACAATTGTCGACAAAGGTAAAGATTTTATTGCAAAAAATGTTAGCGACATAATCATAGAATTATCTTGACAAATTTGTTAATAATGCTAAAATATAATTAAGTTAATAGAGAGTATGCATTTGGTCGAAAAAGTGCATACTCTTTTTGTGTTTTATGCACTCTTTCGATAATATAAAAAAGAAAGAGAGTGTTGTTTATGAAACTAATACTTGATCCTGAAGTAAAAGAATTTTTACAAAAAAACAATATGATAACAAAGCAAGACTTAATTAATAAGATGCACCAACTTTTCCCTAAATATCCTGACAAGTATACATTGATTTGCAGTAATGTTATTAAAGAAGATAAAACATATCAAATATTTTACGAAACAAATATTAATAATATCGATATAAACTGTATTGACATTACAGAAAAAACAGATGATAACAAAACTATTAAAGAAATATGTTTAGAAAAAACTAGAAAGCAGAACAAACAGCCAGTATAATTTCTATACTGGCTGTTTTTTTATATTAACAGAACACAAAAATATTATATAATAACATATAAGTCCAATAAGTCTAGTTATGGAATATAACTTATTCTAGAGAATTTTTTTGATTCTTTTCGGTAGCTGTTGTAGGCTTTAATTGCCTGCTTATTTTTTTGCTAATTTTTCCTTGACATTTAAAATTTTTTGAGCATATAATAAGTTAGAATTCAAGGTTAACCTGACATAAAAAGTACGATCCTTTCATTAAAGATTCCGTTCCACTCTCACTGCGGAAGGAAGGATACGAAAGAGTGGTTGTCAGTGTACTTGACGGCATCATATCCCTCTGCCGTAAAAAGCGGATATGTATATTTTGGAGGATTGCATAAGTGTGTACCACTGCCGACCTGATGATTTGGTACACAGTGATAAAAGGTGGATATTGTCTAGAAAGAAAGGTATGTGCATGTATTACCAAATTTTTCAAGGTATGCGCATACCTTTTTCTGCGTTATAATGGACATAATAATAGGCAGGATAACCTGCTTGTATAAAAAAATATAAAGGTGGAAAGGCACGTAAAAAAGCGTGCCATTTTTTATCAAAAAAAATAAAAGGAGGATGATGCCTATGAAAGTGATTGTAACATAGGAGGTTTTTAAAAGTTGAAGAAGCGTACTGTGACGCCTGAACAGGTGCCACATACGTTAAAAGAGCTTCATGAATATTGTACTGCAACGCTCATTGACATGATCTTTGAGCTGTTTGGGTACAATGCCAACGTAATAACGCTAGTATACTGGACTATACTAGCGTTATTGCTTGGAATGAAGCTCTTATATTTAAAATAAAAGGCGAAATGTCAAGCAGGCAATGTCCTGCTACGTCCATTATAACGCAGTAATTTTTAAAAATCAATGAAAAATGAAAGGAGAAATAATTATGCATGGTTTAATTTTTCAGTTGAATGATGAAATCATTGATAAAGACGATTTTTTGACTGAAGAAGAATTATATGACGACTTTGTAGGCATTATTGCTGATTATGTTGATGGCGATATTGACAGAGATGCAGCGATTAGTGAACTTGTTATTTCATTAACGCCTTACGGCATAGTTCATGATCCAACAGAGCAGTCAATTGTCTTTAAGAAAGGTTTTAAAGAAAAATTTTTTAAACCGAGATTAGAAAAACTTAAAAAGCGTATTGCGAATCTTACTCTCAAAGATTTCATTGGCAATTCAAATACACTATTTTTATACGAAATAAAAAATCTAATAGAAGAAAAATATGGGATTTATGTATATACCAATAAATGTTGGGCTACTTTTGACGAATTTGTACGAGAAATGAAAGAAGGACAAAAATACTACTTTGGTTCAGCAATAGATTATCATTTTTAAAGCAAAGAGAGGATTTTTCTCTTTGCTTTAGTTTAAAAGTCAACTATAATTTAAGGAAAAAATGGTGGTGATAAAATTTATGAAACGTCTAAAGAATAAAAACAAAAGAGAAATACTTAAGGAGGATAAAGCATGGCTAAATGCAAATTTGGTAAACTTTCCTGAATTTGATTGGGGTCCCGAAGGACCACCTAAAGGCAGACCCGTTAAATATATTGAAGGTGTTGGAATTGTTGTAGAAGGAGGAAGACCTGATGAGAACTGATTTAAAACCAGGTGATATCCTCCTTATTTTATTGCCTAAACATTCTCCTAGAGGACATGAACAAGAAGAAAAAGACCAGTTATAGTTGTTGCTATACCTAAACTTGTACGTTATCCAGTAGTAATTGCTGTTCCTCTTACTACAGTAGATGGACCGTGGGTGGACAAAAATCCATCTTTATATAAAAGAATACCTAAAAATGGTTAGAACAAAAGGAGGAATTGAATCATGAATAAGGTCTACCAATATGTTACTGACCGTATAATAAAAAAAATGGAACAAGGCATTATACCGTGGAGAAAAGGCTGGAACAGTATTCCAGCCTTAAATTATGTAACAAGAAAACCGTACAGTGGCGTTAACAAGTTGCTTTTGGACGGCGGAGAATACTTGACATTCAATCAAATACAGCAGTTAAAAGGCAAAATCAAAAAAGGCGCAAAGGCAGAGATGGTTGTCTTTTATACGTCATACAAAAAAACAGAAAAAATAAAAGACGTTGAAACTGGAGAGGAAGAAGAAAAAGAAATTTCTATACCTGTATTAAAGTACTATCACGTCTTTAATTTAAAAGACGTAGAAGGCATACCGTCAAAGCTTGAAAAGATCGAACATGATCCTATAAAAGAAGCCGAACAGGTTATATCAGGCTATAAAACATGCCCTGAAATAGTCCATGAAAATCCTGATAAAGCCTGCTATTATCCAGTTAAAGACATTATAAATGTGCCTGAAAAGGGCTTTTTCAGAGATATTAATGAGTATTATTCAACGCTTTTTCACGAAATGGTACATTCAACAGGACATGAAACAAGACTTAAAAGGTTCGGCAATAGTCCTGATGAGCATATGTTCGGCAGTGACAGCTATTCTAAAGAGGAACTTGTTGCAGAGCTTGGTGCTGCCATGTTATGTGAACATGCTGGTATTCTTAATAGGACTATTGAAAATTCTGCTGCGTATCTGCAAAGCTGGATTAAGGTTTTAAAAGATGACATGACGTTAATCGTGCACGCATCAGGCAAGGCACAGAAGGCTGTTGACTATATATTAGGCGTGAAGGAGGAAGAATGATGGAAGAAAAAACGTACGAGTATTGTCCGTGGTGTGGAACAGAATCAGAAATCTCTGCAAACGAGCCTACACCTTGTCCTAATTGCGGTCACATTCTAAATCCTTGTTCAACCTGCTATGACCATTTGGATGGTTATAAGGAATGTGACTGGACTGAAGAAAAAGGATGTTGGAGATTTCCAAAGGAGGAATTGTAATGGCAGTCAGCATAGGAAATTTAGATAAAATGCAAAAAGGCGTAATATATGGTTGCGATGTGTATGATGGCGTATATGATTATGCCATTGTCACAGAAGACAACCTGTTAATATATTTTAACAATTTGGCGGATGGTACATCTATTATAGACTTAGGTACAGGCGAGGAATTGTTTAGATTAGACCATCCACGTTGGTTTAAAAAAATAGTCAGACATTATTTGTCTGAAAAAGAGTTCCGTTCATTGACAACTGGTAGAAAGAGTAGACTTAAAGGCATAATCTACTTGGACTGGGATAATTTTTTAGACTGGGATCACTGCAACTTTGGTGAAGGATACGGAATTAGTTACAGTGATCCTAAAAGTGCGTCAAAACTTTTCAAAAGGTTGCAAAGCACATTTTTACAAAAAAGTGAAAAGGAGGAATTATAATGGCAAAAATAAATTTTGATAAGGAAATTTATGAAGGCTGGACTGTTAGAGATTTTATCAATGAATTAGAACCACAGTTAGACATTATACAGTCAGGTAGAAGCTTTATGAGACCAATCAGAACAAAAGAAGAACTTAAAAAGTGGTGCAAAGACAATCAACCGTACTATAAAAAGTACGTACCTGACGTTGTTAACTACTTTGCGCAAAAATACAACATAAAGTAACAATCAAAAGGTGCAACTAATTAATTTTAGCTGCACCTTTATATTTTTTTAAATAAAGGAGGACGTGAGATGTACTATTTCCTGTATTGCAACGGAGGAATTCATAAAATTGGTGTCAAAAACAGACAACTTATATTTCTGAATCATAAACAAGAAGAAATAGAAACAGAAGCAGCTTTAGGGATACTTAATGACGGACAGTTTCAGTGCAAGTGTGCGGAAATATATACATTGTGGCAAAAAGGACAAATAAAAAAGCTGCCAAAGTTTCTACAAAAAATGTTAAAGGAGGAAGTTAAATGAGAATTGAAGGAAAATATAAGATGGGCTATTATCCTACGCCCAATAGTATAGTAGATCGCATTAAGTCTTTTTTAGATTTTCCAACGCAATATAACGTCCTTGATCCATGCTGTGGTGAAGGTGACGCAATAAGTAATTTAATAGACAATAACGGACGCACTTATGGCGTGGAACTGGACTATCAAAGATATAGCAAAGCCTGTGAAAAACTCACACGTACTTTATATGGTGGATATGAAGAAATGATAACGCAAAACAATGCCTTTTCCATACTTTTTCTAAATCCGCCATATGATACTGACGAAAATGGTGAAAGAAAAGAATTGATTTTTCTTAAAAAGACAATAAAGTACCTGACTACAGGCGGTATATTAGTTTATATAATTCCACAGCATATCATACATGACACAGCAAGACTCTTAAGCTATGCTTTTGCTGACATAAAAGTATACCGCTTTACTGACGAAGAATATAAGGCATATAAACAGGTTGTTATTTTCGGCATCAAAAAAAGAAACAAAAAAGTTATCGCAAGTGATGTTGAAAAACTGTTAAAGGCTGAAAAAGCAAATACAAATTTAGAAGAAATACCGCTTTTATCCGAACCTGTCTATAAAGTTCCTGTAACGATTCCGCCAAAGTACTTCAATAATGGTTATATTGATGAAAATTATTTACAGAAAAAACTTTCAGAATCGAATTTATTATTTAATGTCAAAAAACAATTTGAAACACTACAGGAACAGGAAGAAAAACGTCCGCCATTGCCACTGCACATGGCACACATAGGACTTCTGTTAGCAACTGGCAGCCTTAATGGTGAAATGGACGGACATGTTGTAAAAGGCATTGTTAATAAAACTGAAAGAAAAAGCCTGGAGGAGGATGAAGAAACAGGCGAACAGACAGTCAAAAAAACAGAAGAATTAAGTGTCAGCATAAAGATACTGACAAAAAATGGAGAAATAAAAGAATTAATTTAAGGAGGAATTCAGAAATGTACAATATAGAAGTTTATGACAGCGAGAAAAAGGCGTATGTTTATGCATACGCCGATTTTTATTCATACGATCCTATAACCTGGCAGCTTAACTTTGTCAGTTTTGCAGGTTTTGACAGTGCCGTACAAAGCATTAAAGCTGCAATATGGAAACGCAAAACAATTAATCTTGATCATGGCTATTATTATCCAAAAGGAGGATACAAGACTTTTTCTGAAAAAATAGACGAATATACGCACACAATAATGATTTCTGAAGATGCCTTTAATATGCAAGTAGAAAGACCACTTATTATTGTATGGAATAACGACAAAACACATGCAGTTATGAAAGTCTTGCAGGAAAAATTCACAGTGCCATTGTTAGACAGGTGGGCAGACTGGCTTATAAAACAGCTTATAAATCAAGATTATCTGTTATATCAAAATGTATATGGCATTAATATAGACGTATACAGGCTTAATATAACTGAAGATGAGTTAACCGAAATAGTTTTGGAAGGACTTGAATGTGGCAGTATAACCATTAACGGTGAGCTTGACTTTGACGTGGATAACATAACAATGGCGGACTACCTCAAGAAATATTCCAATACATTTTCACAGAAAATCGAAGAAACCTACAAGCCTTTATATGATCCTCTTAAGCCTAAAAATAACGAACTTATAAAGACTTTAAAAATAAAACCTTTTAAGGCTCAAGAGGACGTTATAATGGCGTCTGTCGAAACACTAAAAAGAAAGAAAAACATTGTTGTTGTAGGTGAAATGGGAACTGGCAAGACAGCATTGATAGGACCGCCAATACCGTATATTCATGCTGATGGCAAGCCTTATAATGCACTTGTCATGTGTCCTGGACATCTGGTTAACAAGTGGAAAAGGCAGATAGCAGCTACAATACCTGATGCAAATGCAGTGATAATGGAAAGCTGGAAAGATGTCTTAAAAATACCAAAAACAAAGGACAAAATAAGATACTATATCATATCAAAGGACAAAGCAAAATTAGGATACGCCGAAAAAGTTGCTGTTATAAAACATCTGAACGGACATATATCATGTCCTGTATGCGGAAAAACATTTGTAGACAAAGATGACGTTCCTCTGACGGAAGATTATTTTAAATCGCATACAACAAAAAACGATAAATGTCCGTACTGCAAAACAAAACTATGGCAGGCAGACAAAGACAGTTTTCGCAGGTATCCCGTAGCAGAATATATCAAGCGTCACATGAAAGGATTTTTCGACTATTTCATCGCTGATGAAGTACACGAATTAAAAGGCGGAGACACAGCGCAAGGAAACAGCTTTGGCACTTTGTCAAGCTCGTGCAAAAAGACAATAGCCTTGACTGGAACATTGCTTGGAGGTTATCCGACAGATGTATTTTATCTTCTATACAGGCTTAATCCAGAAGCAATGCTAAAGGACGGAATAAAATATAACGATACAACACTTTTTGTGGAGCGGTATGGTGCCATAGAAACAATAATCAAGGAGAAAGACAGTGAATATAACAAAACATCAAAAGGCAGACAAAAAAGTACCAAAAAGCGCATGCTTCCTGTCATTTCACCTTTAATATTTTCAAAATTTCTGCTAGATCAGTGTGTATTTCTCCAGTTATCAGACTTGCAGCAAAACCTGCCGAAATACACAGAAGAAGTCCAGATTATAGAACCTGATAACGAACTTAAAGAAGCCTATGACGATCTGGCAGATGAACTTAAAAATGCAATCTTTAATGCTGACAAAAACATGCTGTCAACGTACCTGATGACGCTTTTAAGGTATCCTGACAGTCCTTTCAACAACGAAGCAATACCTGTAACAGACTATTATCAAATTGTTCCAAAAGACCTGCCTGAAGATTTTATTTATAACAAAGAGCAGCATTTGCTAAATTATGTATTAGACGAAACTAACAAAGGCAGAAACGTGTTTATATATGCACAATTCACAGGACAAAAAGACGTCACAAAACGTCTTGAAAATCTGCTAAATGGTATAGGTATTAAAACATGCACACTTAAAACCTCAATAAAGCAGGAAAAACGTGAGGAATGGCTTGACGAGAAAGTCAAGGACGGATACAGGTGCATTATTTCTAACTTTGAGCTTGTCAAAACAGGACTTGACCTTCTGGACTTTCCTACAATCATTTTTTATGAAACAGGCTACAATACGTTCACGTTAAGACAGGCAAGCAAAAGATCATGGAGAATCGGACAGACAAAACCTGTTAAAGTTGTGTTTATGGTCTATAAAGACACCTTACAGTACAATGCACTTGCCTTGATGGGCAGTAAACTTGAAGCTGCAATGAACATTGAAGGAAAGTTTTCAGAAGAAGGCTTGCGAGCTTTATCCAATACAAGCAACATCATGGTTGAGCTTGCAAAAAGCCTTGTCAATGGACTTGACGAGAACATTAGTATAGAAAAGATTTGGCAGGCTCAAAGCGATAATGTCATTGATTTATCAACATTCTTTAAAACTGTCAAAGTCAATTATTCCAAAAAGAAAAAATCTCAAACAGTCGAACAACTTTGTTTCGATTTTGACGCTTTACAGCAGGCATAACAAGCCTGCTTTTTTATTTTTTTCTTGACTTTTTTTAATTTTTGAGCATATACTAAATTAGAAATTCAAGTCAACCTATCGGAAAAAGTACGAACCTCCATATTTTCCGTTCCACTCACATTGCGGAGGAGGATCTCGAATGAGTGGTTGATAGCGTACTTGAACGGCATAATACCCACTGCCGTAAAATTAGGTATTTGTGCATGTTGAAGCATGCCATTTTATTGGAGGAAGGCATAAGTGTGTACCGCTGTGTGACTAAATGTTTTGGTACACAGTGATAAAAGGTGGATTAGTTTAGCAAGAAAGGTATGTGCATATATTTCCAGAATTTTCAAGGTATGCGCATACCTTTTTATATTTTTTAAAAGAAAGGAGAATTTTATATGTTAACAAAAATTCAAGTGAGTGGTACAATAAAAGGAGAGATTGATATGATGGAGGCGATTAAATTGAAAAAGAAGAAAAAAGCTTCCAAGAAAAAAGTTAATAAAATTTTTAAATTCAAAGATAAGCCAACTCCTATAATTCAATATTCAGAATTAGGATTTCCTGTCATATGTGGTGGCGGAAAATCGATGAGAGAAATGTACGAAGAGGAGAGAATTGGCTTATGAAGGAAATTGTATATCCTTTTGATAATACAGTATTCTCTTCAAAAACAAGCGTATTTATTGACGCTTGTTTTTTATTAGCTTTATTGGACAAAAAGGACAGAAAATTTCAAGAATGTATAGACGTCTCTAAAATACTTTTAGATAATAAATGTCAATTATATATAAGTCCTATTGTGTTAGCAGAAGTAATCAATAAACTGATTTATCAATTGTTTTTGCAGGATATATTACATCAAACATACAACTCAAAACCTATCAATAGCTTAAAAAATATCAAAATTATCATAAGGAAATTTTCAAAGGCGGATCAAAATAATATTTCAAAATCTATCATCAATGTAACCATTTTAAAAATCTAAAAGGCGAAATCCACGTCAATTAAGGCATATTCAAAACTAAAGTAAGGTTTTTGAATATGCCTTTTTTAATTTTTGAAGAAAAAAAGGAGGACTTTATTATGTGGCCATATTCTAAAAGTCAGGAGGAAAAATTTGCGAAAGTTTTTGAGGACGTAAGGCAGGAACCATATTCCTGCTTTTTTAACACTTTGTATAGGCATGGATACATTCATGTAGGCAAAGATCATCTTCCAAAATTCGTCAACATACTTAAGAAACATTCTATGCCTTTTGAAGTTGAGCAGGAGGACAGTTTCTGGTATGTTTTAAAAATTATAAAGGAGTGATGATTGTGCTGCTTGAAAAATACGCAAGGCAGTATGATAAACAATATAAAAAATTATTGCGGTACATCAATTGTACCGCAGTTTCCTTTGATCTTGGAAACGGACTTCGTTGCATTGTTTCGCCCTGTGCAAAACAGCCAGGACGCTACCAATGCACATTTTATGACAATAAAGGTCCGTTGAGCGACATAATAAGAGACAAAAAAGAGGAAATTTTTAGAGAGATTGTTCTGTACGATAAAACGAAACTGATTGATATGATTGAGTGAAAAGGAGGAATTGGTGTGAAGAAATATAGAGTGACTTATTTTTTAGGTAATAAAGAATGGACGGAAACAATGTCGGAAGGACAACTCAAAAATTTTGAAAAAAGACTTGAGAATGGTGCTGAAGAACAGATAATTTCAGTCAACGAAATTCACGAACTGCCATCAGACCTAATTCAAGCATTTCAAGACTTCAAAAAGGCTGCATATAAGCTTAACGAAATGCTTGAAAAATATGATTCGAATAACGATATTCAAGACTTATTCATTACAAAATATCCGTTCATTAAAGCTTTTTCTGAAGTTGCAGACGACATAAATGATTGGTATACAGCAGTTATTAATCAAGAAACTGCAACATCAGAAACCTTTAGAGAAATTCAAGGAGAAATACTTAATGCCTGTCCAGGCTATCAAGCAGTAATAAAGTTAGACAATAATAAAGTCCTGACGACAAGTCCAGTTAAATACATTTACAGTATCTATAATAATGGACAGGTAATAATATTGTACACGAAAAATTCCGTATACAAAATTAGAAAAGGAGGAGGTATGAATGCTACAAATCAATAAATATGAATATTTAGTTACTCTATGGGGCGAAACTTTGAAAATAAGCTTTTCGCCCCATTCTATTTTAAGATGCAAGCAAAGGCAAAAAAATCCAAAAAGCATTATACAGTCTATTATGTCATGTCAGGAACGCATTAAGGACTTAAGGTATTCGCACCAGAGATTTACAATACTTGATTATGCTTACAACAATGCCTGTATACTAGCTTTTAACAATCCGCATAAATTAAGCGTTGTGACTGTTCTTGACGGAGTTGATGCGTGGACTGAAGGCAGATTGGACTTGATAACAAAGACTAAAAGGGAAGTGCACAGGTACGTGTGCGCTGACTGAAAAGGCGAGAATGTCAAGAGTTCTTGTCCTTTTTTTATTTTTAAAAAGTAAAGGAGAGATAAAAAATGATAACGGAGTATCAAAAACAATTAATTAGAGACTTATATATTGCATTAGTCAATATTAATGACGAGTGCAATAGAGAATATCAAGAAAACGACAGTTCACAATTTGACAATAAGGCAGGAAAACTTTTCACATACATGGCAGAGTGCATACTAAATGGTGATAATGCATTCTTGCCTGACTTGATAAAGATGAAATCCAAAGAATTGTTCAAAATTGAGTTTTAAAAAGTAGGGAAATTTTTATCCCTACTTTTTTTGATTAAAGATGAAAGGAGAATGATGAAATTATGATAAATATAATGTATTTTAGTGGAAAAGTCAAGGATTTAAGAAAGTTTACAAACATTTTAACCAACGTAAAAGGCAAGTTAATTTGCTGTGATATTGACAACACACTTGCTGACGTCAATACACAACTCAAAAAAGCAGGATATGACATTTCAAAATATCCTAATCCTGTACTTGATCAAGACTTCTGGACGTCTTATGAAGCAATACAAATGTTTATCAAGGCTCAAAAAATCAAAAACACTTGCAAAATTTTAGATGCCCTTGATGAACTAGGCACAGACATATTTTTTGCAACTAGCAGAAACATAAGGTTAAAAGAATTGACAAGAAAGTGGATCGAGAAGCAAGGAATATGGAATGAACATGCAATATACTTTACAGCCACAAAACACATTCTTGAGGCAGACATTTATATCGAAGATAATCCTGAACAAATATCAAAACTCCTTTCACTTGGCAAGCCTGTACTGATACCATCATGGCAGTATAATCAAGGCTTTGATAATGAAAATGCAATTTACTTCAATATATAGAAAGGAGTTCGATAAACATGTCAAACTATAACGATCCACGTCTGTCAATATTAAATGTTGCTCAAAAGTCAAAAATAATGATTTTAAGACAAGTATCAAACGAGGAATTTATGGCAAGATGTCCGTTTTGTGGAGATTCAGAAAAAAGTCCGCAACATGGTCATCTTATGCTAAATATAACAAAAGATGCTTACCACTGCACAAGATGCGGAGAAAAAGGATACGCAATAGGACTTTATGCACGACTACATCGAATAAATAATAGTGAAGCGTTTAAGGAATTAATGAACATGGCACCTGAAACGGTGTCTAAAATCGAAATTAAAAAAATTCCTCAAAGTCCTGTTGCAAATATCAATGAACGTGATAAAGTATACAGGGCTTTTTTAGACAAGTTAACTCTTAAAGGCGAACATTTACAAAATCTTATTCGCAGAGGGCTTTCTTGGGAAGAAACTGGTAGAAATTTGTATAAGTCAGTGCCTACAAGTCCTCAGGAACGCTTAAGAATATGCAATGAACTATTGCAAGAAGGATTGAACCTCAAAGGCATACCAGGCTTCTTTCAAGTCCAAAAAGAAAATCAAACGTACTGGGATTTTTATTCAAACAACGGCTTTTTCATACCAGTACGTGACATTCAAGGACGTATTCAAGGCATGCAAATACGCCTTGATGACGACCATGAACGGAAATATGTGTGGTTTTCTTCACGGGGGAAATTGAGTGGAACTAGTGCACACGCATGGATAGGCGTACATGGAGTACCTGCAAAGACTGTATTGGTTACTGAAGGACCGTTAAAAGCCGATATTGCACATTTTTTAAGCAGATATACTTTTGTGTCAGTTGCAGGAGTAAACGCAATAAAAGGCATTGAGCAAGTTTTAAAAGAACTTGATGCCAAACGTATCTTTATAGCCTACGACATGGATTTAAAAAACAACAAAAATGTGCAGAAAGCTAAAGAAAGACTTGAAAAGAAGCTTGTACAGGCAGGCTTTGAGGTGCATGATAAGACATGGGATGAGCGTTTAGGAAAAGGTATTGACGATTATTTAGTTTGGAAAAAACGTCAAAAAGTGGTATAGGACTTTGTTCCTATACCTTTTTCCATAATAAAAAGAAATTAAAGGAGGAATTTTACTATGTTATATGATTGGCAAAAAGAAGCAATAGAAAAAATACAAGGAGAAAATGCATTGTTATCAGCACCTACAGGTTCAGGCAAAACGAAAGTTGCCTATATGTGGACTAACTTAATAGATAAAGATGAAAAAGTACTATCGCCAACAAACAAAATAAACAAAATAATATTTACAGCACCAATCAAAGCTTTGAGCAACGAACGATATATAGAATTGAAAAATATGGGCATTAATGTCGGGCTAGAAACAGGTGATTTTAAAAGAAACATAGATGCACCTGTGATATGCTGTACTCAAGAAATATATACAAACAAATATGCTCAATGCCCAAACCTTAATGTTGTTATTGATGAATTTCACTATGTATCAACTGATCCTGAAAGAGCAAGAGCATATATAGACGGAATTGCAAATAGCAATCCGACATCAAAAATATTAGTTATGTCGGCAACTTTTGGACATCCTGAAACTGTCAAAAAATATCTTGAAAGACTGTCTAACAGACAGTTTTCACTGTATGCTACAAACGAAAGAGCAACGTCATTAATATTTGATAAAAAACCTGTTATATTAGATAAACTGCAAAATGCACTTGTGTTTGTTTTTTCAAGGCGTGGTGTTGAATCTATTGCCTACGATATAGCACAAAATAGAAATAGAATTGCAACTGAAAAAGTCAGTATATTAGAAAAACTTGCAGAAATCTTTTCGGTTTCTGATATTCCTGATATTTGTTATAAAGGTGTTGGTATGTATGTAGGTTCATTATTGCCGAAAGAAAAGCTATTTATGGAGACTGCCTTCAGAAATGGCATTTTGGACATTATGGTTGGCACTGATGCGCTTGCATTAGGTGTGAATCTTCCTGCCGAGACGGTAGTATTTGCACAGCTTGCAAAATACTACGACGGACCTATAACAAAAAATGAATTTATACAAATGGCAGGACGTGCAGGAAGAAAGGGATACTTTAACACTGGTTATGTGTCATATTATCCAAGCAAATATGAATCATTCGATTATGACACAGACGAACTATATCAATATTTGCTAAAAGCCCCGCAAGAGCCTATGAAAATAACCATAGATATTTCCATACCTAGTATTTTGAAAGGAAAATCCATAAAGGAAGAAGCTGAGTATGTAGCGAAAAATTCAATTCCTATGCTATCAGCTTCAGAGGTTCAGGAAAGAATTGAATATATAATGGAACAAATAGACGAATTTGCCAATGAATTGAATATACAAAACTTTAAAGAAATTTTATCGGACATATATTTTCCTGAATACTCACTTTGGACAAATTTAAATATAGCACAAATGTTTGCTGAAAATGAAACAATAGACATTAATGATTTAAAAGATATAATTTTAGATTACGAAGAAAGTAGAAACTTTTTCTATTCTTTATTGCAATTAAAAAAATACATTAAAATATTGCCAAAACAATATAAACGCAGAATAAAAAACCAAAATTTATTAGACAAATTAATTAACAAAATTGATCCGACTGTTAACGACTTTGAAACAAGAATAAAAAATGCAAGAGAAATAGTATAGTCTTAAGGTGGATATTAACAGGCATGATGGCGAAAGCTGTCGTGCCTGTTTTTATTATTTATGTTAAGCTTTATAAAATTTTTTTTATGAACCGTAGAAGGAATTTTTCGATTTATGTCGAATAAGCTTTATAAGGTATTAATATCCAAGAATATTTATGCTGATGTTTCGGCACACGTAAATATTTTTGGTGGTTAAATAGGATTAAAAGCGGAGGTA
Organism: Thermoanaerobacterium butyriciformans; assembly: GCF_017874545.1. Classification (GTDB taxonomy): domain Bacteria; phylum Bacillota; class Thermoanaerobacteria; order Thermoanaerobacterales; family Thermoanaerobacteraceae; genus Thermoanaerobacterium; species Thermoanaerobacterium butyriciformans. The sequence continues at coordinate 14,096 of NZ_JAGGLT010000002.1, read as the reverse complement.
GTAGTTTTATGTCATTGACGTCCGTAAAGTGAAGCTTTGCTTTTTTTAAAAAGTATAAAGTCTTAAAAGTATGCATATGCAAAATGTTGGATTTATACTTAATAAAGTTGCAGAACAAAATTTCAATAATACTAGTAAGTATGATTTTGAAAAGTTATTGGCTGATTCTAATAATATAGAAAACAATTTTAGTATTTAATTATAAACAAAGGTGGTAAATATGGAAAAAATAACTAAAGAGCAAAGAGAATATATCATAAAACTTATTCAAGAGGGCAAAGATCTTCCTGAAGAGTTTAAGTATTTTTTATTTCCAACAAAGCAAAAAGAATATGAATTAGTTTATGCTGGAAAGATAAGGAAAGAAGATTTACTTGCAAATGAAGACGGAGTTTTCCCTGTTCCTTTGCAAGTTGATAAAGTCTTTAATGGCGAAAGAGAAAGTTGGAATGACGGATGGAAAAATATGATTGTTTTTGGAGATAATTTGCAGTTTTTAAAAACAGTTTATGAAAATAAGGATCCTTTAATAAAAGATAAAGTAAAGGGGAAAGTAAAGCTTATTTATATTGATCCACCATTTGGAACCGGAGACGAATATGATGGAAATAAAGGGCAAAATGCATATAGCGCAAAAAGAAAAGGCGCAGATTATGTCGAATTTATTAGAAGAAGATTATTAATAGCATATGAAATATTGGCAGATGATGGTCTGATTTTCGTTAGACAAGGTTATAATTTTGGACACTACATAAAAATTGTTTTAGATGAAGTGTTTGGTAAAAATAATTTTATAAATGAAATTATAGTAAACAGAGGAAAACAACGACTTGGTGGAACCAGAAAATACAGCACAGCAACTGATTCTGTTTATCTATATTCTAAAATGCCTAATTACCAATTTGCGCCGTTTAAAAGACCGAGATATGAAAGTGAAGCTAAAGGTACAAATATGCTTATGAAGGGCGAAAGAAATCCTGCTGAAAGAACATTTTATGACCCAGATGGTAATAAAGTGACTCTGCTTCCTCCGCCTGGTATGCATTGGAAATTTGTACAATCTAAGATAGATGAAATGTATAAGAAAGGGGTTATTTATTTAGCCCAAAGCCGAGATAGATTTTCATCAGGAATAAGAAAGATAGAAAATGGAGTCGAAATACCGGTTGATTATTCCCCAAGCTTTAAATTTGACGAAGATAAAACTGTAGATTCTAACTGGACGGATATTTCTGGGTATAGTCAAGAAACAGGATACCCTACAGAAAATTCAGAAGAATTACTTAAAAGAGTAATATTGACTGGAACAAAGAAAGGAGACCTAGTATTGGATTTTTTTGGAGGTTCCGGTACGACAGCTGTTGTTGCAGAAAAACTTGGCAGAAGATGGTTGGTAGTAGATATTGGAAAATTTGCTTATTACACGATGCAAAAAAGAATATTACAGATTGAAAATTCAAAAGATTTAGAAGATCCAAAAAAGAAATATGGTAAAAAAGCAAGAAGTTTTATTACAGCAAGACTTGGTATTTATGATTTAAAACAAGCATTAGATTTAGAATGGAAACAGTATTTAACGTTTGTATCAGAACTTTTTGAATTTGAGATTAAAGAGTTTGAAATAGCAGGATTAAAATTTGAAGGAAAAAAAGGAGAGTATCCTGTAAAAGTTTTTAATTATATAAAATTTAAAGATGCTTCTGTTGATGAAAATTATTTACAAAATATCCAAAATACAATTGGAGATAGAATAAGTGGAAGAGTTTATGTTGTTGCTCCGGCAAATTATGTTGATTTTATACAAGATTATTATCAAATAGGAAATATTAGGTATTATTTTCTTAAAATTCCATATCAAGTTATAAAAGAGTTACATAAAATTCCATTTAAAAAGTTAAGACAACCTCAAAGTAAGAAAAATATTAATGGTTTAGAAGAAATTATAGGATTTCATTTTATTAGACAACCAGAAGTTAAAAGTGAATTGAAAGTTGAAAAAGATAAGATAAAACTAATTATTAAAGAATTTAGAAGTCAATATTATAAGGATGAAGAAGGAAAAATTTTAAATAATTTTGAAACTTTATCAACTGTATTTATTGATAAAAATTATAATGGAAAATATTTTGAGATGGACGAGGTATATTTTGCTGATGAATTATTGCCTAGGAGATCTAAGAAAAAAGAAGAAGATAATATAAGGGAAAAATTAAAAGAGATTAAAGATAATGCTTTGATTCTTGAAATGAATAAAAAAGAAGCTGGTAATAAAATTATGATAGTTTATACTGATATTTATGGAAATGATTTTACTGAAGTTTTAGATATTAAGGAGATGTAACCATGGAAGAAGTAAAAATATATAAAACAAAGGATTTAGTATTAAGAGTAAATTCTTTTTATGATCCTTCAAAACTTAATTTAGATGAGTGGGAAGGTTTTTTAGATGTTTTGTGTGGAGATAGAGAATATCAAAAAGAAGCAATTAAAAATGCAATTATTTATCTAGCTGGTGGTAGATATACAAAAATTGAAGATTTAATTGAAGAAAATTATAATAAAAATCCTGAATTAAAAAACAGGTATGTGACTATCGAAGAATATAAAAAGCATATTCAACTTTCTAATAAATTATCCGCAAACATAGATTTAGCAACAGGAACAGGAAAATCATATGTTATTTATGGCATTGCTCAAATAATGCTTGGATTAGGATTGGTGGATAAGGTTTTAGTTTTGGCTCCATCTTTAACGATTAAAACAGGTTTAACTGAGAAATTTAAAAGTCTAAGCGGAAATTCAAAGTTAAAAAAAACAATTCCAAAGAATGCTAAGTATAAAAATTCAGGAATTGTAAATGCAAATGTAACGGTAAAGAATGGAGATATATGTATTGAAAATATCCATGCTGTTTATGAAAGAACAGGTTCATCTATTGAAGACAGTTTTAAAGGAATAGGAGAAAGAGTTCTAGTATTAAATGATGAAGCTCATCATATTTATAATAAAGTTAGCGGAAGAGACGAAGAAGCGAAAAGTATAAAAAAATGGAAAGAGTTTTTATTAGACCCAGACTATAATTTTAAGTATATTTTAGGTTTTACTGGTACAGCATATATTGAAAATGAATATTTTAATGATGTGATTTATAGATACTCATTAAGAGAAGCTATTGAAGATAAGATAGTAAAGAATATTGAGTACGTTCAAGAAGATGATAGCTTAAATAGAAATAATGAAAATGAAAAATTTCAAAAAATCTATCAGAATCATCAAGAAAATAAAGACAAATATCCAATAATTAAACCACTAACTATTTTAGTAACTAAGGATATTTCCAGTGCAAAAAATTTAAGAGAGGATTTAATTAATTTTTTAATAGAAAAAGAACAACTATCAAGAGAAGAAATAGAAAAGAAAGTTTTGATTGCCACATCTGCGAATGAGCATAAGGCTAATATTCCAAAACTTAAAACAGTAGATAACAAAAATGATTCGATTGAGTGGATTGTTTCTGTTTCTATGCTTACTGAAGGCTGGGATGTGAAAAATGTTTTTCAAATTGTACCTTGGGAAGATAGAGCATTTAATTCTAAATTGTTGATTGCACAAGTATTAGGAAGAGGGTTGAGAATTCCGATAGAATATCAATCCCCACAACCAAGAGTAGTTGTTTTTAATCATGATGCTTGGAGTAAAAATATTAAAGGATTGGTTTATGAAATTTTAGAAATAGAAACAAAAATTTACAGTGAAGCAATTTTAGGAGGAGAAAGAAGTAAATATCATTTTGAAGTTTATAATTTAGATTATAGTAAAGAAGAAGTTGAAATTGAGCATAAAAGAGATAAGGAAATTTATAATTATTCAAGAATAGAAGAAGAAGGTATAAAATTAGAATCACAGGTGGAAATTGTTAACAAAGAAACTGTTTATGAATCTGTTTCAGAAAATATTACTAGAAAAAGAAATTATGCAATTGAATATAATACATGGAGTGTAGAAGAAGTTTTAGATAAGATTTATGAAGAATTTCAGACAAGAGAATGGGAAGGTAGAGTTTTACAATTAGGAGAAAATCAATATACTAAAAATAATCTCCCCCCAAGAGATAGAATTAAAGAGATTATTATCAAATCAATGAGAAAAGTAGGTATAAAGGGAGATAAGTTAGTTGAAAAGAATGTTAACAAAATTTTTCAATCATTTTCAACTTTACTAAGAAAAAAAGGGAAAACTGTTACAACAGAATTCAAAATAAAAGAACCTATACAAATATCTACTAAAGATATTCAAAGAGAAAGTATAAGTATTGGTAGTTTAAAAAGGGATTATTCAATTTTTTATACTAATAATTGGAAAAATGAAATAAAAAATATAGAGCAAAAAGAATTATTTAGCCAATTATTAGAAGATGAGACTTTACCTAAGTATGCTTTAAAGGAACAAAATGAATTTTTATTTAAAACACCTGTAAATTTAGTATTTACGAATAAAGAACCCGAAAGAAAATTTGTTGAGCAATTATGTAAAAAAGAGGTAGCCGAAAAAATATTAGGATGGATAAAGTCGAGAGATAGGAGCTTTTATAGTATTGAATATACTTGGAGAAAAGGAGGACATCAAAAACCTAATTCAACATTTAATCCTGATTTCTTCATCAAAATAGAAAAAAATGATTATAAATATTTTATAGTGGTAGAAATTAAATCTGATGGTGATGATTCAGAAGAAAATAAAGCAAAATATAAATATGCAAAAGAACATTTTGAAAGGTTAAATTCTTTATTACAAGAAAAAGGAATTAAACAAAAATATATTTTTCATTTTTTAAGTCCAAAATCTTATCCAGAATTTTTTGAATATTTGAAAGATAGCAGGCTAATAGAAGAAAAATTTAAGAGCGAAATAGAAAATTTACTGGAAAACGAGGGATAATTTATGATGAATTTCTAAATACTCCATTTGCTTATGTTTACTTCAAGGCTATCGCTCACGCCTAATATATGTGTATTCCGACTTTGCTAATGTTTCGTTTGAATTCATTACTATGCTCGGACTTCAGATACCCGCCAACGGTTAGATGAAATTGAACGTACAAACCAGAACCAATCCTTTTTTACAAAAATTTCGGATAATAAAGATTTAAAGAAAACTATAATTGGTTACCTTGCAGTTGAAATCTACAAAATGTTTAGGAACGAAATAAGTGCATAATAGACAATAATAAATATTTATTATTGTCAGAAATAGGAGGATATAATGATACCAGAAGACTAGACAGACAAAAAACAAAAATAAGAAAAATGCATTATAATGTTAAATACTGCCTGCAAAACGCAGGTGTATTTTTATATCCAAGTATAAGGATTCTAAAAATTTTATCTGAATAAGAAGGATTTTAAGGCAATATGACGAATTAAGTATTAATATTAACAATTAAGTAAAAGAAAGGATTTGATACTGTGACATATGCCATTATCATATTGCTTGCTTTAAACTTTTTGTGCTTACTCTATTGACACAAGTCCATAAAATGATTAAAGATTATTGTTATATTACAAAAATATAACCTAACAATCCGCATCAATTAAGGTATTATTTTTGCAAACATGATTTGGATATAGGAGTTACTATCACAGAAGTTTCTGCTCTTGCAGGATATTCAAGAATAACTACGACGCAAATATATATTAATTCCTCCATGCAAGAACTTAAAGAAAAAATAGAAAGGCTATAAAATTAGGAGTCTTTATCATGGATAATATTAAATTACCTTTTGGTTTAGGAAAATATGATAAGAAAATTTATCACATTTCCGAAGTCAAACAAGGGAAAGAATGTAATTGCATTTGTCCGTATTGTGGACAAGATTTACTTGCTAAAAAAGGGAATATAAGATCGCATCACTTTGCTCATGTAAAAGAAGAATGTAAATATGCTTTTGAGACAGCTATTCACATGTACGTAAAAGAAATTTTAAGTAAAAACAGTAAAATTTATGTACCAGGACATAATTTTGCAAAAGAAATGTATTTGCACTATAATAGAGTAGAACTAGAAACAAGGTTTGGAGGAATTATACCTGATATTGCTATATATGCTGGAAAACAAAGCAAACCACTTTTAATAGAAGTCAATGTAACGCATCCTATAGATGATGATAAGCTAGAAAAAATTATTAATATGGGTATTTCTGTATTGCAAATAAATATTTGTGATAGTAATTTCGATTTTTATAATTTTGACAAAAAGGACTTAGAAGATATTATTCTACATAAAACTGATTTTAAAGAATGGGCATACAATGCGTATGAGGATAGAAAGTTTGAAGAAATAAGTATAAAAGAAGAAAAAAGAAGATCGATGCTAAGAAAAAGAAAGGAATTATTTCTTTTAAAACAAAAAATTGCTGAAGATTTTGAACAAAAATATAAAGTTGCAATAATTTTGCCTAAAGAATGTTCTCAATGTGATGGAATTATGAGCATTAATAAGGCAGATGATCATTATTATTATAAATGCGATTCCTGCAAAGTAAATGAGCCTATTGGACCTTCAAAATATATTAGTTTTATTAAATATGATGACTTTAATATTAATGATAAAAAACAAAAAATTATTGAATGTGTAGAAGATAAAAAAGAAAGAAATCAATTACTTGATTTTGCTATTAAAAATCAAGATAAGCAAGCTTTAGAATATATAACAAAACTAATGATTCAACAAGGAGATAATAAGGATAAAATTGATAGACTAACAATTCTTTATAATTATTTTGTCACGAAACAAGGGAAACCAATACATATTAGTTATTGGAAAAATTATTATTCTAATTGTCCAATTTGTGGGTCGGATATGGTTTTTAGAAAATCCAAAAAAGACAATGAAATATTTCTAGGTTGTTCCTTATATCCAAAATGTTATGGTACAAAAAAAATAATAACAATAAGTGTAAAAGATGTTTTATATATAGATAAAAATGCTTTTATTTATATGTTAAAGGACAAAATATCTAATAAGCATCATATTATTAAGTCTTAATGAACCACCATATATTGAACGGTACGTACGGTAATGTGACAGGATAGTAAATAACTCGATTTTTTATTTAAGGACGTAATAAGGACATTAAATATGCTATAATATTATTATGCAAAATATGGTAAGGGAGGGTAAAAGTTGTATAAAAAGTTTTTATCAGTCTTTTTAACAGTTCTTTTATTACTTTCTTTTGCAGGCCCAACTTATGCAGGCAATACTACAATCATAATTAACGGTCAAAATGTAACTTTTGATCAACAGCCAATCATTATGAATGGAACAACACTTGTACCAATGCGTGCTTTCTTTGAGGCATTAGGCGCAAAAGTAGACTGGGATCAAAGTACAAAAACAGTCATAGGAACACGTGATAATACAACCGTACAGCTTACAATAGGCTCTAAAATAGGCAAAGTCAACGGACAAAATCATGCTCTTGCAGTAGAAGCACAGATTGTCAACGGCTATACATATATACCTTTAAGGTTTGTTGGCGAAGCTCTAGGGGATGAAGTAAATTACAGCAATGGAGTAATAACAATCAATTCAAATAAGGCACCACCTATAGGTAAGCTAACAGTAAGCTATATCGATGTAGGTCAAGGTGACAGCATTCTTGTACAAGCGCCATCAGGCAAAAACATGCTTATAGATGCAGGAATACCCGAAATGGGAAACACTGTAGTATCATATCTTAAGAGTAAAGGCATAAGTAAGCTTGATGTAGTTGTTGCAACACATCCACATGACGACCATATAGGCGGTATGCCTGACGTTATTAATACGTTCGATATAGGAACTTTCTATATGCCTAAAGCAACAACTAATACAAACGCCTTTGAGAACCTATTAAATTCACTTAAAAATAAAAACGTTAATTCAATGTACGTAAAAGCAGGAAACAATATAGATCTAGGAAGTAACATAACAACACAATTCCTTGCGCCTAACAGCAGCAGTTATGACAACCTTAATAACTATTCAGCAGTTATTAAATTAACATACAAGAATGTATCATTCTTATTTACAGGTGATGCAGAAAAGGAATCAGAACAAGAAATGCTTAATAAAGGATACAACTTAAAAGCAGACGTACTTAAAGTAGGCCATCATGGTTCTGATACGTCAACAACAGCAGATTTCCTTAAAGCAGTAAGTCCTAAATACGCAGTAATAAGCGTTGGAAAAAACAATGACTACGGACATCCTAATCAGTCTGTATTAGACAGGCTTAATAATGCAGTCATAAAAGTATTTAGAACAGACTTAAATGGTACTGTTATTGCAACGACAGACGGCAATACAATTTCGTTCAACGTTAATCCAACCAATACTACCAGTGATAACATTTCAGGCAACACAAGTGCTGAGAAAGTGTACGTTGATGCAAACGGGCATGGACTTATAAAAGGAAATATAAACAGCAAAGGAGAGAAGATATACCACTTGCCTGGAGATCCTTGGTATGACAGAACTAAAGCAGAAGCATGGTTTAAGACGGAAGCCGAAGCTAAGGCAGCAGGATATCGTCCAGTAAAATGATAAAAGAACAAAAAAATATAAGACCAAAATTAATCTTTTTGTACGTACTAAATATAATTGCAAGTGGATTTTTTGTTTTTATAGTGACAAAATTTTTGTTAAATAGTAGTACGTTAATAGGTGCAATAGACATTGTATTATTTATCGCTGCGATTGTGCTTGATGTTGTCATAGTAAATTTTTTAAGACTCAAAAAGAACATAAAACAGCCATTAGATGTCATACCTAAAAATATTTATATATGGCATAGTGTAGTATTTCTTATAGGACTTGCTATTTTATTGTATGTTTATTATTTTTAAAAGAATTTAAGTATATCAGGAAACTATAAGATTAATCTTTATGAATAAATTTAGGAGTAAATAGAATTTTATTGCATATGAGCAAAGAGATTATAAGTTTTATATAAGAATTTTATTAAGACATATCAACAAAGCAATGTGTTTAAATTTGTATGTAATATGCATATTTAACTATTTTATGATAAAGCTACTTAATTTTTAAAATAATGGAGGAAAGATGATTAGCAATGATAGATAAAATACCAAAGGTTTTTATTTCATATTCATGGACCACTCCGAAACACATACAGTGGGTTATTGATTTAGCTACTCGTTTATGCAATCATGGTGTTGATGTAGTTATTGATAAATGGAACTTAAAAGAAGGACAAGATAAATATGCTTTTATGGAACAGATGGTTAATGATGATGGCATTGATAGAGTTTTAATTATATGTGACAAAGCTTATGCAGAAAAAGCGAATTCACGAAAAGGTGGAGTAGGAGAAGAAACTGCTATTATTACTTCTGAAGTTTATAACAAAGTCTATCAAGATAAATTTATTCCTATTGTTACTGAAATGGATGACGATGGAAAACCATATTTGCCAACTTATTTAAAATCTCGAATTTATATTAACATGTCAGATGAAACTTATTTTGAACGTGAATACGAAAAACTTTTAAGAGACATATTTGATCGTCCACTTTATCAAAAGCCTTCAATTGGCAAACCACCAGAATGGCTATTTGATGAAAAAGCTCAACATTATAAAACACGAGATGCAGTTAAACAATTAAAAGACGCTCAATATAGAAATCCTTCTAGAATAAATTGGTTAATTTCATATTATGCCGATGCTTTTTGTGAGGAATTAGATCAATATCGGTTAAATTATGAAACTCTTAAAGACAAGGATTTTGATGACATAATTGTAGAAAATATTGAGAAGTTAAAAATAATGAGAGATAGCTATATTGAATTTTTGAATATTGTTTCTCAAAATTTCGATACAATAGGTGATAATATTGCCTTATTTTTTGAACAAATTTATAATTATTCTTTAGAAAGTCAAAAACAAATTCAAAGTGAATTAGAATTTGACCATTTTAGATTTTTGATATGGGAAATGTTTTTATTTACGATTGTATATTTCTTACATTACGAAAGATATGAAGATATAAAAGAAATGGTAAATAGGACATATTTTTTAAAAGGAAATAATTATCACTTAGAAAGTTGTTCTTTCGTAAAATTTAACCAATATATTAGATCACTAGACGAAATAAGGAATAATAGACTAAATTTAAAAAAATATAGCGTTGCTGCTGATATATTAATTAGTAGAGAATATCGTCCGATTTTTAGTAAAAAAAATATTGTAGAAGCTGATATTATATTGTGCCAATTAAGTTATATATGGAATGAAGTATTAGATAGTAATAAATATGAGAAAATTTGGTTTCCTAGTACTTATATATATGGAGGAGAGAATAACGTAACCACATGGAGTAAGCTTATATCAAGAAAATTCTGTGAGAAAATTAAAGATTTATTAAAATCAAAAAATATAGACGAAATACGTATAAGAGCAAAAGAATATGATTTTGGTTATAATGTGAAGTATAATTTTGCATTTAATCATGCACCTTCTATTTGTCAAGTGATACGACCTGATGATATCGGAACAAAGCCTTAAAAGCAAAAAATAATTGTCAAGTATTTCAAGGTAAAAGTACAAGTGGTAAAATGTATGTAAAAGTTAAAGGCACAAAAGAAGATGCTCAAAAAGTTGCTGAAGAATATAAAAATCAAAATTACACAATAAGCGATATAAGACAAGATAAAAAAGAAAGTGATGTATGGTTCTAAAACATAATATCAAAATTTAATAATTAATGTAGAAAGGAATAATAACTATGCCATCAAATACAAAAGATACATATACTCCATCAACTCTTTTAAATATTTTTTCTAACGCACTTTCTGTTCAAGAAGAGAAGAAAGTAATACAAATTAAAGGAATTTATAAAAAAGAAAACTCTATAAATTATAATGGCTATTTTTATGATCATTTGATAGACGAAATAGAAAATCAACTTATTACAATAAGAATACCAGAAAAATTAAGAAAAGAATTTAAAGATGGATATACATATGTAGTAGAAGGTTATTTGAATAAAAAAGTAAATAAATCTGGCCATATTGATATTTGTTTTAATGCCATAGATATTCAATCAAATGAAGGCAAAAGATTTTTTGAAAATGAAATAAGAAAATATGATGTAAGAAAAATGAAATTTAGTAAAGGCTATAAAAATGTCAATGAAATTTTAAGAAGAAAAATATATAATAAGCAGAAAGTGTCGATTTTTTTAATATACGGCAACAATTCTATAATTTTGCCAGATATCCTAAATGCACTAGGAGATGCAAACAAACATTATGATATAAGGCAATGTGCTGTAAATTTAAGTACAAAAGATGATATTATAAGAGGTTTAAATGAAGGAAATAAAAATTATGATGTTGTTGTGTTGGCACGTGGTGGTGGTTGGGGATTAGATATATTTAATGATCCTGATATAGCAGAAAAAGCTATACAACTGGAACCAGCATTTGTAACAGCTATTGGACATGCAGTTGATAATAATTTATTGCAAGATGTTGCAGATATGCGTCTTGATACACCAACTGCTTTAGGCAATTATTTAAAAGAAATAGCAAACGATGTTGAAACAGCTAAAAGAAGAGAAGAAGAATTAGAAAGTAAATTAAAAAGAAAAGCAGAGGAATTAGAAAAAAACAAAAGAGAATGCAAATATAAAATTATAAAGTGGGGAGTTTTGTTATTTATATCTGGAATAATAATTGGATCTTTAATATTGAAGCATATTTAATAAATTTATTGTATCTAAAACAAAATCAGAAAGGTTGTGATAAAAATGGCAAAAACCTATCAAGATTTAATAAAGACCGTACATGACTATATAGAACCTTTAAAGCCCTGTACATGTGGCGAAAATGTACTTGTAACGCTTGCTGTAGAGCCTATTAAAGCAGACTATTTCAAGGATGATAGCGTGCAGCATTGTATAGTACAATGTAAAAGGTGCGGTAAAATGTATATATCGGAATATTAATACGCTTTTTAATGTACTTAAGGAGGGATAATAACAATTGAAAGCAGTAGCATATTGTAGATATAGTTCAGATAATCAACGTGAAGAATCAATTGAAGCACAAGTCAGGGCAATAGAAGAATATGCAGAAAAAAACAATATTGAAATTATTAGAATATATGCGGATGAAGCAAAGTCAGCAACTACTGATGATAGGCCGCAATTTTTGCAAATGATTAAAGATAGTGAAATGAACATATTTCAAGCTGTCATTGTACATAAATTAGATAGATTTGCGAGAAACAGATACGATAATGCCTTTTATAAGCGTCTACTTAAAAAGAATGGTATTAGACTCATATCCGTATTAGAACCACTTGATGATAGCCCTGAAAGTATAATACTTGAAAGTGTTCTTGAAGGCATGGCTGAATATTATTCAAGAAATCTTGCAAGAGAGGTTATGAAAGGATTAAAAGAAAATGCGTTTCAAGCAAAATTTAATGGAGGTATAGCACCTTTAGGATATGATATAAAAGATGGTTATTATGTTATTAATGAAAAAGAAGCTGAAGCTGTTAAACTTATATTTAAAATGTATAATGATGGTTATAGTTATGGATGTATTATAGATGAATTAAATTTACGCGGTTACAAAACTAAAAAAGGTAATGCTTTTAGCAAAAATAGTTTGCATGATATTTTGAGAAACGAAAGATATATTGGGAAATACATATTCAATAAAGGAACTAAAAATAATCATAACATTTGTAAAGAAGATGTGATTATAATAGACGATGCTATTCCTGCTATAATAGATAAAAATTTATTTGAGGAGGTACAAAAAAAGATGGAAAAAGCGAAAAAGATACAAGCTGCACATAATGCAAAAAGAATATATTTGTTTTCTGGACTTATAGAATGTGGTGTTTGTGGTGCGAGCATGGTAGGTTGTTTAGGAAAACAAAAGTATGCATATTACAGATGCAATAATAAACAACGTACAAAGCAATGTAATAATAAAGATATAAGCCAAAATATGATAGAAAATTACATTTTGAGTGAATTACAGGAAAAAATTTTTAATGATGATATTATACCTCAAATTGCAAAATCTTTAAATAAAGAGAATCAAGAAATTATAAACGATAGACAAAATATGCAAAAAACACTTTTAAAAAGGAAAGAAGAAATAGATAAAAGTATTTCTGCTATTGTAGATGCTATTGCAGCAGGACATTTCCATCCAAGCCTTGATGCTAAATTAACCGAACTTGAGCAACAAAAAAATGAAGTTGAAATACGATTAAGAGAATTAGAATTAAAACCTGACGTAAGCATTATCACAGAAGATATGATAAAGGCATATTTAATAAAAGACAAAGATATTTTGATGAAAGGAGATAGAAAAAAAATAAAAGCTATGTTGCCTACATATATAAAAAAAATTACCGTCTACCCTGACAAGGTGGAGGCAATTTTGAAAATCTCGATTAATCAAAAAGTTTGTACATGGGAAGTAGCCTTAAGGGGAGTCGAACCCCTGTCTTCGCCGTGAGAGGGCGATGTCCTAGGCCACTAGACGATAAGGCCACATATTGGCTGCCGAACTAGGATTCGAACCTAGACTAGATGATCCAGAGTCACCGGTGCTACCGTTACACCATTCGGCATCAACTGACAGAAGTTATTATAGCACGGCTTTTTATTTTTGACAAGAGTTTTTTTTAATTTTTTTCTATAAAGTTGCTATAAGCTTTAGTATTATATTCCTTATAAGATAAAATTAGTATATAAATAAAAATAATGTTTAAATTGTTAAATAAGAATTTATATGACCTAAGAAATGATATGTATTTTAATATTTTTAGGCAGCATTAATAGACATACGTATTGTATGCCAAAAAAAATTTATTCGTAATCACTGTTTATACACTATTTTAAAGTTTGCTATATTTTGTATCTTTGTGTAATGCCTAAGATATCCATTATTTCATTAATTCCATATATGGCATAGTATTTTTCTTCTGCAACAATTAGTATTTTTTCTTTTTCATTTGTTTTTTTCTTTCTCCAATTGCGCATGCAATCTATTTCAGATTGCAC
>NZ_JAGGLT010000001.1:77500-205581 GCF_017874545.1 Thermoanaerobacterium butyriciformans | reverse complement strand
GCATTATTTTACATTTTCTTTCCTCTTTTCTTATTTTTATCGCAAAATCATTGTTATTTTTTGTATCTAATATCTAATTTATGTCATTGTATGCTACTGGAAATTAGTTTCCGAAATCACTCGTAATATAAACCTTTTGTTTGTTCATTTTAAAAAAATTGGTTTCTGAATATCCTCTAATAACTTTTTGCCATTCTTTAATAGGTATTTGGCTAATATCTTTTTCGTGGTCTTTAAATATTTGATAAAAATTCGTCTGATAATAAGGTTCAGCTCCTAATCCCCATTTACGAGCCAGCTCAATTTCATTTAACTCAATTAACATATCTCTAATCCACTCTGAAAGATATCTATCCAAGTTGGGAATTCTTTCTTTATATGCCTGTTGTAAACGAACCAACATACTGACATTAAATGCTGCATTTTGATTAAAAGTATAATTGATCAATTCATAAGCAAATAAAATCACATAGCTTAAATCTGTATCCAAATAATTCCCTTTTAACGTCTGATGTCTCCAATAAAAATACCATTTCTTTTGTTTTTCATCGAGATCTCGAAAAGTCGTCCAATAAACCTGCAAAGGAACAAATTCAGTTTTAACACCCATTTGATTAGCATATTTAATCGAATCTTCCATGAAATAAGTCTCATGAGTATGAAAAGATATTTCGATAACCGGTCTGTTTAAATCTTTAGACTTAAATGATTTTTTAATTTGCTGAATTTCTTCTTTGATGCACGAAGGTGTCTTGAGATGTGCATATTCTGGCAAAATAATTTCTTCTTCCCTGTAAAACATCATTTCGTTTTCTCTATATGATAGAACTGATTTTTCAGATTCGACTTTCTCAGGTCTAGTTTTCTCCACTCGTGGAGTAATTGATTGAAGTGGCTTTTCCTGCAAAAATTTTGAAGAATTTTCTTGGCATTCGAGATATCGCTGATGCCATTTATGAATAAAAAACATGTCTATCCATCCCAATAATATAGGAATACCTGTCCAACTAAATGCTAAGTAAAGAATGCCCCTTAAATATTTACCATAATAAAAAAGGTGAGCTCCTAAACCACCAAAAAAGAGCGCTAAAATATAGCCAACTGTTTTTGATTTGCCCCGCTTCACAAAATTGTTCCTCCTTTTAACGATTACTGTATCAGTCATCGATTTTATTTTACCATTTCATTTCCTAAAATCCAACAAATATCAAGAAAAATTCGATATATTTGTATTTGTCAACAAATATTACATAATAAATAAAGGCACTACTTTCTATAGCACCTTTTTGTTCTAATAAAAACACAGAAGCTATTAAGTTTTCTAATTCTAATAATTCTTCTTTCTTATACTTGTTTATATCTAAAGGTGATCGACTTGTATAAGCTCATCAGGCTCTACCTCTAAAACAAGGTCATTTACAATAACTGCATCGCCTGGAAGCCATAAATGTAATGCCCAATCAACTGAATTTTCTCCGCTACTTCCCTGTTCTTTTTCAGAAATGCGCCTCCATGTATAAGCGATATCTGCAATAGGTTCTAATAACCAGCCCAGAAAACCTTCACTAATCTTATATAAATGTTTTTGTTTCTCTCTTTCTTCTTTTCCTTTGATTTTATTATAAAAAAGCTTTTTTATTTCTTTATCCTGTTCTACAAAACGGGCTAACATTTTCTCCCCTTTACATTTTTCCTTTTGGCCATGATTGAAAGTTTATATGTACAGCAATATCTCCTTTGTCTGTGGTATATTTAAACACCATGTCATTTTCTCTTTTTTTCAACTTTTGCAAATTCAAGTCAAGTTCATCTATCCTTCTCCTCTCTCACTAAGGCCAAACATAATAAAACATGAAAAACTCTGTCAGCAGCCATTTGATTAAAAGTTTCTATAGGACTTATACCATGACATACATTATTTCGTAAGTTCCATCCCCGAGGATCAGAAAACAAGACTCTCAGATAAAGACACATGTCTTCTCCCAGGACACTGATTATATTTTTATCAGTCAACAAATCATCTAAATTCTTATAATTAAATCCTCCTGAACGAGATGGTTTTAATATAGGTGCTCCTATCTTCTCTGCTAATTTTCTAATTGAAGCTTCAATTTGCGGTATCAAAATATGCATAGCAACAAGGAAATCATCAGCTAAATAAGCTTTTATTCCCTTAACAAGAAAGTCTTTTCTTATCTTCTCAAAAATAGGAGATGCAAGTAAATAGCTAACGATAGATTCTGTATTCAAACTAAATTTATTTATTAAAATTTTTATCGTATCCCTTAAGAAAAAAGCAGAAAAACTCATGTTTTGGGAGATCTGATATATTATATTTCCATCCAGATCTTCTTCCAAAGGACCAACACTAGCAATCACACGCCCTCTATGGTCCTGTATTTTACGAGCAAAAAGAAAAGAAAGTGGAGCACTTTGAGAAAGGTTTTTTAATTGTTTTACAATATCATTTTTCCTTGGGATGTAATGTAGAGCAATTCTTCCTAAAACCGTTTCTATATCTCCTTCGGTCAGTTTATTAAGAAACTCGTCAAGCTCTTTTTTAGGAATCTCTATTGACGTTTCTATTTTCTTGAGTTCAGAAGTCCCCTTCTCCACCACCTCTATAATTTTAACTGATAGTTTAACAGCTTCACTTTTTAATCCGTGCTGTAAATAAAGATGATACAAACCCTCTAACCATGCAATGCCAACAAGAGCTGAAGCCTGTTCTGCTTTATTCTCAATCATATTGCCAAGACTAAGCAGAATGTTTTTTACTTTCTCTGTCTCCCCTTTTCTTTTGTAATAATCAACCAACAATTCAGTTGCCATTTGAGCCGCCCATATATTTTCTCTTTTTAACAGATTTTTAAATCTCTGCTTTAAAGTTGTGATGATTTCATTTTCTTCAGTCTTACTCAATGAAATCTTTTTATCTTTTACCAGTAATTCATAAGAAAATCCCCACAGTCCCGGTTTATCATCTTCCGCTATTTTCTTTTCATAGTTAATTATTGCATCTTTTAATTTCTCGATTCGGTCTTTGTCATTAATTGTTAAAGCAAGAGATAAAGCGCGCTTTAATTTTTGTATCACATTAGTTTCGTATTTATGCAAATCCTTGTCGGCAATTTCTATTACACTGTCGATACAAATTTGAGCAAATGAATAATGTGGATTTCTTCCGATTATTTTTTCTGAAAAATCCCATACTAAATCAGAGTATCTCGCTTTTAGAATGGGGTGTTTCGATTCCCTGACTCTCCATTCCCAGTAAGATATGATTTCGGGAGTTATTTGGGATATGTTGGGATATTTAACCATTTCTCCTTCTTCTTTGTTTGTCCAAGTGTACATTGGACCAAAGTAAGTGCCCCATCCTGATTTATCATCAGGATAATTTTCAATGAAGGCAAAAGCCGCTTGTTCCCAGAGTAGGATATTTGGCGGTTTTTGTTCAAATTCTGCTTGTATAAATTTGCTAATCTTATCAAAAAGCATTGCTTCTGAATGTTTATCTGATATAGTATCTAAATCTGCGAGAAGTTTTTCTATATTTTCAGATTCTCTACTATTCTCCATTTCCAATTTTACTCCCTTGTAAGATATAGTTGTAACAATTCAGTAATAAAGTACTGAATGAGTTACCTATATTTAACTTTCCATTTCTCTTTCTTCCCTCGTATAATATGATTTGTAATCAATCAAAAAGATCGATCTTTAAAAAGATTACAAAATTTAATTGAACCTTGATAATTAAATATTGTTTTACTAAATTCGCCATAATTAAATCCATCAAGTGCCACTTGATATTATGTATAACATCGCTTAGCTATTATCTATGTTTGGGAAGATGGGTTGTCAAGCCCGAACGCAGTGAGTTCATTTTAGGCTTGACTACACATCCGCCAAACATATAATTTTCCATGCGATGTATGCTGGATCGCTGCATTTTGCATTTGTAGTACACGAATTCCCTCTTTCTTCTTCAGGTTGTCTCTGTTAAACTATTTTTAGGATTTGGTTTCAGGGTCGCTCTGAAAATCCCCTGAAGACTCTACTTTAGGGTACTTCTCGCCTAAGACTGCACCCCTTGGATTACTCGTTTAGTTCTGACTCGCTTGCTGTCCATGTTATATCTTTCAGAATGTTTCAGCATCCATACGATGTATCCTATGGGTATTGACATAGTTCTGATATCGCGAAACTGTTTATCGGTAATCTGTCAGGGATTAACCTGGTACTGGTCTCAATTTTTTAATGAAAGGAGGAATTTACGTGCCCAGTACTTTATTCGTCGGTAGAGACGTTAGCAGTCAATCTAATTCTGTTTTCTTTATTGATCAAGATGGCAATAACCTCATTAAGAAGCCTTTTTCGGTTTCTAATGATATCACAGGTGCTGATTCTATCATCTCTGATGTGATTTCTCATGCTAACGCTATTAATGCTTCCTGTGTCAAAATTGGTATGGAAGCCACTTCTCATTATGCATGGCACCTCCATCTTCACCTGGCTTCTTCTCCTGACCTGGCACCTTTTAACCCTAAATTCTTTGTTATGAATCCAGGTGTCGTCAAGGGTTTTAAAAAGGCTTATACCTATTTACCTAAAACTGACGATTTTGATGCCAGAATCATTGCTGATTGTGTCAGATTCGGTAGGGTAAACCCTACTCCTATGCCTGACTTTAGGTATGCTGCGCTACAGCGCCTTACTCGTTTTAGATACCATCTGGTACAAACTATATCCAGTGAAAAGAGCAGAGCTTTGAACCTTAATATCTCAAGTTCTCTTCATACAAGGAAGATTGTCCTTTTAGCGACGTCTTTGACTCAGCATCTACTTCTGTTTTTGATTCTTTTACTCCTGATGAGTTCGCTGTTATGCCTGTAGAGGAACTTGCGAATTTCGTCTTGAGCCATGGCAACAATAGATTAAAAAATCCCGAAGAAATTGCTAAGACACTTAAATCTGCTGCTAATAGGGCATATCGTCTTAATCCTGACATGTGCGATACTGTTAGCATGACTTTGACCCTGACTCTTGAAAATATCAGATTTCTTGAGTCTCAGCTTAAAAAACTTGACAAAGAAATCTCTAAACAGCTTAATGGCTTTCGCCAAACTCTGACTACTATTCCAGGTTTCGGTAATGTACTAGCCGCAGGCCTTGTGGCTGAGATTGGCGATGTTGACCGGTTTAAAAACGAATGTGCTGTAGCCAAATTTGCACGCCTCGTTTGGAATAAATATCAATCTGGCAACTTTAGTGCTGAAGATACCTCTTTAGCTAAATGTGGTAATCAGTATTTAAGGTACTATCTTGTAGAAGCAGCTAATTGCGTAAGGATACACGCAAAATAGTATACTGATTTTATAGTTTTTAAGGTCTTTATTTTTCAAGATTCCAAAAAATACTACTTGACATTACACCGCTTGTCTTATAGTATTTCCTTTTATGACATTGCCATAGTAATCTTTTTTGTATAGTTTCTTTATATAATTAACAACTTCTTTAATTTATAGTATACTTTATATTTAAATATCGAAAATTACAATTTCTTGTATAAAATTAGCTAAATCTAATAACCTTTTACTTTCCCTATTTAAAAAATCATCTATAATTATCGTTTTAAACCCATAAACAATAAATGTAAATATTGCTAACACAAATAATATTATAGCGAAAATACTTATGACATCATAAAACGTATTTAAATTTTTAAATATCCACTTTAAAACTTCTGCCCATGCTGGTAGTGATAATGTTAATAATAATCCTGGTGTGACATAGCCTTTAAATCTTCTATTTTTACTTTCTTTATATAAGTAACTAATAATAAACTTAATTTTTTTGTAATCTGAAGTTAATATACCATAATTTTTTAAGTAATTTTTTAACATGTTTTTCCTTAGCTTGTTAAACTCGTTTAAGTCCCATAAGTAACTTTTAGATACAATATTGTATTTTTCTAAAAGTACTTTTTTTATATTATAATTTATTAAGTGAAATATAATAGCAAGAACAACAATCATAAGTATAACAATGATATAATTTTTCATAATTAAAGATGATAAAACAATAAGAGATACAATAATATATGAAATATAATAATAAATCCAACCTTTGTAATATCTCAATATCAAATTATACATTCCTAAATCATATTTATAATAATTAATAATATCTTCCATCATCTCTTCTAATCACTCCATTAAAGTATATACACTCAATATTCTTGTCACATAAATTTTAAAAAGTTAACACGTATAAAATTTGTCTTTATAATTTTAGTGTTTTAAAACCACGTTGAGTAGATATTCTTTTATAAATTCATTTGATTCGTTCATCATCAAATCCATATTCGTCATGTATTACTTTCAAAAAATTGAACGCTGAATCTATCTCCTCATCAGTATAATTTTTGTCAGATTTTACGATTTTTATCTTATTAACAATTTTATCTCTTGGATATCCTTCATGTTCAAAATATATAATTGTTGAAACCAATTCCAAAAATCTGGATTTTTGATTATTTAGTTCTTCAATTAAATCCTTATATTTGTCAAGATTATGTTGTATATCTATTTCTTTTTTTAATTTATATCTATACTTTGGAAATAACCCACTATCATTTTTCTCTTCCTCAATTATATTCATCGTCTTAAGCTCTTCCAACTCAATTGTCAAAGTATCCGAATATGGACCATAATAATGAAAATAAAAATTCTCCACAAAATTTGCTCCTAAGCTTTTTAGTATATAAACTATTTTTTGAATCTTTTTACGTCCATCAATTTCTCCGGCGATATTTAACAGCTCAATAATATTAGCATATTCATTCAATGTATCACTCATTTTTTAACTCCTCCAAATATTTAATTATATCATCACTTATATTTACGCCCTCATAATTATATCTCGGAAAATACAGATAATATTTAATCTTTTGGCTGCCTGATATAGCTTTTATTGATTCAGAAAATCTAGTAATAGATTTATTTTTGCCCATACTATTAATTAATATAGGTGGCTTTTCTCCTTCCTCACCTTCAACATAATAATCATATATCACATTACTAGGTCTATCAAGTGCAAGATAATAATCAGCATCCATATTTTGATTTTTTAGTATTTCTTTTATTGCATCCAGACTGAAAGGAAAAGATTGTTCAATTTCATAGGCCTTATATAAATCTCTATACAAATATTTACAGCATAAATCTCTTAATATCTTATCTCGTGAATTTTTCCATGATAATATCGCATATAAAATAACACTATCGTTCAATTGTATATATTCTTCTACATTTATTTTCTCATTTTTAAAAACGGGAATCAATAAATCTATTTTAATATCCAGTAAATTTTGCTCATATAAGTATTTTGCTCTTTTTAAAATATTTTGCAGCAACAATTCATATCCTCTTGTAGTTTTATGGTAGTATACCTGCCAATACATATAATGTCTAGCAAGTACATATTGCTCTACTGCATACAATCCCTTATAATCTATAACTATATTGTCATCACACACTAACATAGATTTTATAATCATATCTACATCAAATAGCCCATACTTTACACCTACATAATAACTATCCCGCAATAAATAATCCATTCTATCTACATCCAATTGGCTTGATAACAAATAACTAACAAATTTATGCTCATACTCTTTTTTAATTACTTCAGCAACCTTTTGAGGAAAATCAATATTAACGGCTCTTAATATCCTATTTACCTCAGTATCACCAAGTATAATGTCAATCGTCCATTGTTCATGATTCGTACTCATTACTTTCTCAAATACATGAGAAAATGGTCCATGACCAATATCATGTAATAAAGCCGCAGCTAATCCTATTTTCCTCGTCTCTTCATCTATATTGATTACATTTTTTAATTGTGCTAGCGCTTTATCCATTAGATACATAGTACCTATAGAATGCGAAAATCTAGTATGATTGGCACCGTAATATGTAACCTCTGATGTTCCAAGTTGCTTTACCTGTTTTAATCTTTGAAACTCTTTACTATTTATCAAATCTAAGATCCAATTTTCGCTAATTATAATAAAATTATATATTGGATCTCTAAAATATTTTTTCATAATGGTATTCCTCACTATTATATCGTTTTATTTCACTAAATCATTATGATATATCAAGCCTTTCATAATTCATAATTAACATCCGAACTTTGCTCA
This sequence comes from Thermoanaerobacterium butyriciformans, assembly GCF_017874545.1. Taxonomy (GTDB): domain Bacteria; phylum Bacillota; class Thermoanaerobacteria; order Thermoanaerobacterales; family Thermoanaerobacteraceae; genus Thermoanaerobacterium; species Thermoanaerobacterium butyriciformans. Next base: position 197,369 of record NZ_JAGGLT010000001.1, on the reverse strand, counting down.
TCATACAGAATCATCCACTTATATTCTTGTGTTTATTTTGATTTAACTTTTCAATAATTTCTATATTTCTTAAAACTTTTTTACCAGAATCAGTTAACTCAAAATTTCCTATTCCAATAAAATCACCTGTATCAAAATCATAATTATTATCATTAATTACATAACGGACTAAATCAAGTTCAGTCAATAGTTTAAATTGTGAATCTGTAAAACCATTTTCATATAAGTCTTCATAAAATGAATTAATGTCACTATCTAATACCCAAGTATTTTCGAGAAATTTTAGTAAATTGTATAAAACTAATCTATTTTCAAAGTCACCAAATTTAAGTATTCCATCTATACCGCCAATATCTTCATAACTAAGTGATGAAGCATCAATCAAATCTAATAATTCACTTGCAATTATCATAATTCTCAAGCATATTTCTCTTGTTATTTTTCTTCCATCGTGTGCACAATAATTTCTGTAATATGCAAATACACCACTAAACATACGTTTAGCATTTTCTTGCTGTTCATCCCCTAACGGGACTCTTAATTTTAAAGGTATAGTTTTTTTCTGCTTTCCTCCTTTGTTTTCAGAAAATAATTCTTTTATCAATGTTATTCCATATAATTTTTTACTATCATCACCGGTAATTCTTGCTTTTTCTTTTAATGCTAATTCAACCAAAACCATCGCCTTATGTGATGCACAATCATAATGGCCTTCCAAATACAAAGGTAAACAATGTTTTTTAATCTTAGGACTTAATATTTCATCAATATCTATATTCACTATATCACTCCCTTACTCTTTAAATCTATCTCATTTGCTTTTGCTTTAATTATTTTTATATTTTGACATTGGAAACATATATTTGACCTTAAATGTGTATTTGTAAAATTCTCACCTCAAAGTTTTTTGTCAAAACAAGTTACATAGACCAAGCGGAAAAATCTTGCAACAGATAATCGTAATTTTCTTCTTCTATATTCAGGTATCTCGATGGTATAATCACTTCATTAAGAAGTTGAATCTTTTTTTGCAACACCTCATTTAAACGTTCTTCTACTGTTTTTCCTCTGCTGCTTGTACATATAGGGTAATATATGTTTACCTCACGAGTCTGGCCTATTCGGTAAACTCTATCTGTCGCCTGTTTTTCAACAGCTGGATTCCAATCTCTCGTATAATGAATAACATTGTTAGCCTCTGTTATAGTAATGCCTACGCCAGCAGCTCTTGTAGAAAGTATAATAATATTAAATCCCGGAGATTTTCTGAACTTATCAATAACGCTCATCCTATCGCCTTTGATGTTACCATTTATTACAAGGCAATTTATTCCGAAAACATCCATGATAACTTTTCTCAATATCGTCTGCATTTTTATATAATGGGTAAATATTACCGCTTTTTCGCCCTTTAGTTTTATTTCATTTATAATCTCTATTAGGCGTTGAAGTTTTCCAGACTCATTTATAAACTTATAGGTATCCCCATCTCCGTCATCTTGTATAAGGCGTGGATGTGCACACAATTCCATTAACTTTTGCAGGACACCAAGGGGCGATTCCTTTTTTTCGTTATTTTTATAATTTTCTATCAACTGACAATATAGTTTCTCCTGAAAAGTCGTAAGTTCTACTTCAGGAAAAATCTCATTCTTAGCAGGAAGTGATAAAATACCATCTTTTATTCTCCTTAGGTACACAGGTCTTATCCTATTTAATAGCTTGTTTTTTATTGCTAAATATTCTTCATTTTTATTGCCTATAGCATCCTCTATAGGTATCTGATATGTTCTTCTGAAATCATGGTAACTTGATAAAAGGCCAGGTTGAACATAATCCATTATACACCATAGCTCACCAAGGTTATTTTCTACTGGAGTGCCAGTCATGGCTATTTTGATTTTGGCCTTTAAGGCTTTGACAGCTGAAGTAGTCAAAGTTGTGCTGTTTTTTATTCTTTGGGCTTCATCGCAAACAATAGCCTTCCAATCTATTTGCCCCAACAACAGCTGATCTCTGACAAGCGTCTCATAAGTCGTCAATATAATTTCATAATTCTTAAGTATCTCAGGTGTTTTATATCTTTGATAGCCAGAATGCCTATATATAGAAGTAATTGCAGAAAACTTTCGTATCTCGTTTTCCCAAACATTTAACAAAGTATATGGAGCTATGATTAATGTAGGTTTTAGTTCATTACATTCTTTTAGATAACATAAAAAACTAATTACTTGTAAAGTTTTGCCTAAGCCCATATCATCAGCAAGCAACCCGCCAAGGTGATTTTCGTATAAGCCCTTAAACCATAAAAATCCTTCTTTTTGATGTTCATACAGATGACAATTCTTCAAATACATAGGATATGTAAAATCTCTTGTGCTAAAATCACCTATAAATTGTTTTTTTAAATTTAATGCAGTCTCGTTGTATTCCAGATCATCTAAATTTTCGTATATTTTTAAGACATAAGGCAATCTGGTAATATCTATTTTTTGCACCTTTGAAAATGATTCATTATTAGCTATATTTAAAAACTTATTTGCCTGCTCTATATCAATCTTTATCCACTTGCCCTTATAATTTACATAATCTTCTCCAGTTTCAATTGCCTTTTGGACCAACTGACTGTATTCAAGAGCATCTATCTTATCATCACCTGTTAATCCATACTCCTGTACATTATCAACATCTTCATCAAAAGAGCCTACATCTTCATGTATGATTCCTCCCACTTCAAAATCAAACCATCCGGAATCTTTATCCTTTTTTATATTTATGTACGGATTAGCCCTGTATACCTTAAGACCTAATTCCTTCACTCGCTTGCTGAAATTAGACAAATCTATATCTTCAGGCAAAATTGAATATGGATCAGTCAGAAACTTAGGAATCTCAGATCCTCTAAGATGTCCTCGATTAACGATTTTATTATAATTCTTAAGAACCTCATCTTCGAAAAAAATTCTTTTCCTTTTTATACCATCACCGTATAGAGTATTGTACTGTTTTAACACCTTGTCTTTACTGTCCTTTAATAGGCTATCAATTTCATCCCCTAAAACAGGTACAATCTGAAGGTGATCATCATCATGCTTGATTATATCTACATCCAATTTTTCAGAATAATAAACTTCTTCGCTTTCTAAAAATCTATCAAAAGTCACATTAGCTGTCTTAGCTTTATATTTAACCTTTGCAACTATCTTTGCTTGGGAAATAGGATCATCAGTCGGATTATACGCGTCTATTTCTTGTAAAAGGCTATAGAGATTTAATGGTATTAAATACATACAGCCTTTGTGTAATATTATATTATTAATCCTTCTATCCAAAGGCCCCATCTTCTCATCTTTTATGTATACCTCTGGTATCAACTTAAAATCATTACTCCCAAAAATTCCTCTCGCCTTTATATGAACTTTAATAGCATTATCTTCAATGGGAAGACTAAGTATACGCCTCTTTTCTTCATCAATATTGTATAAAAATTCATAAGGTATAATGTATGAGTTATCTTTATCCTGTAAAATACCTTGCTGCCATAAGTCTTCAAGTACATTTAATTTTTCCAATTCTTTAGTTGAAATGTTTTTAAAGTATTCTACTGGATTTAAAAAAAGCGGTATTTTTATTTCAAATATATTTTTTCTCTGTTGAACATTACAAACAATTTTGATGCCTTCATCAGTTAACGAATTAGATATATTTATCAATCTAAACCACCCTTTAACAGCATCGATACAGTGTTATAAGCTCTTAATTCCCAATTTCCTTTGTGTATTATCCTAGCTATTGCAATGCTTTCATCTTTAAAAAAATTGTCATTTTTTGAACTATTCGCATTTGCAAATGGTCTAAACCTTTGCTTAAAAATATCTAGTTTATATATATACGCGGCACCAATAGGATCAAATTCAACTACTACAAATTTATTAAAATATATAAAATAGATTGCTTGATTACGCTTATTCCTTCTAACCACATTAAAATCCTTAATATAATCAATATATTGTGACCAAAAATTATATCTGGGGCCATCAAAGTGTTCTTTCATCAAATTATCTAAATACCATTTTCTACATCTATTCCATACTGGTTCAGAAACATCTTTCCAGAAAAAATCTATTTCTCTATTTTCAGGCATTTTATTATATTCCAATATATATTTCATTATTTTTGAGTCAAGTTCAGAAAAGAAGACATTTATCACGTAGTTTTCAACAAACATCAATAATTCTTTTTGATTATAAGATTTTATTATATCCAGAATAACCTCTGGATTACTCCTTATATAAGATTCTTTATCGCAATATAAATAAAAATATTTTTTTATATCCAATCCAAGTCTTAACTTTTCACTAATTTTAAATGTATTAAAAAATTTATCTAAATCAAGTCTTGTTTTACTTATATTAACACAAACAAATTTAATTACATCGTCTCTAACTACTATTTCATTAATAAATTGTAATATCTTTTCATTTCGAAAAAGTTCTATAAAAGCTTCTTTAAATTCATTGCAAAACTTTGTAAAATAATGTACATATGTTTTTTTAAAATAATTATTCTGATACAGTTCCCAGAGGATATTTGCAAATTTCTTTTTAAACCTCAACCTTATAATTTCATAAACTTTATCAGGATCAATATTAAAATCATCGCCAGCAAAATAATTAATCAAAATATACAATTCACGATTATTAAGAGAAAAAGCCATATCTCGTATATCATTATACGGCGTCTTATCTATTTTTTGTAACAATAAAAGCCTTTCTTCTGCATCATTATATTTCTTAAAAGATACCACTTTGTTAACATTGCTGGATACTATAGAATTTTTGATTTCTATCAATTTATAAGGTGTATAAAAAAAATCATATTTACTCACTTTGTAGAACCCTTCCCTAGGACTTTTTGCATCTCCATTATCATTTCTTCTTCTTTTAAGCGAAATTTAAATTCTACCCTTCTGGATTTTTCTCTATTTACTTTTCCATTTTCAATAATCAATTGGCTGTATGAACGACCATTGGCTGTTATATACGGCATCAAATCCAATTTCATATTGGGATCGATACCTTTTATATCAGATTGCAATATATATCTAACAACTTCAAAAGCCCTTTTCTGAGAAAGCTCTAGATTGTACACATAGTCACCTGTATCATCAGTATGTCCTTCTACAATTATCTGTGAAATGTATTTTTTAAATTTCGGATCCATAAGTATTGATATGTACTTAGGAAAAAATTCATTTAGATATCTTTTGCCTTCGTCTTTCAAATCATATTTATCATTATCAAAAAATATTCCCTCGCTAAAACTTATGGCACCAGTTTGAGGATCTATGCTAAGAGAAAGATCTGAATTTTTAAATTCATTTAAAAGCTGATTTATGATACGAGCCCTAACACCAATTATTTCATCAACTTTTGCCTTTTGTGCATTTAGCTCGACAGCAATACTAGCATATTTATAAATCATAATAACAATTAAAAGTGCAAACATTAAAAGTAGCGCTGCCATCAAGTCCGAATAAGACTGCCAATAATCATGTACATTATCTTCATCCTTCAATTGCATTCATCTCCTTGTCTTCATTTCTCAAAGTCCTCTTAAATTCCATAATAACCTTCGGCAATTCATCCACAGATTCTTTAATTTCACTCAATGTTGAATTTAGATAACTTATTATATTGGCAAGCTCTTCATCGAATAGAGATAGACTTCGTTTAAGCCCTTCATGCGTCTTATTAGCAAACTCGTCCATTGATTGTTTAAGGCTGTTGTTTAAAATATCGATATTCTTACTTATATTGGCATAACTCGTCTGCAGTAACTCAAACTTTTCATTAATCTCCGATATATAATTAGATACAATTTGAACATGTTCTGTTTTGTCTTTTAATAATAAATCCTTTTGCTGGTTAATTTCATTCATCATTTTTAACATATCTTCAACAAGCATATTTACATTCAAAGAGACCGATTCTAACTTCGATATGTTTTCAACAAGATGTTCATTAGCTGCATTTACTTTATCGAAATAATCAGAGAAATTTGTAATTGCGTTTTCAATAGCCTTATTAACATCTTGTAAATTCAGTATATTATTTGACAATTTTTCCATGAGTTCATTCATGCCTTCTTTAACCATTTGCTGCCACTTTATCATCTCGTCAATTGACTCAGCAAGATCCGTAAATTTTCCTTTTAGTGACGTATCCATACCTTCAATAAACTTATCGATAATCTTATTAACCCCTTCCAACTGGTTTTCATACGCTAGATTAGCAAATTTTTCAATCATTTGTTTAGATATTTCGTTGGATTGTTTAATCTCACCAATTGAGTTATCAAAAGATTCCACAATTTTAGATGTGACATATTGATTTACGATATTAGCAAACTCAGGAAATATTCTTTGCTCCAGTATATTTGAAAATACATTGCTGATCTCAAGAGATAAGTCTGATACAAATTTTTGCATGTATGTCTTTTGTTCCTCTTGAATGTCCCTTATTTCCTTAAGATAATAATCTATCCCCTTCTCATCAAAAATATTTTTATACAAAGAATGAAGTATGTCTATTTTTTTTCTATAGTTATTGAGTCGCCACCTATCAATAAAAGACCAAAGCAATGAAGAAATAAGACCAGCAATTGATGTAAGAAAAGCAAGATACATTCCTGATATTAAATGATTTATTCCTTGCTCCATTGCCTGAGTAGTGCCTGAAAAATTTAAACCACTTAAACCTAAAACAAGTCCAACAAAAGTACCTAAAATACCAAGGCCTGTAAATACACCCGGCATCATGTCAAATACTTTTCTCATCCCTGGGATCTCAACCAATGCAGCATAATCAAAAACGTCTATAGCATTTTTTATATTGCCACTATAGCACATACTTTTAAACTTTTTAAGCAACTCAGTTATATCTTTGTCATTTTTTTCTTTTTCTATCGTTTCATCTGTCAATTCAATAAGTTCTTCTAGCAACATATTTTTATCTGATGTATTTTGAATTTTTTCTATATATGAATCAATAAGTTTAACATATCGTTTAGGTTTCCTATGAGTCCAAAGGTAAGTAATAAAAGCAATAACTACAATACCAATGCAAAAAACATCATTAAAATCCGGGATTGATTTTATTAGAAAAAGTACAATTGTTTTAAAAATCAAAAATCTCACCCCACTACTATTATTCTCTTTATCTTTTCTTATCAGTTATATTTTTTCAAATTGATTTCTGTAGAAATTTTTGATTCAGACATTTGTTAAATCGAAATTTTATCATATAATTCCCTACCGCCAATTATATTTATAAATCCATAATTATTTCTTCCCAAAATATTTTTAAAAATAGCAATCTCTCTTCTAAATGTGATAATATAAAAAAAGCTGCAAGAATTTTGTTTAAAACAATTATATACTTCTTTTATAAAATCTAACTTTTTCCGACTTCTTTCTGAAATTTCTTCACTTATAAATGTTTTAATATCTGTCTTACATTCAATAAACTCTCCATCACTTTTATCAATACAGATATATTCTTTGGTTATATGTTCAACAAAATCTTTATTAAAAAATACTATATCAAAATCAAAGTTACTTATTTTTTTCTCATTATAGAAAATTACAGTTCTACACGTATAATCATAATTTCCCCCTTCTAATTTAAAAGGCCCTAATTTTTGAACTATATATTCTAATAAATTACCTCTTATATCATAGCATAGAAAGTCATTACACAATTTCAAAAAAATTTCACTATCATATTCACTAATAACCATTGCATCTACATATCTTTGAATTAATTTTTTTATGTGTTTTTCGGTTAAATTACGTTTTTCATCAATTATAATTTTTGTAAATATATTTAGGAATTTTTTATCTGATAATAAAAAATCACCAAGCTTTTTAATTATATGATCTGCCTGGTAATCTATCTTTCTATTTATAATTTTATACCCCATAATTTCACCTAAACTATTTTATATGTACTTAAAATTAATGGTGGTAACCCCATTCTAACAGTCATAGAAGAAATCAGTTCACGACCATATGGCCAAACATTTAAAGGTAAATTTATTTTCACAAATTTATCTATCAATTCTTTATCAATATTTGAAGCATTCTCTAAATGATAAGTAGCTATGAACTCGGCATTTATCTCTAATATTTCTATATCCTCTTTAACTCCCTTTACATTAAAACTTGCTTTACAATCGAAATTATCTCCTCGTAATTCATCTAATTCAAAATTATGATTAAAATTAACATTTATTCCCTGTAGTAATTTCTTATGATCACTCGTTCTTATACAATTTAATTTAGATAAGTAAATATTAACCAATTCTATATTTTTTATCATTTCTTTATAATTATCTTCCATTTTGTTCACCCTTATGCAGCATAGCTGCCTTCACTATCATCACAATTTAACATCTTCATTTGTTTGCTCTCAGTTATATATGTATCAATATAATTTTCAAATTGTTTTTTATACAAATTCTCAATAAACATAATTACATCATCAGGTATGTCTTTGTACCATCCCAATAAATCATTATAGAATACAATATCTTTTTTATAATTTTTAAATATTTCATATTCCTCTTTATAATTCAAAAATATCTTTTTCAATCTTTGTATTGAATCATAATCTAAAAAATTTAGATAGAAATAGTTACTAACTTTATCTTTCTTATCTTTCAGCGACTTCTTGGTTTTGCAATATTCTTCATACAACCATACATAATTATTTTCTTTTATCGCTTTTATATCGTTATTTAAATTATCCAATAGCCAATTAAAAAAGTCTTTAATATCATCATTAATACTGCGTTGTTCATAATTAAGTAAATAACTACGCAACATTCCTTTCAAAGTTGATCCAGGAATAAACTTATTTCCATTATAATCAGTATATCCATAATCTGTAATATAAAATTCTAAATTGAACATATTTTCACCTTCTTCTATAACAAAACATAATTGTTCCTTAACCACCATGTTATCATACTTCCCTTTCTAAGTCTATAGTGCCTTATAATAATTATTTCCCATATAATGTATTCATATACCTATGAACTTATGAAAGGGAAAGATTAATCGAATAATTTTGGCCTTTATAAATACTCACTCTTTTTCTCTCTAAGCTCCTTCAATACTTCTTTCACATTCTGCGCCTTATCTTTTGAGCATATTAAAAGTGCATCTTCTGTGTCTACGATTATTACATCTTCTATGCCTAGTGTAGCGATGAGTTTATCGCTTCCTGTTATGATGCATTTCTTTGTGTCTACGCTTACTACATTGCCTTTTATGACGTTGCCGTTGTCGTCTTTTTCGTACAATCTCTCTATTGATGTCCAGCTTCCTACATCATCCCAACCGAAGTCTCCTGGTACTACATACACATTCTTGGCTTTTTCCATTATGCCGTAATCTATCGATATGCTTTCAAGTTTTGAATATTCCTCATATAAGATTTTTTCTATCTCATCTGAATCAAAGTGTTCTCTTATGACATTTAATGCACTGTATAATTGTGGCATATATTCTTTTATCGCATTTAGTATTGTTGATGTCTTCCATATGAACATGCCGCTATTCCATAGATAGTCTCCACTCTCGACATATTTCACTGCTGTATCATAATCCGGCTTTTCTACGAATCTTTCTACTTTATGTACAGGATTGTTGTTTATTATTTCATGTGTTATCTTTTTAAAGTTTATATATCCGTATCCTGTCTCTGGATGCTGCCGCTTTATACCTATTGTGACAAGATTGTTGCCTGCTTTTGCTTTTTCTATTGCTGTTTTCAATACTCCTAAATAGGTTTCTTCATCTTCCCAATGCAATATACATTACCATTATAAATTTAATTTTAGAATATTGTAATATCCTTGTAACCAAAATGCATAATTTGCAATGGCAACACCAGATACTTCAAATTTATCAAAATAATATTTCGCTTTAATTTTGTCCCCCAATCCTAAAAAGTAGTAAGCTAATCTAAGATTAAATTCATTTGCTTTAGGATGATTTTTTATCCTGACTTTTGCAGTAAAAAAGGATAAAAAATGCCCATAAGTCCTTTAAAATAAAGGCTTCTGGGCTTTTTGTTTTTGTCAAAGATTCATGGTGATATCAGAACTTTTTTGTCTGTGCTAAAGATTTTTTTATTTCCCCAAGACTCATGTTTTTTTTCTAAAATCAATGTTTAACTCTTTACCAGTATCTTCAAGAACATTGTTACAAAAATCAAATAAATAATAATTCTCTTTGATATAACTGCAGCATGCCTTACCAAGACTTTCAAGTATTTCTGTTACCGAATATTTGCCTTTCAGTCTATATTCTAATACCCTTACAATTACAAGTGCTATAAAGCATATCAAAAAGTGAGCATCAATATGCTCTTTTAGCGACAAATAAACAGGCCTACTTTCAAAATCACTTTTCGTTACTTTGAAAGATTCTTCTATCTTCCAAAGTCCACGATACATGTCAATTATTTTTTCAGGTGTCTCTTTGTATTCACTGGTTACTATAGCATAATAACCATCAAATTTTTCTTCTTCACGTAATTTTTCTTCGTTAAAATCCAAATGCTGACGCACACTTTCGGATATTTCTCCTGTATTGGCATCAAAAACAAGATTCTTTACATATTTAGCTGCACCATATGATATAGATCTATTATACTTCCCAGGATTTTTAATCAAGTCCATTGCTTTAGCTATTGAAGCAGCACGATCCATCCTGGCTTTTGCCGCATATTCAGGACTATAAAAAATAACTTGTTTCTCATCTACCACCTTTTTTATTTTTTTGCCATTCGTTGCAGTTACTTGAATTTCCCTAGGGTAAAGTCTTGATTTGATTTTGAAACCATTGCCCTTATTAATATATCCGCTTTCATCAAGAACATAATCCTGAAAATCTTTGTCAGCACTACGAATAGAATAACTTAACACATAGCCGTTCTTAGCTGATAGAATATACCAGATATTATCACCAGTAGTTAATCCTCTATCTGCTACAATAATTATTCTACCTAAAGAATATTCTCGTTGGATCCTACTTAAAGCTGGAATCAAAGTAGTTTTATCAGGTACATTACCAGGAAAAAGCTTATATGTAATGGGGATGCCATTGGTATCCATAAATAATCCCATCTGTACAATCGGATCCGGCCTGTGCTCTTTAGAAACTCCCTTTTTACGCAATTCATCCTGCTCATCAATCTCAAAGTAATAGTTAGTAACATCATAGTAAACCAAATCTGTATTACGATCATACAAAGACTTAATGCGCTCATGAATCCAAAGTTGTAAAGCATCACTATGCTTATTGAAAAAAGTAAGACATCTATAAACATCATCCAAAGAAAAATCAAATTTCTCAAAGAATATATCTTTATTCTCATAAGTCTTTTTCTTTGAAGCAGGATACAATAAGCGTGAGAATACAAGAAGTTTCATGATAGCATTAGCATCAAATTCTTCTTTTGAGTGACGTTGTCTGTTTTTTAGAAATTTATCTATTTCAAGCTCGTGATAAATTTTACTAAAAGCAGCATAGCCAAAGTTTTTACGATTAACAGAGTTGGAAGGTATCAACTCATTTTTAGCAATGGTAAACGTAAGATTAGCATTTTCAGATAATCTCTCTTCTTCTAACTTTTTCGCTTCGCGAGTAAAAAATTCAATAGGATTCTCATACTTTTTTTCCAATTCATCAAGGTAACCAAGAGATTTAATAGTTACAGATCTTGTAGTTTTGGTATTTTTATCCCAATAATTATGAACAATAGATAAATATGTACGGCCAGTTTTTTTATTTGTAGCTTTTCTAAGATACATAGTAGTATTGCTCCCCCTTCAATACTAATTATAACACAATAATCCAAAAAAATCCATATAAAAATGACAAAATTTTAAAATAAATTTACCCGGAATCATCAGTAAAATTAATGGTTCCGGGTTACGCTACATAAAATTTTGCTGCAAAACTAGGGAATGCATAATTTGCAATGGCAACACCAGATACTTCAAATTTATCAAAATAATATTTCGCTTTAATTTTGTCCCCCAATCCTAAAAAGTAGTAAGCTAATCTAAGATTAAATTCATTTGCTTTAGGATGATTTTTTATTTTAGGCACATTATCCTCAGCTAATTTTAAATGTTCTATTATCTTATTAAGCGGTTCATTATGTTCTTCGACATATCTACAGGCATAAAAACATTCATCCACAATATTCAGATCCATTTCTATCATATCTATGAACATCCCATTGTTCCCATATATATCCTTTATATCTATCATATTTTTGTATATCTTATTAAAATCATATGTTTTATTATAATATTTTATCAAGAACGTTTTTTCTGTTTCGAGTTTACATCTTTCATTAACTTCATAATCTTTTAAACTATCAATATAGTTCTCTATATCTGACAAAGCCAAATCCCTCATATAAATAAAAATCTTTTGGTATAATGGATAAAATTTTTGATAATAACTGTAATTTATTACTCCTTTTAAGACTTGTATAATTTCTTTAAAACAAAAATATTTATCCGGCATTTTTATTGAAAAATAACATTCAATATTCTTATTTATTTCTTCCAATACATTATCAAGATCTATGTTAGCATTAAACATAAACCTCAGGGCATTTACATCAAAACAAAGTCTTTTTATACCATCTATTTTATCCCTTAATTTAAAATAACCATCTACTACATTTTTTCTTAAACTATTAAAATCTAATTTCTGACTATCCAATTCTATAATAAAATTATATAACTCAATTAAGTCATTTAATATATTAATATCAATAAATTCTTGATATTCTTCAAAATACTCATTTACCTTATCATATTCACCTTGTAATAAATATGAATGAATTAGATTTTGATAAGATACATGTAAAAGTTGCTTATTCTTTTGTTTCTTTGCTAACTCTACACTTTTTCCATAATAATAAATTGTATCTATATCATTTCCTTCTATACGCCTTATACGTCCAAAGTTATTATAAACTAAAAATTTAATGTTAATTTCACTATCATCACCTGGAATATTGTTTAGTGCTTTTTGCAAATATTTAGATGCAGTATCAATATTACCTGCATTTTCAAATATTATAGATTTTAACATTAGGTATATGGGGTCTTTTTCTTCTTTTACTGTTTCTAATAGCTCATCTGCTTTGCTTATATTCCCTAAATAGATTAGAGTGAATGCTTTATTTTGATACAATTTTTTCATTTCATTTTTAAATAGTTTTCTTTCATCTATACTATTATATATTTCATAGGCTTTCTTAAAATCATTACGTTCAATAAAATATCTAGCTTGTAGTGTTTTATATTTATATATTTCAGTGAAATCAATAAAATAAATAGGCATCTTGGAAAATAAATCATCTCTATTCCAACTCAAACCTTGTTCAATAACACTTTCTATTTCATTTAATTTCATTCTTGATAGCCCTATTGGACCATTGACCGCTTTATAAGCAATAAAAGCATACAAAAATATAAGGCTAAAAAGTATTATCATTACAGTTCTGTTTTGACTTGTTATCCATCCAAATACATAAAAATAAATGAGCAAAAAAATAAATATAATGCCAACTATCAATCTATTAAATATTCTTGGATGTCTAAATCTCTCTTTTGAAAACAATTCGATAATTAAGCTGATTATATTTAAGTAATCACTCATCATATTGCCCCTTTAAATCCACTAAAATAAATCAACAAGTAATACCAATCAACCTATCTCAACAGATATCAGTGTATTAAGCCTAAAATTTCTTGTTTTATTGAATCTCATTAATGTGGCATGCTCAAATCGCCGGGTTTAAAAGAATCTTCTATATATTCAACAAAATTATTATAGTAATCAGCTTGTTCTTTCGGATATATAAAAATAAAAGTGTTAATACTTCCATTGCCAATAAAGCTTTTTTTGTAGTGGATGAAACTACTATCTTCCCAAGATATTACATACCAGTCATCACCTAATGCTTTATATTTTATTTCTCCACCTATATTCTTTAAATCATTGATGTAATATGTTTCTAAATCTTTTTGGTATATATTATTTTCTCCATATACTTTTAAAGTTGTATTATCACCTGTTACAAACTGTAGTCCACTACCATCAACCGATAAATTTTTTTGGCTAAAATAATCTGGATACTCTATATAAAATCCATATTTGGAATTAGTATATGGTTTAAAATAGATTTCATCAGTACCATAAGGTTGCTGTTCTCCATTTGCCACATTATCTCCACTATTTTCTTTATTAGTAGTCGTATTATCAATATTGTTATTTGCAACATTAGTATTCGCTGCATTATCATTTGTGTTGTTTTGAGCAGCCGTAATATCACTATTTGTATTAAACATTTCTTTTATAAGATTCAAATATAATAATGCACTTTGCGGTTCACCATCGATTTCCATAGCATTAAAACTATAAGTATTATTATGGGTATTTACTTTATATTGCAACAAAATTTTTGCAGGCTTTCCATTATAGTTAATTATTCCTTCTACATTTACGTATTTACTATTATCACTGTCTACAAAAGATGTCCACTTTGCATCTTTTATATATCCGTCAATTGCTTCACCTAAAGTTTTCAATGGATATCCATCTATATGACTATTTTTAACAGAATTAATCAGAATCGAATCACCATATCCTAAATTTAGTATGCTATTACTTAATATCGTAGATGGAGAAAAAGTTATTAATGCAAATGTAATGCACCATATTATAGCATAAGATTTTGATTGATTCAAAAGCTTTGCTCTTTTAAATAAATAAATCGGTACAAACCAAAAGGAACCTAATTTATTAGTGTTATACCCTGCTTCTTGTAATCTTTTTTTATCAGCCGAAACAAAAATACAATTTAATATATACGTAATATGCCATAATCTATCTATACTTTTATTTAAAATAAAAGATAATGCATTTTCAATTACAATTCCAACTATAGGTATAAAAGCTAGCCACCAAACGTAGGAATTATTGACTTCACTTCCTAAGACCGGTGGTACATTATTAGTGATTGTTGCAAATGCCGTAAGAGATAATTTTGTCCAATTTTTAAAACCTTTGCGCCATACTAACGAGTTTGAATCCAATCTGCCATTTTTAACATGCTGATAAATTTCTTTTGCAGAAACAGGGCCAATTCTTTTACTATTATGAACATAATACCAATTTGCATTTCTGTCTTCAATCGGTAAATTTTCTAATTCTGATTTTTGAAATTCATTACGATAATACATACTATTTTGTGAGTTCATTTAGTCATACCTCCAATGCAAGCCAAATCACACAATAATAAATTATTATTAAAGCCCCTTTCAGGGTTAATGTTTTACCTACCTTTACCACGAAAGGGACTTTTGATAATTTTATAAATGTTGTAGATTACTTAATATTTTGAACTACTAAACTGCCTCACTTTTACTTAATCCTATTATTTGATTAAGTATTTCTTTTTCAACTTCTCTATTTTTGTCTCCTACTGAACTTTTTTTACAAATACTCGCTTTTTTTCTCTTTTAGCTCCTTCAATACTGCTTTCACATTTAGTGCTTTATCCTTCGAGCATATTAAAAGTGCGTCTTCTGTGTCTACGATTATTACATCTTCTATGCCTAGTGTAGCAATGAGTTTATCGCTTCCTGTTATGATGCATTTCTTTGTGTCTACGCTTACGACATTGCCTTTTATGACATTGCCGTTCTCGTCTTTTTCGTATAATCTCTCTATTGATGTCCAGCTTCCTACATCATCCCAGCCGAAGTCTCCCGGCACTACATACACATTCTTGGCTTTTTCCATTATGCCGTAATCTATCGATATGCTTTCAAGTTTTGAATATTCCTCGTATAAGATTTTTTCTATCTCATCTGAATCAAAGTTTTCCTTTATAACATTTAATGCACTGTATAATTGTGGCATATATTCTTTTATCGCATTTAGTATTGTTGATGTCTTCCATATGAACATGCCGCTGTTCCATAGATAGTCTCCGCTTTCAACATATTTTATCGCCGTTTCATAATTCGGCTTTTCTACAAATTTCTCAACTTTATGTACAGGACTGTTGTTTAATATCTTATGTGTTATCTTTTTGAAATTTATGTATTCATATCCAGTTTCTGATTGAGAAAATCTTACTCCTATTGTGACTAGACTATCATTTATAATTGCTTTTTCTATCACGTTTTTTAATATTTGGGTCTTTATCTGTTATCGTATCATCAGATAGAACAACAACCATGGGAGAATTTTCATCGAGTCTCTTTGCATTTAGCCCGATACATGCTGTAATATTTTGCCCACAGGCTTTATCAACATATTTTCTGGTTATAAAACTAAACCTCAATTAATATAATATAAATTCAATCATGTAATATTTTTTACTCATCTTTCACTTTACCAATTAAATTCTCATTTAAATATTCTTTGTAAAATTTACATGTTGTATTAAAATCTATTAAATTATTATTTGTTCCAATTAACATTTTGGGATTAGATGTATAAATATTAATACCTCTGACATTAGCATATTGCATATCATTAGTTAGAATTGAATTGATTTTATATGCCAAAGCATTTGCAATAATCGTAGCATCATTTGAATCAATAGAAGCGTTCAATAATAATTGATTCTCTAAATTTATGATTTCTAAAGATGTTAATTGTTCCAAATATAAAAAATATGGTGATTGTTCTATAGTAGATATTATTATATTACTTAAATTATTGCTTTCTTCCTTTAAATAGTCATATTTAGAATATATATCTTTCCATTTAAAATTCGATAAATTCTCTTCTTTAGCCTTTCTCTTTGAAACCAGTTTTTGACTTAATGTACGGATCTCACAAATATTTGTATGTGTATATGTAATAATAGTATCATTACTGGCTGCCTTATCAAAAAAACTATAATATTGATTTTGTAATAAATTGTTAATATTACTATTTTCTATTATACCATCTTTTATACATGTGGGATAACCAAATGCATACATTATAGCATTTGTATCTGTTGCTATTACATTATCTAATATTATATCATTATTAATATTTAAAACATTAGCTTTATTTAAAGGGCTTATACCTACCATTAGTATACTCCCCCTCTTCTTCTTTTAAAATATTGTTCAACAATACTTTCTCATCTGTAGACAATGCATTCTTCATTTTATCCATAAAAATTTTATGTTTTTGTTGTCTTTCTTTATACGTCATATCATAAAATCCCTTTTTCTTCAATAAACAATAAATTGTATTAGGAAGCTGCTTTTGAGCCATATGACTCACCTCATTTAAAAAATTTGAATCCTTTTTTATATTGATCAATAATTTTTATAAAATCGTTATATACAAAATCAAAAGTTATATCAATAGGATTCTGATAATTAGTATTTGCATCAATAATAGAATATATAAAATCTTTGTCGTTAAAATACGGTTCTATATAATGATTTATTACAAAATTACCTAATTGATAAGATAATCTTAACCCAATGCCATTTAAATTAATATCATTATTTCTAATATTGCTTAAAAATTCGTCTTTTATACAATAACTATATATTTTATTATCTGATTCATTAACTTTACTAACTCCTATTAATTTTATACCATAATTCTTTATCATCACATTTATTCTATTCATTATCTCAAATAAACGTGATAACTGAATTTTAATAGTATTCTTATCTAAAACTATATTTGGCTTATTTAATTGTATTAACTCACTATTATAAACAAATGTATCATTTAAATTTTCTGAATTATAAAGAAGAATACCTGTACCATCTGGCACTAATGAATATCCTGTATATCCATCATTTGAGAAATAATCTCTTATATAATTAACTTCGTCAGTTTTTAATATTTTATTATCCTTAACTATTGAAAAACCTATGGTTTCCTGAAATAAATTTAATTTATCCATTTTCATTACCTCTCTCATTAATTTATACTTAATATATTCGATAGTAGATTTAAAAATCCTTTTATTATACATAAGAAATTTTTCAATAATACTATATTCCCATTTGTTATAGCAACCAGCAAATCCACGTAAATTTTATACAATGAAACATATATATATAAAGTATCTTCGGAAGTTAGATTTAAATCATTCTATAAAGCATGCAATATCCCTACGACACCACTAATATCTATATTGAAAAAATAAGTTATCAGCAGCTCATTATTATAAAAATTGTTATTTGATATATCTTACATTACAAAATATTTCGATATGTTTGTTAAAAATATAAACCAGAAATTCATCCAGAATTTATGTTTATAAATACTCCACTTTTCCCCTTTCTAATTCCTTCAATATATCTTTCACATTCTGCACCTTGTCTTTAGAGCAAATTAAAAATGCATTTTCTATGTATAGAATTATAACATTTTCTATGCAAAATGGTTGCAATGAGTCTTTCACTCCTCGCCTATCAATGCAAAACATCATCTTACATATATTTTACTTTATAATACTTAATCATCTCTGTTAAGTCTTCATCTAAACTAAACCTCAGCTTCCCGATAAGCATATTCTACATTCGAAAAAAAATTTTTTACTTGCTATTTATTGTTGTAGCACTAACTTCATCAATTGCATCAAATTCAGGTGAGTTATATTCTGGTACAATTGATTTTATAAATTCTTTTAGCTCATATGTATCCATATCATCTATTTTTGACTTGTATTTTTCTAATGTTAAAACTAAGCCATCATAGTCATTAAATCCTGGCTTTTCTATAAAAATTTTGTCATGTTTTGTTGACGTATATTTGTCATCTGTCATAAGCAGTTCTTCAAATAATTTTTCACCAGGTCTTAGTCCAGTAATCTTAATAGGAATATCTACATCTGGCTCAAAACCGGATAAGCGTATCAAATCTCTTGCAAGATCTATAATCTTTACAGGCTCTCCCATATCAAGTACAAATATCTCTCCACCATTTGCCATAGCACCAGCTTGTATAACAAGCTGTACTGCTTCTGGTATTGTCATAAAATATCTTTTTACATCTTCATGTGTAACTGTTACAGGTCCACCTTCTGCTATTTGTTTTTTAAACAATGGTATTACGCTGCCATTACTGCCTAAAACATTACCGAACCTAACCGCAACAAATTCTGTTTCACTCACCTTATCAAATGATTGAATTATCATCTCACAAATCCTCTTAGTTGCACCCATTACGCTTGTAGGATTAACAGCTTTATCTGTCGAAATCATGACAAAGCGCTTAACACCATATGCATTTGCACATCTTACAAGATTTAATGTTCCATAAACATTGTTTTTAACAGCTTCATGTGGACTATCTTCCATCAATGGAACGTGTTTATGTGCAGCAGCGTGAAAAACAATTTCAGGTTTATATTCTTTAAATATGATATTTAACTTTTTCTCATCTCTTATGCTAGCTACAAGACATGTCATTCTTAGATCTGGATATTTTCTTAATAATTCCTGTTGTATTTCATACATATTGTTTTCATATATATCAAGAATTATAAGATGGGATGGATTGAACTTCGCTATTTGCCTGCATAATTCTGAACCTATCGATCCACCTCCACCCGTTACCATTACCTTCTTATCTTTTATATAACTGCTTATTTCGTCTAAATCTATCTTTATTGGATCTCTTCCTAATAAGTCATTTATATCCACATCCCGTAACTGATTAACAGATACTTTGCCATTTACTAGTTCATATATTCCTGGAAGAGTTTTTACTTTCATATGTAATTCACTTAGACTATCAATTACTTTTCTCAATACCGTCCTTGACGCAGAAGGAATCGCATATATCACTTCATCAATTTCATTTTCCTTGACTGCTTTAACTATATCATCGAGTGTACCTACAATAGGGACACCTTCCATACTCCTATATATCTTTGATCTATCATCGTCAAGAATAGCTACGGGCTTTAATCCTATTTCAGGGTGTGCTCTTAATTCTCTTATTAACATTTGCCCAGCACTTCCAGCACCTATAATAAGCGTATTTCTAAATACTATATTTTTTATTTTTACTTTAGAATTGCTCATTATATATCTATAAAACAACCTGCTGGAAATAATCAATATAATATTTAAAAGCCAGCTTAATGGGTAAATAGACCTTGGCAAATGTATCTGCAATAAAAATAATATAAGCGATGATCCAGCACTTCCTATTGTTATAACAACCATCAAGTCTATCAAATCTTTTAAATTAACATACCGCCATATCTTATGGTACTGCTTAAAAAATATAAATGTAACTATGTTTGCTAATGTAAAAATTATAAATGATTGCTTATATAATGTAAAGTAAGGCTCTACTATACGATAATCAAATCTTAAGAAAAAGGCCATAAAAAAAGCAATATTGATCAACAATACATCTATAAGGATAAGTAGATACTTTCTTATATTCTTTTCCATAATAATGTCCTTTCTTTTTCAAATATTTTAAAAGCTAATTTTGATAACTATATTTCTATAGCATATATTCTACATAAAATATTAAATTCCTTTTTATAAGTTAGATCTTTTTACTTTCCTAATCTCCCTTTCCAACTTGTCTCGCATCTTATTAAATCTATATTCCCATTTTCTTTTTTCTTCTTTCGACATGGTATCTCGGCTTAAGTCCTCTTGGTATGCTGGAATCATTTCAACCTTGTCCTCTTCATTCTTATAGCCAATCGACGATAGCCCAAGGAGAGCATCAGCAAACTCATTTTCAATAAAAGTAACCTTAATTTTTTCCCCAATCAATTCAGGATTATTGTATAGATTAATATAAAATTTCATATCATTATTGACTATAAATTCTTCAGCTCCAGCACGCACGCCACCATCTGAAGGCATAAAATACTTAAACTTGCCATTATCTGTAAGCAGGTTATTGGTCGCAAAAAACTCAAATGAAGCCACCATAAGTCTTAAACTAATCGTAGGCCATTTTCTTGCAAATCTTTCGTAATCAAAATCTATATGAGTTAGATAGAATTCTGCTACATTAGCATCTTTTATATCGAACAAAATATTCTCCTTAGACTTTGAATCATAAATCTTCCCAGAAAAATCTGATGGAATTTCTACTCTCATAAATGGAATAGGGAACTCATTATGTGATGTCGGATCTACTAAACGATGCAGAGGAAGTGGTTTATGTTCTTGGCTTTTTTCCTCTTTTAGAAGAATGACTGTTGGCTTCATTATAGTTTTTCTATGATATGAAATTTCCCAACTTGCCATATCTTCTAACTCAACCTTTTCAGGTGCTGATGAAAGAAACGGATACATATTTACTTCATAATCATTTTTTACAAAACTTATTTTAAAATCATACTCACCTTCATCCTTATTAAAGGGAATAATTCTTCCAATGTCTATGCCGTTTTTTATGATTGCTACTTTTTGTGATTTCACTATAGATCACCTTTTTTAATTTGTTAATAATTTACTTATATAACTCATTTCTTTGATGTCAGCTATTGTCATTTTTGCAAATTAACTTCCATCAAAATTCAATCCAAATTATTATTTCGAAGTCAAACCTGTTATGTATACTTGTTTTACTAAATTTTAATACCTTTAATTGCTATAAATCATTCACCACTCATATATGCTTTGCTGAATTATTTTATTCATTCAATAAACCTTGGGAAAGTTCTTTCTAAAATATATGACACTTTATATTTAGAGCAATAAATTTACATATCAATTGTGAAAAGACTATTATTAGCTTTTGCTTCTCCATAACTCTAAATATACCTTGAATCTGACCAATATTTTCTTTATCTATGCAGTTGTTACTAAAAACATAGATAGTTGATGATCCCAGTAATAAAATATATGATCATTGATATTATAATCTATTTTTTGCAATTAATTCACATCCACGCTTTCTAATTACATAGTGATTATCAACACTTGCTTTTTGTATAATAAAGTATAAAATATCGGGGTAAATATTTATCAAATTTTCTGCTCGATTAATAATCAAATTTTTAATGTATGCACTATCATAATCCATCATTTTTGATAATCGAGTAAAAATTGGATCCTTAGTCGCTGGCGATATCATAAGTAAAAGTGTTTTTACTGCATAATATCTTACATCATGATTTGAATCATGAGATAATCCTAAAACAAATTGTAGAAACATGAATAAGATATTATCATTAATCTTACTACAATAATTATTTTCAAATACTGATATCAAAGCTTTTAAAGCTTCAATTTTCTCAGATTCTTCAAGCTCATTATACATTCCTAAATATTCAAGTAATTCCCCATTATCAAGATTATCAAATACCATTTTCATCAGCATATAACAAAATTGTATAGTTATATTAGTATGTTTGTAAAAGTGATCACAAAAACCATCAACTACAACGTCTTTTTTACTTTCTATCTGGCAAAAGAATTTTTCAAAATCATACATTTCAGATGTTGAGTTCAGCTTCATATATATTATTAGCTTGATAGCTTCGACTTTCTCCAATAATAATTGCTTAGGACAAAGTAAAGTCTCCAATGATACTTCAAAAATTGTACTTAATAATTTATCATTAATATCTATTTTGTTCATGTCTATAATATTTTTTATAATCGTAAAAAGACTATAGGCATATAAAGAATATTTACCATCTTTTCCTTGAGTTTGATTTCGTTCTTTAATTTTATAAACATATTTGAAAATATATTCTTCACTGTTTTTCTGCGAATCTATCATCGTCTCTAACTTATACTTTTCTTCATAAAAGTTTGGCATAAATTTTAAAACACTTTCATGTAATTTATCTGTATAATCTCTTTTTGATCGTCGAATAGAAATAATAGCACTTTCCAAATTATTACATTTGCTTCTAATGGTTTCATCAGTTACGATTTTATTAATCTCATTTATAGTTTTTTTTGTGAGATCATTATCTATATTTTCTAGTCCCACATTTGCAATCAAATCCAGTGCCTTATCATAGAACCGATACAATTTTTTATCAAATATATCAAGGCAAATTCTTATAATGATATTTCTATCAATTCTGTAGCAATTCTCCTTCAAAGCTTCAAATATATAATCCCCTACAGCAATAATGCGTTTTTCTGATGTAATCCAATCTTCAATTAAACTGATAATTTCTTTAATTATATTTTCATAATCTTTATCAGAGAAATAATAACCTAAATATTTAAAAGCCTCCAATTTAGCAATATCTCGCTGATATTTAATAGGAACAGAATTACAAAAATTATATATCTCTATGGAATCAGATGAATTCATCTTACCAATTACATCATTAAAAAATTCAATAAATTCCTTTGTTTCTTTTTTATTCCCCTGTCTTATAGACAATTTTAATAGCAAAACCCTGAATTGCCAATCACTATATTCTTTACATAAATTAAAAGCAATATCCTTTAGTCGATCAATAATTATCAAAATGTGAGTTAATGAACCATTAAACACGGATGTAACATAAACATTGGATAAGTAATCAATGTATTTATCTATGTTATTACCCCATGAAACGGTATACGGGGATCTTGTTATGGATTTTATATTCTGTTTCGTTATCTCTTCGTAAAGAGATTTATCATATCTATCAATAAGAGGATAAAAGAGTACAGTAGATTCGTTATCTAATTCTTTTTGAGCCCTACTATTAAAGACGATTTGATTGTTTTGTTGCCCTTGCAACATATATAAGTTCCTCAAATCTATCAAGATGTCTTGAACAATCCAATTTGATAAAGAATTTTTTTTAGCAATCTCTAATGCTGCCTCTTCATATGTTATACACCTATCGATATCATCATTCCAAAAATACTGGATTGCATTCCACCGATTGACAACCACCTCATGTAGTTTCTTACTCTGTAAATTTTCAAGCGTTGATAATAGAAGAGAAATATTGCACTCTCTTATGTTTTTTTCTCCAAAAAGAACATGTAAAAAATCCTCACAATATAAATCTAATTTACTTGTTTCACTGACCTCTTTTTGTACTTCGTTTAATATCTGTCTACTTAGATAGAGCTTTGTTTTCTCTATACCTTCAAATAACCTCTTTTCCAACGCTTCAGACGCAATAGCGTCAATTTCCATATTTGTTCCTTGATTTAGTGTAAATTCAGGGTCTATATATCTATTTTTGCAATAATTTCTATATACATTGCTTATGTCATTAATCAGACTTTCATATCCTTTGTTTATAAATTCTTCAAAATTATTAACTATATAGTATTTTGCACCATGTGCACCAATTAATTCTTTTTGAATTTGTGTTGGCTCTTCCTGCTTTTCTTTGCAAAATAAATAAAGTGATTTTTTGGGGTGAGATTTTGCCCTTTTTATCTCACGTAATACCGCAGGTGTAACTCCATCAGCATTATCAATTAAAAAGATACATACGTCACTATCATCTAAAGCATAAAGATAATCTTGTTCGGCAGTTTGAGTCGAAGCTAATCTCTCTTCAAATAAATATACCTTTGCAAACCCAGTTTCTTCTATAAGTCTTTTTAGTTCTTTGCGAATATGATCATATTTTTCAATACCACATTGAGAGCTTATAAAAACTTTTATTTTTTCGTCTACTTCCATCCCTTTAACCATGGTATCACCTCACTCACACTGTATTTCAAAATAACTCTATTTCAATGATTATAATTTATTTCACCTCCACTTTTTCAAAGCTAACTACCCACTCAGCCCTTTCTCAAACCGCCAAGCATCCCTGCACATAACTGCGATATCACGTTTAGCTTTCCACCCAAGTTCTCTTTCATCTTTAGTTGCATCAGCATAGCATTCAGCAATATCTCCAGGTCTTCGGCCTACAACTTAATAAGGAATTTCAATACCATTTGCTTCTTCAAAAGCATGTGCCAATTGCAGCATTGAAGTGCCTCTCCTGTCCCTAAATTATAAAATTTATTAAGTGCTGCGTCATGTCCTTCATTAGATCTATCATGTAAATATAGTTTCTAGCTCTAGTACCAGAGAATTTATTTTTAACAAAATGAATTATTTATTGTTTATCTTTCATTTTATAAGAATTTTTATTTTGATATTAAGCTCTTCTTACATTTCTTGTTTTCGTACTTATTAATATTTATTATACTTAATTAATATAATGCTTACTTGTTTGGACTTGTGTCAATAGAGTAGACACAAAAAGTTTAATTTTTTATGCCATTAGAAGAGCAGTTTCATAAACCTCTTGTGGGGTCTTGTAATTAATTGCACTATGAATCCTTATTCGGTTGTGCCAAGATTCGATATATTCAAAGACTGCTAATCGCACATCATTAAAATCATAGTATTTGTGATGATTAACCTCTTCCTTTTTTAATACCGAATGGAATGATTCCATACGAGCATTGTCATAGGGATTGCCTTTCCTGCTAAAGGAATGAACTATACCTTTAGAGGATAGATAGTCCTCAAATTTTAAGCTTGTATACTGCGTCTCAAGATCACTATGTAGAATAATTCCTTTTGTGTCTTTAACATTAAGGCAGGTATTTTTTATCGCCTTGATTGCTAATTCCGTCGTCATATAAGTACCATATGCATAACCAATAATCTTTTTACTATATAAGTCCAAAAAGAAGCAAGGTATGTCCACCCATCATTGATTGTGTAAATATAGGTTATATCTGTAAAGCGCGTCTTGTTAATACAAGAGTCCTGGAAGCCTTTATTAAGAAGGTTTTCTTTTCTTTCTACATTTGTTTTGAATGATTATGGGCGATATCTTTTAACTATTATAGAGCGAAGTCCCATAGAAGACATGTAGAGTTACACTCTCTTTAGGCTAATGAGTTTTTCTCGGATTTTAAAATTTCCTATATTGTGGTCATTATACCATAATTTCTTTTCGGTATGAAACATACGGATTTCTGCTTTTAGTTTATCAGCTTCTATTTTGTGGTTTAATGGTATACCATGAAGAGCCTTGTAATAAGCACATTTTGTAAATTTTAAAGCTTTGCATATAAGCTTAACGGTATATTGAGCTTTATTTTTATTAATAAACGCAACAATTTCATCTATCGTTTTCTTGCGAATTCTGCGGTAGCTTTTTTAAGATTTCAAACTTAATCTCAAGTTCAGCAATGCGTTTTTTCGATGCCTTGTATTCTTTTGCTGTGATTTCCTCGCTTTCAGAAACTTTTACTGAAGAAAGTTTTTTATCCATTTATAAATATTTACTGTTACTACGCCATATTCACAACTTAGATCTAACACTAACTGACCTGACTTATATAGATCAATAATCTGTTTAAATTCATCTGAATATCAAATACCATTTTTGAACATTGTTTAACGCAACTATTCATAAAGATATTTTACCGTGTTCAGCTTTTTGTGTCCATCCTTATTTACTAACATCAGTTATTACATAAACATTATAAATTTTTAATATTTAATTTTGTTAATTTGAAATTACGTGATCACACTTTTCACACATAAATTCCTATCTGACAATTTATCGTTTAGTCTAACATACTAAGGCTTTTTTTGTAAACATACAGCACAGTTGGAATTGCTATTAGTTTAGAAAGTAGAAATATCACAAGTTTGAAAATTTCCCCACACCACTCTATTTACATAATCCGTGTAAGACAATATTATTCTAAGCACTTTTTCAGATACATTAGGCATACTATAATCAGCTACTCTTCTTAAAGTGTCTTTTTGCTGTGTCTCCAATATTTCTAATCCTTGCAATATTCTTTCTTTTTCAAGCCCTACCATCATAACTGATGCTTCTTCCATTGCTTCTGGTCTTTCGTGAGCTTCTCTAATATTAAGTGCCTTAAAACCAAGTATTGAAGATTCTTCACTTATTGTTCCACTATCACTTAGAACTGCCTTTGAATTAATTTGAAGTTTAACATAATCATTGAATCCAAGAGGCTTCATAAGTGATATCATCGGATTAAATTCTATTTCTTTTGATTCAATCATTTTTCTTGTTCTTGGATGCGCACTAAATATAATTGGCAATTTATAAATATCCGCAATTGTATTTAAACTATCTACTAAATTTAAAAAGTTCTTCTCTAAATTTATATTTTCTTCCCTATGTGCTGATACTACAAAATATTGCCCTTCTTTTAAATTTAATCTTTCTAGTACATCTGATTTTTCTATATCTTCTTTTCTTGAATTTAAGACTTCAAACATTGGACTTCCAGTTTTTATAATCCTATCAGATGGAAAGCCTTCTCTTATTAAATATTCTCTTGCAATATCACTATAAGTTAGATTTATATCTGATATATGATCTACTATCTTTCTGTTAGTTTCTTCAGGTACTCTTTGGTCAAAACATCTATTTCCTGCTTCCATATGGAATATTGGTATGTGTCTTCTTTTAGCCGCTATAGCAGTAAGACAACTGTTTGTATCTCCTAACACCAAAAAAGCATCTGGTTTAACTTCTTCTAAAATGGGATCTATTTTTATTAGAATGTTTCCTATAGTTTCTATTGCTGTTCCAGTAGCAGCATTTAGAAAATAATCTGGCTTTTTTAATTTGAAATCTTTAAAAAATACTTCATTTAATTCATAGTCATAGTTCTGTCCAGTATGTACTAATATATGTTCAATCGCTTCAGACTCCTCTAATTTATTTATAACAGCAGATAATCTTATAATCTCAGGTCTTGTTCCAACTACTGTCATGACTTTTAGCTTCTTCATCCGCACATTCACCTCCATTAATGGAAAAGTATTATCAGTGAACTTATTTTAATTCATTCTCAACAATTCACAAAATATCATTGGTTTCATAAATTATTTTTATACCCAAAATACTTTTTTAAAGCTAAATCTTTCTCTTTTCCTTTTAAATGACCTAGTTTTAGCGATTCTTTTTTTATCTTTTCAAAGTATTCATCAGCAGTTTTTATTATTCGTGCTGGATTTCCTACAACAACTGAATTATCCGGAATATTTTTTGCCACTACTGCACCAGCACCTATAATTACTTTATTCCCAATCGTTACCCCCGGTAAAATTATTGCATTTGTTCCAATATAGACATCATTACCTACAATGATTGGTTTTGTAATTTCCAAATCAGGCTGCAATTTTCTAAATAATAATGTTCCTCCATCATGTGTTACAAAAGTTACATTATTGGTTATGTGTACATTGTCCCCCAGTTTAATAATCCAAGGTTCTGTTCCCCAGTTAACTTTTCCATAAATAAAAGTTTCTTGAATCTTGAGATTAACACCAATTTTTTTTGCATACTTTACTGGCCATATTCTTTCGTATAAAATACGAAAAGGATAAATAATAATTCTAGCAATCCTATCCTTATTCATCTTCTAAACCTCCAAATAATATGAATCTGGCTTTTCAGGATTAAATGCTTCATTAGCCCACATAATAGTTACTAAATCAGTATCACCCACATTTTCAATTGAGTGAGTATAGCCCGTAGGTATATCTACAACTTGTAGCTTTTCTCCACTAACTTTGTATTCTATAATTTCATCCGAATCTATTTTTCTAAAACGAATAATTCCTTTGCCACTTACTACCAAGAATTTCTCATTTTTTGTGTGATGCCAGTGGTTCCCCTTTGTGATTCCTGGTTTTGATATATTAATTGAAACTTGTCCTCTATCAGGAGTTCTTATAAACTCAGTAAATGAGCCTCTATCGTCACAATGCATATTTAAATCATAAGAAAACTCATTTTCTGGTAGAAAACTTAAATAAGTACTATATAACTTTTTAGTTAATTCATCATTCATATTAGGAATACTTAAGTCTTTCCTACTCTCTTTAAAGCTCTTTATTCTCTCTGCCAAATCTCCTAATTTTATTTTATGTGTTACAGGAACTAAACAGTATTTTCCATCTCTAGTTTCTTTGCCTTCTAATGCTCTTATAAATTCATCTAAAACATCATCTATATAGCATAAAGTAAGTTCTGTCTCAGGATCGTTGATTTGTATATCTAAACCTCTTGCTATGTTATAGCAATATGTTGCTACAACTGAATTATAATTAGGTCTGCTCCATTTCCCAAAAAGATTTGGTAATCTATATACTAAAACTTTTGCTCCTGTCTCTTTGCTATAGTTAAATAATAATTCTTCTCCTGCTCTTTTGCTTTTTCCATAGGGATTATCTCTTTCTGCTTGAATAGAAGAAGTTATTAAAATGGGTGCTCCATTATTATGCTTTTTTAATAAGTCTAAAAGTTCTGATGTAAATCCAAAATTACCCTCCATAAATTCTTTTTCATCTTTAGGTCTATTTACCCCTGCTAAATGAAATACAAATTCACAGTCTTTTGTATATTCATCAAGAAGTGATTTATCTGTATCTTTATCAAATTTATATATATCTTTATATCCTCTATTATTAAGCTCTGCTACAAGATTTTTGCCAACAAAACCTCTTGCACCTGTAACAAGAATTTTCATGGTTATTCCTGCCTTCCAATTATGATAATTTAGTAACTGCTGCTTCTCTTGCAGCATGCCACTTTTCTAACTCTTCTTTAATATAATCAAGTTTTAATAGTTTTTCCTTTATCTGCTCTACATTTAAAATCTCTGTATTATTTGAATTATATTCTATTTCGGTTGAGAGCTTTATGTCTCCCTCGACAAAATATTTATCATAATTTAAATCTCTATTGTCCGCAGGAACCCTGAAGTAATTGCCTAAATCCTCAGCATGTAAGTATTCTTCCTTTGTTAATAGTGTTTCATATAGTTTTTCACCATGTCGTGTCCCAATTATTTTTATTTCATTATCAGCATCAAATAATTCTTTAATTGCTTGTGCTAAATCACCTATAGTTGATGCCGGAGATTTTTGCACCATTATGTCTCCACTTTGAGCATGTTGAAAAGCAAATATAACCAGCTCCACAGCTTCATCAAGACTCATTAAAAATCTCGTCATTTTAGGATTAGTTACTGTAAGAGGCTGTCCACTTTTAATTTGCTCAACAAACAAAGGAATGACGGAACCACGAGATGCCATTACATTACCATATCTTGTACCACAAATAACAGTCCTCTCTGGTGATACAGTTCTAGATTTTGCAATAAGCACTTTTTCCATCATAGCTTTTGAAATGCCCATCGCATTAATAGGATAGGCTGCCTTGTCTGTAGATAAACATATAACCTTTTTAACACCATATTCTATAGCTGCTGTTAAAACATTATCTGTTCCTATAACATTAGTCTTTACGGCTTCAAGTGGAAAAAATTCACATGATGGTACTTGCTTCAATGCTGCTGCATGAAATATATAATCTACTCCATACATTGCATTTTTTACAGAATCTATATCTCTAACATCACCTATATAAAATTTAACCTTATCATTTTTATAAAACTTTCGCATATCGTCTTGTTTCTTCTCGTCACGTGAGAAAATACGAATTTCTTTTATATCAGTATTTAAAAATCTCTTGAGTACTGCGTTCCCAAACGAACCGGTACCTCCTGTTATCAATAAAGTTTTATTTTTAAACATACTTAAAACCTCCAATAGATGTTGTCTTTTTTTCACGTATTCTTACTAATAGCATTAGATGTATAATTTTAAATACGAAAGTTGTATTTTTTGTGTTTTAATAACCAATACAGTATTGTGAATGTAGTTGCTACATAAGTATCTATTCCTTGAAAAAGTTGATTATTCGCTGGAACATATATCAATCCTAATGATATTGTGGCAAATAATACAATGGAAACTGGATTTCTATAATTCAAAATTTCAAGCCAAGAAATCTGCCATATATATCCTACTAATACAAATATAAGTAATGCACCAAAAAAAGTAAAATCAGAAGCAAGCCAAGGAAAAATTGTATTCCATGTTCTTAATCCATCTCTGCCGAATACTTCAGTCATTCTATTCAAATAAGTTTTTTCATACATGTTTCTAGTATTAAAAATAACTGATATTAGTTTAGACATGAAATATGAGCTTCCAATTCCATACGTCCATTCAAAAGGTAATTTAAGACATAACGATAAACCATAATACCCAGATGAAAGATAGCCGGTTAACAGTATCGCTAAACCTAATCCCAATTTATCTCCAAAAATTTTAAATATGAAATTATTACTATCAAAATACTGCAGTCCTCCCGATTTTATGCCATAGTTTTCAACTGTTATACCAATCATTTCATATCTTTGTGCCTGCACAAATGAAAATAATGCTATGGCTAATATTATAAAAAACAAACTAATAAAAATAATTTTTCTTAATTTTATTTTATTATTTGAATCCAACATTTTTATACTAAGTACAATTACTAAATATATAATTAAATCGCCTATAAATTTTTGGGTTCCATATGCAATCATATTCACTAATATAAGAAATAATAAAAAAAACACTAATATTACTTTGTACCTTTTTTTAATATTCCTCCAGTAATAAATGCCTAAAATTATAGAGACGTTTCTAAAGAAGCCTGTCAAGAATCTAAAAAGTATAGGTAAAGAATAATTTAAGTGTTCCCCGTTAACTTCAATATAATTTCTAGCCATATTCGTTATCATAAATGCAGAAGGATTCTTAATAACTATTTCAATAAATTCCATAAATATAGAAAGAAAAGCTATCATTATTGAAATAGAAACAAATCGAATTATTTTATAATGATTTTTTGATGTAATAACACTTATTTTTTCATTAGATATGTCCTGCCTTTTTCTTAGCACAATTTTATATCTATTTGCAATAGTATAACCAAAAATTAAGCAAATTAGAAAAGATATAATATATATAAAAACAGATACTTTGTCATAATTGTTATACTTCATTGGACCAATAAAACTAACTGCTAATGTAAATAATATATAAGCGATAAATAATTTAATTGGTAATGACTTCATCTATTCATCTCTGTCCTTTATTAAAAATTTATAATAGATTCTAAAAATTCCTTACATTCACTTAAATAATTTCTATAAAAAAACACATTGTATTTATAACAATTACGTTTCATTTTTAAAACATCATTTTTGTCTATATATAATATATTCTTTAATTTCTCAATTGATATGTTTGCGTCCTGATTAATAAAAAATCCATTTTCTCCTTCATATAAATAATCCTTTAAATCGCTTGTATTCGTTGTTATAACAGGTACTCCACAACTTATACTTTCAACAAACTTAGTTGGAAATCCGGCCTTTGTTAATCTCGTATCTTCACGAATAAATACACTAAAATCACTATTTTTTAAT
Source organism: Thermoanaerobacterium butyriciformans (assembly GCF_017874545.1). Classification (GTDB taxonomy): domain Bacteria; phylum Bacillota; class Thermoanaerobacteria; order Thermoanaerobacterales; family Thermoanaerobacteraceae; genus Thermoanaerobacterium; species Thermoanaerobacterium butyriciformans. Next base: position 165,002 of record NZ_JAGGLT010000001.1, on the reverse strand, counting down.
GCTTTAATGCTATCTATGTGAGAGAGCCTACCTAAGAATTTTACGCGTTCTCCTAACGCATTAAGCAATTCTTTATGGTCAGGATAATCATAGATATATTGTTCTTCAGTTATTCCGACTATATTAAGTACGTAATTATCATGTTCTTTTAATTCATATAGTGTTTCTAACAAGAGGTTTAATTTATCTTTATTCTTACCTGGACTCCCTGAGTATATAAATCTCAATTTGTTATCAGAGTATTCTGTAGTAACTGCATTCCATTTTTCTTCGTTAAGATCAACTAATGGTGGTATTCTAATTACATTATTACAATTCCTATAATAGTTTTCTAGATACTTACTTATGACAATTAGTCCGTCTAATCTCTTCTGAATGATTCTCATTCGAAGAAATGAATCTAAACCCTTAATTATTTTAAAAACAATATTTGAGCCTTTTGTACTATACCATTCTGTACAATCCGCAATAATCTTAATATTATGTTTATGACAAAAGTTCCTTAATTTATACAGTGCTATTGCCTGATAATTATATGCTATAATTGCTTTGACCTGTTCATACCGATCACTAATCAATTTTATAGAATCTATATTTGTTAAATAATTAATCCACTCATTATTTGATTTTGGATAAGGACGTGACCAACATTCGAATCCTTGAATGCTTTTCTTTGTTTCTAATATATTTGAATTAAACTTTAATGATTTATCAATATCTATAAAAACGACATCATACCCAAGCTCTCTAAATATCTTTCCATTGCTAAGTACTCTATGTGCAGCAGCATTTTTATCTGGTAATTCAAAGCCTCCTACATAAAGAATTGTCCCTTTAGACATCACAAATTCTCCTTATACCAATCTATTGCTAATTTAATACCATCTTCAAAACTATAATCAGGATCATATCCCAACATCTTTTTTGCCTTACTTATATCCGCATTGCTATGTTTAATATCTCCAGCTCTTTCTGGTCCAAATATTGGTTCAATGTTTTTTCCCAACGCCTTACATAATTCATAGTAAATATCAATTATGTATTCTCTTCCACCATAAGCAATATTAAAAGCTTGCCCTGCAACTTCATGTGAAGCCTTACAAGCTTTTAAATTTGCTTCAATCACATTTTCTATATATGTAAAGTCTCTGCTCTGTTTTCCATCTCCATTAATAGTAGGCCTTTCATCGTTTAGCAATTGCTTTATAAATTTAGGAATAACTGCAGCATAAACTCCATTTGGATCTTGACGTCTTCCAAAAACATTAAAATAGCGAAGTCCATAAGTATCAAGTCCATATAACTTAGTATAGAGCCTTCCATATTCTTCATTTGTTCTTTTAGTAAGAGCATATGGCGAAAGTAAATTTCCTTCTATTCCTTCCTTTTTGGGTAAATTTGGTTCATCGCCATATACTGAAGAGCTTGAAGCATATACAAATTTCTTTACATTATTTTGGCGAGCTGCTTCCATCATATTAAGAGTACCTCTAATGTTAATTTCTTCATATAGCAGAGGCATTTCAATACTTCTAGGAACACTTCCCCAAGCAGCTTGATGCAAAACATAATCTACATCTTTACATGCTTTCATACATATGTCTAAATTTCGTATATCTCCTTCAATAAATTCAAAGTTTGGATTATCTAAAAATAACTCTATATTTTCTCTTTTACCCGTTGAAAAATTATCTAACCCCCTTACTTGATATCCTAATTTTAGTAATGCCTCAACTAAATTTGAACCAATAAAACCTGCCGCTCCAGTAACTAAAAATTTGGAGCCTGCTGGGAATTTTATATTTTGGTACCCCATTTTTATAACCTCCAATATATATAGCCCATTTTTTCTGCTTCTTGTCGATTGAACATTCCCTTTACATCAATTAATACATATTCATTTTTTTCTACATCTGCATCAGATTCAGTCGTTGCTGCAACTTCATCTATTTCGTCTGAACTTTTACTATTTGTTGTTCTAAACATCTTCTTTAAATCTTGTAATTTTATCGTTTTAAATTCTTCGTGTGGAACTGCAAATATGATAGCATCTATATCAGTTATTTCTTCAGCTTTGCATAGATTTATTCTATATGCTCGCCATAGATCTTCTCTATCAGCTACTGGATCAACTACCATTACTTCAACACCATATTCCTCTAGTTCTCTAATTATATCAACTACTTTAGTATTTCTTACATCTGGACAATTTTCTTTGAAAGTAACGCCAAAAATAACGACTTTAGAACCATTTATTTGTTTATGTGCCTTTATCATTTGTTTTACTGCATTTTCAGCTACATATTTACCCATATCATCATTTATCTTTCTTCCTGAAAGAATAATTTGAGAGTGGTATCCCATTTCTTCTGCTTTATATGTAAGATAATATGGATCAACACCTATACAATGCCCTCCTACTAATCCTGGATAAAATTTAAGGAAGTTCCATTTAGTCCCTGCTGCTTCAAGAACCGCTTTTGTATCAATTCCCATTTTATTAAAAATAATTGACAGTTCGTTCATAAATGCTATGTTTATGTCTCTTTGCGAATTTTCAATAACTTTTGCAGCTTCAGCAACTTTAATACTTTCTGCTTTGTATACTCCAGCTTCTACTACTAATTCATAAACTTTAGCAATTGTATCAAGAGCTTCTTCATCCATTCCTGAAACAATTTTCACAATAGTCTCGAGTCTATGTACTTTGTCTCCCGGATTTATACGTTCAGGTGAATATCCTATTTTAAAATCAACTCCACATTTTAATCCTGATTCTCTTTCTAAAATAGGCACACACATGTCTTCAGTAACGCCTGGATAAACTGTAGATTCATACACCACTATAGAGCCTTTTGTTAAATTTCTACCTAATATTCGACTTGCTGATTCAACTGAGCTAAGATCTGGAGTATGATCTTTATTTACAGGTGTTGGTACAGCTACTATATGAAATTTAGCCTCTCTTAATTTTGCTTCATCTGAAGTAAATTCCACAGTTGTATTCTTAATTGCTTCGTCTCCAACTTCTTTCGTTGGATCAATGCCTGATTTATATATATTAATTTTGTCTTTGTTAATATCAAATCCAATAACATTAACTTTTCTTGCAAATGAAACAGCTATTGGCATACCAACATAGCCAAGTCCAATTACTGACATTTTTTCTTGCTTATTTACAATCTTGTCAAATAGATTCATTATATTCACCACCATTGTATTTTGTAATCCTATTTATTTCCTTCAAATAAGCATTAATAACAATATTTCGATCAAATTCTTTTTCTATTTTTTTTCGGCCAGCTATCCCCATATTTTTCTTTTTCTCGTACGGTAATTCAATAAATTTAACAATGGCTTCAACTAAGCTATCAATGTTTTTCACTTCAAAACTATAACCACTGATCCCCTCATCAAAAGTCTCTATGCATCCAGGTACTCGAGACGCTAAAACAGGGCGACCAGTTGATGCAGCTTCTAACAAAACATTCGAAATCCCTTCATGATATGATGGAAGTATCACAGCATGAGCTTTCTTAATAAAGGAATGGACATCATCCTGTTGACCATGATATTTTATAATTCCTAATTTTTCATATTTAAGTAATTTTTCAGTATAATCTTCCTCTATACCACCAACTATATCAAATTGTACATTAAAATAATGTTCTTTAATTCTCTTAGCAGCCTCCAATAATTCATCTATTCCCTTTTCTTTCATTATGCGCCCAATAAAAAGAAAATTTATCATGCCATCATGCTCAGGATATGGTTCGAATTTATGATATTCAAGATTTACTCCAGAACCAGGGATTAAAATATATTTAGACTTTATAATTTTTTTTGTGCTAAATAATAGTCTATTAGATTCGTTTTGAAAAAAAACACAAGCTGCCTGTTTTAATGCTATTTTATATAAAAATAACGTGATATTTTTTAAAAAACCTCGACTTTCTATTGAAGAGCCAAGACCTGTAATATTTGCTATGTAAGATACATTACTAATTCTACAAGCAATTCCTCCATAAATATTTGGTTTAATAGTATATGTAAGCACGATATCTGGTCTAATATGTTTTAATGTTTTAAGATAAAAAAATAAAAGCTTAAAATCCTTGATTGGATTAATCCCTCGTCTATCTATATAAGTCTCAATAAATTTACAGCTTATTTTCTCTAACTTTGTGATATATTCATCATAAGGAAGAGAAATATAAACTTCATTTCCTCTACTGATTAGTTCTTCTAAAAGTTCTTTTCTAAATTTGTATAAACCCATACCAGAGTTTGTCAATACAATGATTTTCATTTTCTAGACTCTCCTCGCCGGTACTCCAACATATGTACCAGATTTGGTTATATTTTTAATGACAACAGCGCCAGCCCCTATTTTACAATCATCAGTAATGTAAATATTATTTATTACAACGCTTCCAATACCTAGCCATGACCGCTTCCCAACTTTTACGCCACCGGCTGTATGAACTCCTGGTGAAATATGTACAAAATCTTCTATTATGTTGTCATGATCTATTGTAGCTCCCGTATTGATAATGCATCCATTTCCTATTTTCGCACAACAATTAATCACAACTCCAGCCATTATTACTGTTCCAATTCCTAAATTAACTTCTTTCCCGATTGTTGCATTTGGATGTATTAGTGTTGGAATACTAGCTCCTTCATAATTAAGTCTATCTATTAACTTTTCTCTTGTAACATTGTCACCAATTCCAACAGACATATCGTATTCAGAGATATATTTAAACACATCACTTAATTTACCAATAACCTCTATTCCCATTGAATATTTTATGCTGCAGTTATCATCTAAGAAAGCAATCTCTTTCCATTTTCCCATTTTTAGTGCAATATCTGCAACAACCTTTCCATGACCACCAGCACCAATAATAAGAAGCTTATCTTTCATAAATGAGCACTTCCTTTTGTTGTCCCTTCAAAATATCCCATTGTAGCTTCTCCTTCGTGATTTATACCTTCTCTTGCAAAAACTTTCTTAATAGTTGTAAATATAATTTTTAAATCTAAAATAAAACTAATATTATCCACATAATACACATCTAGATTAAACTTATCTTCCCAACTTATAGCATTTCGGCCATTGACTTGTGCCCAACCAGTCAATCCAGGTCTCACCTCATGACGACGTTTCTGATGTTCATCATACAAAGGAAGGTACTGTATCAATAGTGGCCTCGGTCCTACAATACTCATATCGCCTTTTAATATATTAAAAAGCTCCGGTAATTCATCTAAAGATGTAGATCGTAGGAGCTTGCCAAACTTAGTAAGTCTAACTTCATCTGGCAATAACTCTCCATTTTCATCTCTCTCATCTGTCATAGTCCTGAATTTATACAAAGTAAATATCTTCTCATGTAGTCCTGGTCTTTTCTGCTTAAATATTACCGGACTACCTAGTTTAATTCTAACCAATATGGTCACAACCAATAAAGCAGGACTTAAAACAATAATTGCAATTAATGATAAAATAAAATCCATTGGTCTTTTAAAATATCTCCTATAAAGACTACTTTTATGTATAGATGGTTTTATGTCTCGTTTAACATCAGCTTCCATACTAATACCACAACCTCTTAATTACTTCACATACTCTATTCAAATCTTCATCTGTCATCTTAGTATCAGAGGGTAAGCATACACCAGTCTCAAATATCTTCTCTGAAACACCTTCGCCAATGAAATCATAACCTTCATAGAAAGGCTGCATATGCATCGGTTTCCAAATAGGTCTTGACTCAATATTATCTTCTTCAAGTGCTTCTATTATATCAAGTGGCTTTACCTTGTATTTAACTGTTATGCAAGTAAGCCAACAATTAGGCTCATTCCAATCATTGATAGGCATCATATTCAACCCTTCAAGTCCACCAAGTTCTCTCTTATAATACTCATAAATATATCTTTTCTTTTGGACTCTTTGATCTAATACTTTTAACTGTCCTCTACCGATTCCAGCAACTATATTACTCATTCTATAATTATAACCTAATTCACTATGCTGATAATGCCTTGCCTTATCTCTTGATTGTGTTGACCAGAAACGAACTTTAGTAATTCTTTCTTCATTATCAGAAACAAGCATTCCACCACCAGATGTAGTTATAATCTTATTTCCATTAAATGAATAGATACCATAATCTCCAAAAGTACCTGTATATTTTCCTTTATATGTAGTACCTAAACTCTCCGCTGCATCTTCAATTAACGTAACATTGTGCTTTTTGCATAATTCTAAAATAGGATCTAAATCTGCAGACAGTCCATATAAATGAACAACTATGACTGCTTTAACATTAGGATATTTTTCAAAAGCCAATTCTAATGCTTTGGGATCCATATTCCAAGTTTCAAAATTACTGTCAATAAAAACTGGTATCGCATTTTGATAAATAATCGGATTTGCTGTAGCTGAGAAAGTAAGATCTTGGCAAAATACAATGTCGCCTTTATCCACTCCAGCAGCTTTAAGAGCCATATGAATAGCAGCTGTACCTGAACTTAGTGCCGCTGCATATCCAATACCTACTTTAGCAGCTAATTCTTTTTCAAATTCATTTACATTAGGCCCAAGTGGCGCAATCCAGTTTGTTTCAAATGCTTCCTTTATATATTCTTTTTCATATCCTTCATCGCTCATATGGGGTGATGAAAGCCAAATCTTATCTGACATTTTGAAGATTTCCTCCTCCCCATTATCCGAAATTATGATTTCGTATAATTCTCTTTTAAAATTTTTATAAAAAAATAAAAGGCTTAATTACCTTTTTTTATCAAACTAATTATCATTAAAGTATTTATCTAGGTCTTCTATCTTTTTTATATCAAATATATTCTCACCTATCTTTTCTAATTTATCTATATTTAACTCGTACATTCTTTTTACATACAACTCCGGTATTTTGTTAAATCTTTTTTTTAATTGTTTTATTATTAATTCAGCTTTACCTTCAGCCTTTCCTTCGGCTTTTCCTTCTTGTATCAACATTTCGGCTATCTTAGTCATTCTTATCGCTCCTTTTAATTTATTTTTATATTCCTCGGTCAGAAATTTATCACTTATTCCTATCAATGCACCGATTATATATGTCTTTTCATCTTCATCTTCTATCTTTTTCGCAAGTTCTACTGCATCTATTGCCATCTCATCACTACTTTTTTTACTTCCCATCAGCGGCAAAAATATCAAGTTCAATTTATCTATATCTGTTAGTTGTAATTTCCTATCAATTTTTTCGTTCAATTCTTCATATATTTTGTCACCATCATATTTCACTAAAAATACTTGTTCTACATTATATATTATTGATCCAATGTCTAATCTACTAATCGCTTCTTCTATTTTGCCAGAATATATTACAACAGTTCTTATTGTTCTCTCATATTTACTATAAAGTCTCGTGTCATACTGCAAAAATCTTTTTATATCGGCTTTTTTATTTGTCGTTTGAAATTCCATATGCAACAATGAGTCATCTTCCAAAAGAAATATAAAATCCAGCCTATCTTCCTTAACTTCAATTGACGGCAAGTTCGCTGGTATAACTGTTACTATTTTAGGTACATTTATCCCATAAAACTTAAGTGATTTATCTTTAAACTCTTGTGCCATTGATTTTAATATTATATCGTTATTCTGATAAGATATGTCTAAATTATTATCCTTCACTCTTTTTCTCCTCTTATCAATAATGTTAATTTACAATATATTTCTCCAAATCTTCTATCTTATTAATTTCAAATATACTATCTGCTATTTGAAGTAATGTTTTTTCATCCGCATTTTCGATTAACCTTAAATACTTTTCAGGTATATCATTAAATTTCTTCTTCAACAATCTTATAACGAGATTTTCCATACCTTTTTCCATACCTTTTTCCATACTCTTTTTTAATTCTTCCTCAGTATAAATTTTAAAGTTTGCTTCTTTTAAATTGTTTATCACATATTTCATCTGTTCTTCATTTAATCTGTCTGCATACATCTTAATCACCTCCGAAACTATACCTGGATCTATTCTAAATGCCGCTTCAATTAACCTTATTTTATTGTCGTATTCTTTTGCTTCATTTATACTGGTGAATACTTTTTCTATTGCATTTCTAAAGTACATGTTATTTGATAAAACCATCAATGGATAATTTTCCTCTACATTTTCCAACTCAGACAATACTATTATCTGCACCGGTATCCATTCATTATCTATATAATAAAGACCATTATCGGAATTGTCTAACTTAATCTTATGTTCTACTAAAAATGATATGAGTTTTTTCGGAAGATTGCTACATACAAATGTCAATGTTAATTCATCTATCTTTATGTCATCAACTTCTTTTCGTGATTTATCGTAAGCATTCATTATTGATTTATATAGATATACATAACCTAAACCTTTGAAATAATCATCTATTGATATATAATCATCTGGAGATTTGTACTCTATTATATTGTATCTTTTAAATATTTGTCCTACTCTCTTATTTATTTTTACATCTTTTTCTTTTTTTATTATTATGACATCTATTCTTAAAGCCTCTTTCGATAGATATTCTTCTTGTTTTATTTCAACTTTTTCATCTTTTAGCTCTTCTTTTATGGCTGTTACAAAATCACTGTGCCAATCATTCATTTTATTTCTCCTTAAATTATATCACATTTCCCTCAAAATAGGTATAGCTCCGCCATACGAACACCAGTGAATAAATTCACCGCCTCCGTTTATACAAGGAAATATTACCACCATTAACATTCACGGGCGCCGAAACAGCCTCATGAATATTTCTGGATAATATTACTACTTTAATGTATTCGACATAAAATTTAAAAATCCTTCTTTTACTATCAAATTTTTTAACATTTGCGACAAGACATGATCCGTTCCACTTAGTATCGTCAAAGTTTTTTCTAAACCCATCATCTTGCCATGAGTATTCATGCATAAAAAAATAAAGGGTTTAATTACCTTTTTATCGATCTAATTATCATTAAAGTATTTATCTAGATCCTCTATCTTTTTTATATCAAATATATTCTCACCTATCTTTTCTAATTTATCTACATTTAATTCGTACATTCTTTTTACATACAATTCTGGTATTTTGTTAAATCTTTTTTTCAATTGTTTTATTATTAATTCAGCTTTACCTTCAGCCTTTCCTTCAGCCTTTCCTTCGGCTTTTCCTTCTTGTATCAACATTTCGGCTATCTTAGTCATTCTTATCGCTCCTTTTAATTTATTTTTATATTCTTCGGTCAGAAATTTATCACTTATTCCTATCAATGAACCGATTATATATGTCTTTTCATCTTCATCTTCTATCTTTTTCGCCAGTTCTACTGCATCTATTGCCATCTCATCACTGCTTTTTTATTTCCCATAAGTGGTAAAAATAAAAGGGGTAAAGAACAATTTAACTAACAATGTATTTCTCTATATCTTCAATCTCGTTAATTTCAAATATGTTGTCTGCTATCCTAAGCAAAGTTTTCTCATCTGCATCTTCGATTAACTTGATATATTTTTCAGGTATATCACTGAATTTCTTCTTCAACAATCTTATAACGAGATTTTCCATACCTTTTTCCATACTCTTTTTTAATTCTTCCTCAGTATATATCTTAAAGTTCGCTTCTTTTAAATTGTTTATTACATATTTCTTCTGTTCTTCATTTAATTTGTCTGCATACATCTTAGTCACCTCCGAGGCTTTAGTTGGATCTACTCTAAAAGCTGCCCCGATTAATATAGTTTTATTATCATACTCTTTCATTTCATCCATATTAGCAAATAACCTTTCTAATACATTTTTTGTGTATTTTTGAAATACATGTTATTATTCGACATAAAATTTAAAAATCCTTCTTTTACTATCAAAATTTTCAATAAAATCTTAAAGTATGCAAAATATAAACTAAGGCTGCATTTAAGGCAGCCCTAAAAAATAATACTATTTCTTCAATTAATAAGTTCATCTAAAGTAATTACACATATTTCTCTTATATTTTTAAGTCTCAAATCATTAGTAATAAAATAATCTGCTCTTTCTACAATTCCTGTCGCTGCATATATCGCATCAGGTGTTTTTAATTTATAATCAGATCTCAATTTGGCCGCTAATATCGAAACATTTTTATCTACATCTTTTATAACTAAATTTGGAAACGTAGAAAGAAAGACTCTATACATATCAACTAATATCTGATTTTTCTCTTGCATTGGCTTCGATAATATCTCTGCATATATAATTGAAGATGTAATACCAAAAGATTGACCTTTTTGGATTTTTTCAAAAATTTTTCTCGCAGGGATAACATAATTTTTATTTTTTTCCATCAAGTAAATAAAAATATTAGCATCAAGTGCGATATACTTATTATTTAATTGTTCTATTAGCTGTCCCATTCTTTTCTAATTTCATCAATGTATTTTGTTCCCCCTGCTTTTTTCCACATTTCTTCTCCTAATCCCATAAAAGCGTCCACATATGATTCAGGACGTTTTAAAATTATTAATTCACCATTTATTTCATCATAATCCCAAATTAAATCGTCACTTAATTTTTCTATTATTAACTTGACTGCATCCATCGGAATTGTAATTTTATTGATTTTTTTTATTTCTGATATTGGCTTCCTCATACACAACACCACCAACTTTATTATTCCTTATTTAATATTATAACATGTTTAAAGCACAAAAACATTTAAATTTGATCTTAAAAACAATTATGCTATATCGTTGAAAAAGGCTGCATCTACTGCAGCCCTAAAAAATACTTGTAAAAGCTTAAGTCGTTGGTCAGTTCTGGATGAAACGAAGTCGCAAAAAGGTTGCCTTCCCTCGCTGCCACTATTTTCCCATTGTATCTAGATAGCACCTTTACATTTTCTCCTACATCCTCAATATAAGGCGCTCTTATAAACACTGCATCTATTTCGTCTTTTGATACGTCAGGCATACTAAGCTTTGTTGTAAAGCTATCAAGCTGACTTCCGTACGCATTTCTCCGCACCTTTATGTCCATTATACCTAGATGAACTTTATCATCATTTACAATATGTTTAGCCATCAATATCATACCTGCACATGTTCCCCATATAGGCGCACCAGATCTGTAAAGCTCTATAATGACATCTTTTAAGTCAAAATCATTAAGCATTTTTCCTATGGCAGTGCTTTCACCGCCAGGCAGTATAAGTGCATCTACTCTTTTTAAAGTCTCTTTATCTTTTGCTTCTACAGGTGTTATACCATCTAATCTTTTTAGTTTATCTATATGTTCTTCTACAGAACCTTGTATCGCAAGAACACCAACACGCATTTTACCAGCCCCTATTGGCATATAGATCTTTTTCTGAAAGATCCCTTATATCGATGCTATTCATTGCTTCGCCTAATCCTTCTGATACTTCTGCTATTATCTCTGGTTTGTCATAATATGTCGTAGCTTTTACAATTGCTTCAGCACGCTTTTCGGGGTTTTCTGATTTAAATATGCCTGAACCTACAAAGACTCCATCTGCTCCAAGCTGCATCATCAGTGCAGCATCTGCCGGTGTTGCAATACCTCCCGCTGCAAAATTTACAACTGGCAGTCTCCCGTTTTCTGCAACATATTTTACTAATTCATAAGGAGCCTGCAATTCCTTTGCTGCTGTCATAAGTTCTTCATCGCTTAAAGTTGTAAGTCTTTTTATCTCTGCTGTTATGGTTCTCATATGCCTTACTGCTTCAACTACATTTCCCGTGCCTGCTTCACCTTTAGTCCTTATCATTGAGGCACCTTCGCCAATTCTCCTTAATGCTTCCCCTAAGTTTCGCGCACCGCAAACAAATGGAACTTTAAACTGCCACTTGTTTATGTGGTATGATTCATCTGCAGGTGTCAGCACTTCACTCTCATCAATATAATCTATCTTCAAAGCTTCCAAAACCTGTGCTTCCACAAAATGACCTATTCTGACTTTTGCCATGACAGGTATTGACACAGCTTCTTTTATCGCTTTTATTATCTTTGGATCTGACATCCTTGCAACGCCGCCATGGGCTCTTATATCAGCAGGTACCCTTTCAAGTGCCATAACAGCTACAGCACCTGCTTTTTCTGCAATAACAGCCTGTTCAGGTGTTGTAACATCCATTATGACTCCACCTTTTAGCATCTGAGCCAGGTTTTTATTTAACTCATATCTTTCATTCATTGTACTTATTCCCCCTATTTATTGTATAACAATTTTATTAGTTTAAATCAATTGTATCTATTTAATGCGAACATGTCAATCAGTACAATATGGGTACAAAAAAAAGATACACATACGTGTACCTAAACACTCCTAACTTTTTTAAACTACTCACTTTCACTAATCAAAAATCTGGCCTGTATATTGTCAATATAAATTCCTCTCCTTGTTCCATAAGCAATGGCTCTCTTGCCCCTAATTCCTTCATTTTTTTAAGTATCATTGGAATACCTCTTCCAAGTTGATCAATGTACCTCATGTTTTCCATGTATTTAACAAGGAAAGGATTCCGCGCATACGATACTCCTATTTTCATTTTCTCTATTGTCACTGTATTTGGCAGTCTTCCTGGACTTCTGAACTCTATACGATCATTATACATAAGAACTCTTATTTTAGAACCGCTGATACTATAATTTCTATGAACCAGAGAATTTACAATAGCTTCTCTCATGACAATCATAGGGTATTCTTCTCTTTCTTCTCTTTTTAATCCATTAATCACTGACGGGGTAAGCATATTATTCTTAATCACAACCATTAACTGCTCTGCTACATCTTGTATTCTTCCTGTTATTATTTTCTTATCGATTAATTCATCTGTGATTTCATTACCATTAAAATGAGCAAAACTTACTCCATTCTGTGGAAGATACTTCTCTGGATTTTTGCCAAATACCAACAGCCCTCCAACAGTACAAACCTTTTTCCCATCATATTCTTTTAGTATATCTGCATTAAGAAGTATCCTTTCTATCGATTCCTTGGACTCTTCAAATAAATCAAATGTATTATATTTCATAAAATAGTCTCTAATTATATCAATGTTTAAATCATTAATCGATGTTCCTTCCACCGGTGATATGTCATAATGAAGACTTCCACTTGTTTCAAAGAGCCGTAGCAATTCTTCTTTTGATGCAATTCTCTTTGTAGTACCTACTCGTATATAGTATTTATGGTCAGATGTATAATATGGCTTATTAAGTCCCTTGGGGATAGTAATAATTGCTATTGTCTTGCCATCTACTTCTATACTTTCATATGAAGGAATAACATTTGGAATACAGTTATTTCTGCATACATTCATTACCGTTTCTTCTAACTTACTGTTTTTTATCCCTTTTATATTTCCTTCGTCATCAACTCCAATAAGAATTATACCACCTTCTGAATTTGAAAAAGCAACAATTTCTTCGGCAAGTTCTTTGGCTTTAATTTCCTCTTCTTTAAACTCTATATAAGAATTTTCACCATTTTGTATTATGTTTTTTACTTCCTCTACAGTCATATAAAAGCCTCCCGATATTAACAGAAATTAAATCTTATTAGCTTATCTATTCATATTTTTATCTTCTTACATTAATTATAACATTTTCACATTACAAAAAAAGGTATTTATATATTAAAAAATGAAAAATACAATATGGGTACAAAAAAGGATACATCACTGTATCCCTTTTAACGCTTCTTTAGAATTTTCTACTATTTTCTTCATTGTATCTGTCATAGGTTTTGGCTCTTCTGATTTAGAATTAGCCGCATTAAACAACTTCTCAACATCGACAGCTTTTTGAAGGTATTCTTTCGCTTTCCCTTTATCGTTGTTTTGCAGGTAAAACATGCCGACTTTGTTATACGCATCTGCCAGCTGTTGATAGTTCTCTGGCCTTAAAGGCTGGACTTCAACAGCTTTTTTGACATACTGTATTCCTTTATCTATCTGTCCATGAGCAAGGTAAAAAGCTCCAAGCTGCGCCGATAATTGAGAATTAAAGGGTTCTAAATCTACTGCTTTCTGCTCTTCATTCATTGCCTCCTGAAGCGTCGCTGCGTCCTTTGTCTGATCTGCTATGCTAGCCAATGTCTGCCCGTAAGACATCCTGTACTTTGCATTCCACGGATCATATGATACTGCACTTTTGTAGTATTGAATAGCCTGAGGAATATTGTTTGTCTTCATCAAGATATCACCTTTTTCAGCAGACTTAAGGGCATATGATAAAGAGAAGGACATAAACATGACGACTATTCCTACTATTAAAACTCCGTAGCTGTAATATCCATTGTACAATTTTTTACCATTTTTAATTGGTTTTGTTGGCTCTTTATGGCTTATATTCATGCTGTTTACTATTCCTATAAGGGAGTACAGAGCTATCGTTACAGCAGATAAAGAAAGGTCAAAATCCATAGCTGCATGGGCATAAAGGCTTAATATACCTGTTGTGGCTGCTGCCAGCAGTATGCGCTCATATCTATCCATTTCAGCTTTATAAAGCCTAAATATTGATAATATGAGAGCAATTAAGAAGAAAATCATTGCTGCTGCACCAATTAAACCTGCATCAAGCAAAACCTGCATGAAGTAATTATGTGTCTGGGTTGTCCAATAGAGGTATGACTGGTACTTAAAGTAAAGGGATGCCCATGCACCTCCACCTGCACCAAACAGCGGATAGTCTTTAAATATCTTAAACCCATCTTTGTAAAACTGCATGCGCTCCGAACTGCTGTGGCTACTTAGGCTAATATCCTGTATTCTAGACGCCACATTTTCAGGCAGATACTTGTATTTCAGCATAATGTTTTGTACGTCTTTTGGGTTGTTTTTTGGATATATATACGCTTTTTCAAATGTTACAGACGTACCTTTAAAATTGTTTATAAAAGTTATAGCCAACCTCTTGGTGTCCTTTAACGTAGAAAATTCAATAGTTTTTTCTCCGCTGAAACTTTCTTTGTCGTAAACATCTTTTATTTTTGTAGGCTGATCTAAATCATTTCTGCTGTCTATTGCAATTTTATATGCCCAATCTTTGTTTTCACTATTTTGCGATTTAACCACATATTTAAGAACATAAATCCTGCCAGAATCCACATCCACAAATCTCGTCACGCTTTTTAAGCTGTCGGCCTCATCTTGACCATGACTTAATGTAAGCGGCATTTGAGATGTCAATACTATGTATCCACCTATTGATGAAAGAATACCGATAATAACAATTATCGATATACCTACTTTTAAGCTTATCTTATTTACAGCATCAACTATAAAACTTATCAGATATGTGAAAATAGCTGATAGCAAAGCTCCTACAAATATCCACATAAGCAGATTGTGTGGTTTAGGGCCATTCACGATAGAATTAAATTTCGCTATAGGCAGTGACGATGCTACGACTATACCTATTAAGTAGATGAAAGGCTCTACTCTCTTGCCTTTTGGCATCATTATGATAAGGAATATAAACAAAAACGGAAACATTACCCATGCACCGCGGGACAATGTAAATACATATGCATAAAGCTGTACAAATGCTTCTATCCCATACAGCGCTTTTAGATATTTATTTTCTGTATATGATATAAGGGCAAAGTTCACAAACAAAAATGCCATCATAAATGATGCTGCAGTATTGGCATATTGAAATGTAGAATTGATTCTGCCTCCCACCCATGACCCATTGTAGTTTATGTATCCTGCAGCAGATAAAAGCCCTACTACTGCTACTCCAAATGAACTTAAAACAAGTACATTTAAAAGGATCCATATCTTTTTCTTGTCGCTTAAAAGCCTACTTGCCATTAAGTATATAAAAACATAATCAACATACTTCAATGTCTCCCCTATCGCAGATCTTATATTTACAGCAAAAAATGTCGATATGAGATATGCTCCAACAAGGGATAATACAGCATAGTCAAGTCTTTCTGTAATTATGGGTTCCTTTTTAAATATCTTAATAAGTGACCAAATCACCACCACAATAGATGTAATCACCATAGTAGGTAGAAGTTCATTATCAAAGTACATGCCTCTAAAATACGGTGGTAATGCCACTAATAAAAGCAATGATATGTAAAATACGATATCGATTGTAAAAATAGTGTTTATACTTCTTTTTTCCTTCACATTGACTTTTCCTTTTTTTGCTGCTTTTTGTGCCATAATTATTCTCCTTTGTACATGTTATAAAAAATACACAAATAATTTAATTCGACAAAAATATTTAATTTCCTTCTTCTGTAATCATTTAACGAATCGGTAGTTGAAAAAATCTTATTTTCCATTCAATCACCATTTGCAATTGATAGAATATAATAAACTGAAATCTAAATAAATGGGAGGTATATTCATGAGAAAGCCTAGGAAATTACTTATTTTTACGCTTATACTTACATTTATACTTACATCTGTTTTGTTTACAGGATGTAAAGCAAAAGATAAACAGCTTACAAAGATAAATTTTATTGAGACAGTTCATTCGATTTTTTATGCACCCTACTACGCAGCAGTAAATAAGGGATTTTTTAAAGAAGAAGGACTTCAATTGGAGATAACAACTGCACAAGGTTCTGACAAAGCAGCGACGGCAGTCGTATCAGGTCAAGCCGACATAGGACTGCAAGGCCCAGAGACTACTGTCTACGTGTATAAAGAAGGAAAAGAAGATTACCTTGTAAATTTTGCACAGCTTACAAAAAAAGACGGCTCATTCTTAGTAGGCAAAAAACCAGAGCCAAATTTCAAGTGGGAAAACTTAAAAGGGAAAAAAATAATAGGTGGAAGGCCGGGCGGAATGCCTGAAATGACTCTTGAATATATACTGAAAGAACACGGACTAGATCCTAAAAAAGATGTAAATCTTGTGACAAATCTTCAATTTACAGCAACTGCCGGTGCCTTCATGAGATCCGATGCAGACTACGTCGCATTATTTGAACCGACGGCATCACAAGTAGAGAGTGAAAAAGGTGGATATATCGTAGCATCTGTCGGTGCTGCCGGACATGATGTGCCGTATACGACATTTAACGCTAGAAAAAACTATATAAAAGAACATCCTGATATAATACAGCATTTCACGAATGCAGTTTACAAAGGGATGCTTTACGTTCAATCCCATTCATCAAAACAAGTGGCAGAAGACATCAAGTCATTCTTCCCAGATACAGATATTGATATCATAGCAAAAGTTATCGACAGGTATAAAAGCATAGATGCATGGGGTACAACACCGCAAATGAAGTCGGCTGATTTTGACGCACTTCAGAATGTATTGTTAAACGCCGGTGAAATAGACAGCAAAGTAGACCCCAATGCTCTTATAGACAATACTTTCGCAGATAAAGCAGTCGAATCAATAAAGAAATAGTGTTGCGGGGACAATAGAAAGATTGTCCCCTGTAAGTATGCCTAAAATATTGTGCAGGAGGTGCGCCTTGTGGATAAAGTCATGGTAGAACTTAAAAATGTCTCTTTAAACTATCATACGGTAAATGGCGAAACAGAAGCGATAAAAAATGTCTCTTTCAATGTACATGAAGGCGAATTTGTAGGAGTTATAGGACCATCAGGATGTGGTAAATCCACACTTTTATCTATTATTGCAGGCCTTTTGAAGCCATCAGGCGGAAGCGTAAAAGTAAACGGCGAGGTTGGATACATGCTTCAAAGAGACCACCTTTTTGAGTGGCGAAACATCATGCAGAATGTTCTTCTTGGGCTTGAGATACAAAATGCTGTCAATGATGATTCTATAAGGCATGTAGAGGGACTATTAGATAGATACGGTCTTGCAGAGTTTAAATACCATTATCCAAATCAGATATCAGGAGGAATGAGGCAAAGAGCAGCATTAATCAGGACTCTAGCGTTAAATCCTGACATCATGCTATTGGATGAGGCTTTTTCAGCCCTTGATTACCAGACAAGGCTTGCAATATCTGATGAGGTATGGAGCATATTGAAAAATGTAAAAAAGACAGCTATTATAGTGACTCACGATATATCAGAGGCAATAGCGATGTGCGATAGAATCGTGGTTTTGTCTAATAGGCCGGCAGTTGTAAAAAGCATACATGAGATACATCTCACATGCGATACACCCTCACCCATTGGATGCCGAAAAGCCCCGGAATTTAGAGAATATTTCAATGAGATATGGAAGGAGCTTGATGTCCATGTATGATACAACGTCAAACATGTCAAAGGAGCACATGGAGTTTTTAAAAAAAGTCAAAAGAAAAGAGATAGCTATAAGAACTACTCAGGTTATAATATTGATTGCATTTTTTGCATTATGGGAAATAGCCGGAAGGCTTAAATTGATAGATCCATTTTTATTTAGTCAGCCATCCCGCATGCTTAAAACGATCATAAACTTAAGCAAAGACGGTTCACTTTTTACACACATATGGGTTACACTTAGTGAGACGCTGATTGGATTTGCACTTGGAACAATTATAGGAATAGCAATTGCTATCATGCTTTGGTGGTCTTCATTTGCATCAAAGGTAGCGGAGCCATACCTAATAGTTTTAAACAGTCTTCCAAAGATTGCGTTAGGTCCTATATTCATCGTATGGATGGGAAATGGTGAAGCACCTATAATAACGATGGGACTTGCAATATCTTTAATCGTCACAATAATAAGTTTAGAGACAGGCTTTATGCAAGTAGATGAGGATAAGATAAAACTTTTAAAGACATTTGGCGCTACAAAATATCAAATACTTACAAAGTGCATTTTGCCAGCCAGTATCCCAACTATCATGTCTGCCATAAAAATCAACATGGGGCTATCTTGGGTTGGCGTAATAACAGGCGAATTCTTAGTATCAAAGGCTGGTCTAGGATATCTCATCGTGTACGGCGGACAGATATTCAAGCTTGACATAGTCATGTCCAGTGTCCTAATACTATCTGTGCTGGCTGCGTTGATGTACGTGCTTTTAGTATACATTGAAAAGAAAATAATCAAATGGCAGTAATTGTAGAATTGACTGCACCACAATATGCTGGTGTATTTTTTTTCATTATGTGCTAAAATATCTTTATGAAAATATTTCGAGGTGAGATTTATGAAGATAGCATTAGCACAGTTGAATCCAACTGTGGGTGACATTAAAAATAACTGTGAAAAAATAATTAAGTATATAAAAGAAGCAAAAAAAGCTAATATGGAGCTTATAGTATTTCCGGAATTATCTATCATTGGATATCCTCCTAAGGATTTACTTTATAACCCTGATTTTTTGGAAACATCATATAGTGCTTTAAATGAGATTATATTGCCTGAGACAAATGATATTGGCGTCATTGTAGGCACAGCTACAAAGGATAAGGAAAAAGACTACTTGCTTCATAACTCAGCACTGCTTCTATACAACGGTAAAATAATCGGACAAGCTGACAAAACCCTTTTGCCAAATTACGATGTATTTGATGAGCAAAGGTATTTTGAGCCAGCAAAAGAAAGACAATGTTTTGACTTTAAAGGAATGCGCCTTGCAGTAAATATTTGCGAAGACATATGGAACGACAAGGACTTCTGGGAAAGGCCAAGGTACGATATAGATGTTTTGGAAGAGCAGTACAAGCTAAATCCAGACATTTTTATAAATATTTCCGCATCGCCGTATAACCTTGGAAAACAAGAATTAAGGACAAGAATGGTAAAGCAGATATCGAAGAAATATAAATTGCCGCTGATATACGTAAATCAAGTCGGTGGAAATGACGAGCTGATTTTTGATGGTAACAGTTTCGCAATAAATTCCAATGGTGACAGAGTCGTAAACTTAAGGTCATTTTCTGAAGATATGGCTTTTGTAGATACTGAAAATCTAGATGAATTAAAACCACTTCAAGAAATCAAAGAAGATATTTCATGGGTTCACGATGCATTAATTTTAGGACTCAAAGATTATTTTAGAAAGACAGGTTTTAAAAAAGCAGTGGTAGGCTTAAGCGGCGGCATTGATTCTGCTGTCACATGCGCACTTGCAGTAAAAGCTTTAGGGCGTGAAAATGTAGTGGGAGTGTCTATGCCATCTCGCTATTCTTCAGAAGGCAGCAAAGATGATGCAAGGGATTTAGCACAAAATCTAGGCATACAGTACAGAGTAATACCTATTGAAGATGTTTTTAAAAGTTATATCTCTATTTTTAACAAAGATGGTGACGTTTTGGGAGATCTAGCAGAAGAAAATCTGCAGGCCAGGATAAGAGGCAACTATCTAATGTTCATATCAAACAGAGAAGGCTACATGGTGTTGACAACCGGAAATAAGTCAGAAATCGCTGTTGGATACTGCACACTGTATGGAGATATGAGTGGTGGACTTGCTGTAATATCCGATGTGCCAAAGACGATGGTGTACGAACTTGCAAAGTATATAAATAGAGACAAAATCATAATACCGCTGTCAACCATTAAAAAGGCTCCATCTGCAGAGCTAAGGCCAAATCAGAAGGATACTGATTCACTGCCACCTTATGAAATACTAGATGATATACTTAAGTTATACATAGAAGATGATAAATCAATAAGTGAGATCGTATCAAGAGGCTATGATGAAGACATTGTAAGAGATGTAATCAGAAAGGTCAACAATGCAGAATACAAGAGAAAACAGGCAGCACCGGGTCTTAAAGTTACAACAAAAGCATTCGGCGTCGGAAGGCGCATGCCAATTGCACAGAAATTTAGGCCATAATTTCAAATAGGGAGGCTTAAGGATTGACAAAAAAATTAAAAAGCGACATCATGTTAATCTTAGTCACAGTCATCTGGGGATCCACTTTTATAATAGTAAAAAATGCAACAAGCGTAATACCTGTGTACAATTTTCTGTTTTTGAGATTTATGCTTGCCTTCATAGTACTGGCAATCCTGTACGGCAAAAGACTTGTAAATATAGATAGAAGAACATTTATTGTTTCAGTCCTTGTTGGTACAATGTTATTTTTAGGCTATGCATTTCAAACACTGGGTCTAAAATACACTACAGCATCAAAGTCTGGTTTTATAAGTGGGTTCAATGTAGTGCTTGTACCTATATTAGAAGCATTTTTCTTAAAAGCAAAACTGTCAAAGACATCGTGGATAAGCGTCATATTGGCAATGGTAGGGTTATTGCTTATAACAACAAATGTTGATTTAAAGATAAACTTTGGGGATTTCCTTACTTTTTTGTGTGCAGTATCATTTGCATTTCAGATCGTCTTAATTGCAAAATATGCACCATCTGTGGATACTATTTCGTTTGCAATGATACAAATTCTGGTTGTTGCGATTCTAAGTGGGATTTTATCATTTATATATGAAAAACCAACTATACCGACAAACAAAACCGTATGGTTTGCACTTATATTGACTGGCATTTTTGCAACAGCTTTTGCATTAACCGTTCAAAATACGATGCAGGCAAATACATCTGCTACACATACAGCTATTATTTTTTCCCTGGAGCCTGTCTTTTCTGCCATCACAGCATTTGTGGTAGCTGGTGAGGTTATGACATTGAAATCTATAATCGGCGGTTTTTTGACGTTTTTAAGCATGATTTTATCTGAAATGCCTTCTGAAGATAAATTAAGGGCTTAAAAAGCCCTTTTTAATATGGTTTTATTATTTCACCTGAAATGGCATCTATCAAGTTTGAATAAATAGGATCATCTACAGTGTAAACTGGTATTATATTTTTGTCTTCTGGTTTGTAATATTTTAAAGAAAAGTTTCCATTTTTTAAGTATTTATCTGTTACTTTATCCTGCGTCATGATGTTTGACGGCATCGGAATCGGTACGTCGTAATTTTTATAAGTATACGCTGATATATTTCCTCCTCCATCTACATCAATAGTTATACCATTATTTATAAATGGAATGTTGTACTGTTTGAGAGGAAATACAAAGTGGTATCCGTAGATTGCTTCACGTGTATTGGTATCTAAATTGCTGTTAAAATCGAGATAAGGTACTACGTCTTTGAAATTATCCTTTATAAATGATTCCGCTTTTTTTAATGCATTTACCCGGGAAATTGATATACTTAAATCACTTTTGGTGCTTTCCAGCACATCTACGACATTACCTGTATTTGCATTAACTGCCACATGTAGATATCCTATTCCATTAACTTTATTCCATGCAAACGTCCAAACATTTAAATCAAGGCCTGCGTATTTTTCGATGTATGCTGTGTTTTTTAATTCATAGTCTTTAGATACATACTTGGATGCTATTTTATACGCTTCATCTTTTGTAACAGGCTTACTAGATTTATTGTAAAATTTGTCCAATGTGATTTTTTCTTCACCTGTCTTTTTTAATTCAACTTTATTACCATTTACATCAATTATATCACCTGTATATGCATTTATCATGTATTGAGGTGATGGTGAAAAATATACCAGTTTCACATCACCTTTATTTTTGTTATATATTACCGTGTACACTAATCTTGGTCTTAAATATTCTTTAAAAAGTTTCGTGGCCTCATTTATATCTATCACATTTTTAAGCGTAGGTAAATCTCCTTCTGTCCAATCGTACGTATAATGTGTAACATATCCCGTTTTTTTATCAACTGATACGTTTATTGTGTCGTATAAAACTTTCACACCATTCTCTTCTCTTCTCCATTTAAAATTGTATTCCCTATAAGTGTCATTTTTATACATGTTGTCAAATTTATATTTGCTAAGATTTGTTGGCCTTACCTTGTTTAAAAATTCATCTGCTATTTTTTTTGCATCATCTCTGCTTAGATTTTTGCCTCCATTGTAATCAGATATATAATTATACCTTATAATATCTCCAGTTTTCGCATTTAGAGTTATTGAAGTATTTTCAAAAATATCATCTTTAGTATAACTTAATATCCACACTGAATCTTTATTTGTAAACTCTCTGTATTGTGCGCTTAAATTATCGTATTTTATATCTCCCAGTTTGTCTTTTACAATTGAGATAGCTTTTTCTTTTGTAATAATATTGTCACTTGGGGCAGCATAAACATTAAATGTCCCTGCCAATATTATGAACATCAATATTATAACTGTTACCTTTTTCATATAAAAACACCTCCACTATTTTCTCCTATTTAGATTTTAGTCTAAATAGGATGTTTTTATACACAATCGTGGAGGTATTTCTTACATCTTTTTGTATTTTTTTGCAATGGTCATTCTAACGAGAGCTCGCCGCAAAGCGGCTTTTGCAAGCAGATACTCATGCTGGCTTTTCTTCTGCCTCAACCTTTCTTCTGCCCTCTGCTTTGCTGCTTCTGCTCTCATAATATCTATCTCCTCAGGCCATTCGGCAGCATCTGCCAGTATAACTACATTATCCTGCTTGACTTCCATAAATCCGTTTGATATGCTGGCTTCTTTCCACTCATTGTTATTTTTTATCTTTAAAGTGCCAATTCCCAATGCGACAGTCATAGGAATATGCCCTTTTTGTACACCGACTTCTCCAGCACTTGTTGTAACAATGATTTCCTCAACATCTCCATCGTAAAATTTGCGATATGGTGTCAAAACTTCGAGGTGGTACTTACTCATTTTATGCACCTCACTTCATTTCTTCAGCTTTTTTATACACTTCATCAATATTTCCTACCATGAAGAATGCTGCTTCTGGTATATCGTCCATCTCACCATCTACTATCTTTTTAAATCCTTCTATCGTCTCTTTTAGCGGGACATATTTGCCTGGTATTCCAGTAAATGTCTCAGCAACGAAGAAAGGCTGCGATAAAAATCTCTGTATCTTCCTTGCTCTGTAGACCGTAAGCTTATCTTCATCTGATAATTCATCCATGCCTAGAATAGCTATTATGTCTTGTAGTTCTTTATACTTTTGCAGTATCTCCTGTACACGCCTTGCTACATTGTAGTGCTCCTCACCTACAATGTTAGGCTCTAATATTCTTGATGTAGAATCAAGTGGATCAACCGCAGGATAAATACCCATTTCAACAATGCTTCTAGATAAAACTGTCGTGGCATCAAGGTGTGTAAATGTCGTTGCAGGCGCCGGATCTGTCAAGTCATCTGCAGGCACATATACCGCTTGAACAGATGTAATTGACCCGCTCTTTGTAGAAGTTATTCTCTCCTGCAATGCACCAAGCTCTGTAGCAAGTGTCGGCTGATAACCTACGGCAGATGGCATCCTGCCTAAGAGAGCAGATACTTCTGAGCCTGCTTGTATAAACCTGAATATATTATCAATAAATAGCAAAACGTCCTGATGCTTTTCATCCCTAAAATACTCTGCCATTGTAAGACCGGTAAGTCCAACTCTCATTCTAGCCCCTGGTGGCTCATTCATCTGACCAAAGACAAATGCTGTCTTATCTAAAACACCAGACTCTTTCATCTCATGCCACAAATCATTACCTTCACGGGTTCTCTCTCCAACACCAGTAAAGATTGAGTATCCGCCATGCTCTGTCGCTATATTCCTGATTAGCTCTTCTATTAAGACTGTCTTACCAACACCTGCACCACCAAATAGTCCAATCTTGCCACCTTTTGCATATGGTGTTAGAAGATCTATGACTTTTATACCTGTCTCCAATACCTCAGTGACAGGGCTTTGTTCTTCAAAGCTTGGTGCATCTCTGTGTATAGACATATACTTATCTGCTTTCACTTCACCAAGGTCATCCATTGGTTTGCCCAACACGTTAAACATTCTGCCAAGTGTACCTTCGCCGACCGGTACCGAAATTGGCCCGCCTGTATCAAAACATTCCATCCCTCTCTTTAATCCATCGGTAGACGACATAGCAACACACCTTACTGTATTGTCACCTGTATGCTGAGATACTTCGACGACTATTTCATCATCCTTAAATGGTATCTTAATCGCATTGTTGATGGGTGGCAAATCTTCGTCAAAACGTATATCAACAACCGGACCTATTACCTGTGTTATATAACCTTTTTTCATATTAGCCTCCATTCACTATCTAAAATTTTATTTTTATAATTTAAATACTTTCAGTTCCAGCTAAACAGATGAACCTCCGATTATTTCAGAAAGCTCTTGCGTTATAGAAGCTTGCCTCAGCCTGTTATATTCCAAAGTGTATTTAGCTATCATCTTATCTGCATTTGAGGTTGCACCATCCATTGCAACCATACGTGAAAAATGCTCTGATGCAAAAGCATTTACCAAGAAGCTGTACACTATGCCTTTAATATACTCAGGCACAAGTAAATTAAATACTTTAGTGGGGGATGGATCGTATATCATATCGCTTAAAATTTTTACATCCTTATTGCTGTCAAAATTTTTTATGTCCAGCGGCAATATTTTAATTGTCCTTACTATCTGCTTTAAACCAGCCATTTCTGTATATACTGCATAAATATCATCTATAATGCCTCTGTCATATATATCTACTAATAAATCAGATATCTCACCTGCTGCAGATGTGGTAGGATTTTGAGCAGTATATAGAAATTCTACATCTACGTTGTAGCCCTTATTCATGAAATAGCTGCGTCCTACTTCACCTATCACCATCAGGTTTTGTGTATCGCCATCAATAACTTCTTCCGCTTGTTTTATGACGTTATGATTGTATCCACCACACAGACCTTTATCGCCTGTTACAACTATGACGGCTTTTTTTCTTGCTCCTTTTGCTTCATGCTGTCTTTCAAAATAATGGGATGTAGCCTCGCCGCTATGAATCAGTATATCTTCCATTGTAGACTGTATTTTTTCATAATACGGTCTCACATTATCCAGCATAACCTTTGCTTTTCTGAATTTAGCTGCTGATATGAGATTCATAGCTTTCGTTATTTTTCGCGTCTCTTTGATGCTTTTTATCCTTAATTGAATATCCCTTTTCCCCATTATGCATCACCTTTCGATGCGTATTTGCTCTTATACTCCTCGATAGCCGCCTTTAATTTTTCAACTGTATCATCCTCTAACTTACCTGTCTCTCTTATGGTTTTCTTAATATCTGGGTAATTTATATCAATAAATTCAATAAGATCTTTCACAAATTTCTTTACATCTTGAAGTTCAACATCCACCAAGTATTTGTTCATAACCGTGTATATCATTATGACTTGATCTTCCATCGAAATCGGCTGATATCTTGGTTGCTTCGTTATTTCTACTATCCTCTCGCCTTGCTTTAGCAAATCCAGTGTCGATTTATCAAGATCTGAGCCAAACTGTGCAAATACCTCCAACTCTCTGTATTGGGAAAGCTCTAATCTCATTCTGCCAGACACTTTCTTCATGGCTTTCTTCTGCGCAGCACCACCGACACGTGATACTGATAGACCTACGTTTATAGCAGGTCTTATACCTGAATAGAAAAGCTCAGATTCCAGATATATCTGTCCATCTGTTATAGATATAACATTTGTAGGAATGTATGCTGATATATCACCTGCAAGTGTTTCTATTATCGGCAGCGCAGTAATTGAACCGCCGCCCATATCGTCAGAAAGCTTAGCAGAACGCTCCAAAAGCCTTGAATGGAGATAGAATACATCTCCAGGATATGCTTCTCTTCCTGGCGGTCTTCTCAAAAGGAGCGAAATCGTTCTGTAGGCAACAGCGTGTTTTGAAAGATCATCATATACTATAAGGACATCTTTTTTGTTGTACATGAAATACTCTGCCATAGCACATCCAGCATATGGTGCCAAATACTGCAGTGCTGCAGAATCACTTGCTGTGGATGCTACAACCGTTGTATATGACATTGCACCGAATTTTTCCAATGTATTCACAAGTCCCGCTATCGTCGAAGCCTTCTGGCCTATTGCAACATATATGCAGTAAACATCTTTGTCTTTCTGGTTTATTATAGTATCAACTGCGATAGCCGTTTTTCCAGTCTGCCTATCTCCTATTATAAGCTCTCTCTGCCCTCTACCGATAGGAATCATAGCATCTATTGCCAAGATTCCAGTCTGTAGCGGAGTATCAACAGGTTTCCTCTTTATGATAGGTGGAGCTGGATATTCCACAGGCCTTGTTCCATCGTTTTTTATAGGTCCTTTACCGTCTAGAGGTTGACCTAAAGGATTTACGACTCTACCTAAAAGACCAGGACCTACAGGTACTTCAACTACTTTTCCAGTACGCTTTACAGTAGTACCTTCTTTAATTGCTTCAGGATCGCCAAGAATTATGGCGCCAACATTGTCTTCTTCAAGATTCATTACCATACCATAGACGCCATTTTCAAATTCAACCATTTCTCCATACATTGCTTCATCAAGTCCATATATCTTGACAATGCCATCACCAGCAGTAATTACATAACCTATATCTTCTGTCTTAAGGGTAAAATCAAAATTTTTTATTTTATCTTCCAGAATTGATGTTATTTCTTCAGGTTTTATATCCATATATTCACCTTCTATTTTATAAAGTACTTTTTATTAACTTGCAGTTACAAGATTTTTAAGAAGTAGATCAAGTTTTCCTTTTATAGAACCATCGATAACTTTATTTCCTATTAATATCTTAAGCCCACCAAGTATAGACTCATCCACTGTTTGATTTATGCTCACTTTTTTATTAAAATTCGATTCTAATTTATTCCTGATTTCTTCTATAGTCTTTAAGTCCAGCGGATGGGCTGAAATTAATGTTGCATTTATGATTCCCTTGTAATCCATGTACAATTTCTCATACTCAATGAATATTTCATCAAAAATAGTCTCTCTATGTTTCGATATTATCAATTTTAAAAAGTTAATTATTTCTTTATCATATCCATCTAAAATCGCATCAACAAAGCTCATTTTTTGCTTGATATATATTCCTCTATTTGTAATAATTTTATATATTTGCTTATTTTTTAACACATTTAAAATGTCCTTAAGTTCGTCATAATACTTTTCGATATTGTTATTTTCTCTAGCTGCGTTAAAAAGAGCACGTGCATATTTTTTTGCTATTACTTGTTCCAAGATGCACCTGCCTCCTTAACCACCTCGTTGATGATCTTATCATCATCGAGGTTGATATTGCCAATAGCCTTTGATGCAGCTTCTATTATAAGGTGCGACAAGCTAACCCTTAAATCATGCATAGCTTTAATTTTCTCTGTCTCTGCTTCTTCTTTTGCCCTTTCTATTATCTCTTTCGCCTCAATATTTGCCTGTTCTATTATCTTATCTGCTTTTTCTTTTGCATATTTTTCTGCTCTATCAATGATAGCCTTTCCTTCATCGTCAGCCTTTTTTAATATCTCTTCGTATTGTGCTTTTAATTCGTTAGCTTCATGAACTTTCCTATCAGCCTCTTCAAGTGAATTTTTAATTTTTTGTGATCTTTCTTCCATAAATTTTGTCACGGGTTTAAAGAGAAACTTTCTCAATATCAGATACAAAACAACCAGATTTATAATCGTAAAAACGAACGTATACGGATTTATAAGGCTCAAATTATTACCTTCTTTCGTATCATTATGGTTTCATGAAGAATATTATCAAAAATGCAACTAGCAATCCATATATAGCAGTTGCTTCAGACAAAGCACCACCTAAAAGTAAGAACTGCATTATGCTGCCTCTTGCCTCTGGCTGCCTTGATACAGCTTCAACAGCCTTTCCTGTAGCTATACCTATACCAATTCCTGCACCAATACCTGAAATCGCAGCAATTCCTGCTCCTATTGCCAATAAATTCATCTTCATCTCTCCTTTTAAATAATTTCGATTATATTTTTTACTAAAATATTTCAATTATAAATCAAATCACTTTAAATTATATTACTATTCAACAGCTTCTTCAATATAAAGCATCGTCAAAAATACAAACACTACCATCTGAAGTGCACCATCAAACAAGTCAAAGTAGATGCTAAATATTGCTGGCACTATTATCGGTGCCACTTTACTTATTAAACCCATTATTATAAATGCAGCTATGATATTGCCAAACAACCTGGCTGCAAGTGATAATGGTCTCGTAAACATATCAAGTATTTTCATTGGAAAAAAGAAGGGCATCGGTTCAAAAAATGATTTTGCATATCCTTTTATGCCTTTTGCTTTAATTGATGCTATTATAACAACGACGATAGACATTATAGCCATTGCAGATGTGGCACTTAAATCTTTTGTAGGAGGTGCTATTCCAAATAGATCGATGGTATTTGCTAATATTAAATATAACGCAATTGTTCCAAGATAAGGTGCAAATGATGACCAATACTCTCCAAGAGCATCTTTTGTAAATGAATTTAAGCCATCTACAATGGTTTCAACGAAATTCTGTACGCCAGTAGGAACAAGTTTCCAGCCTCTTGTAACGATAATAGACGCTATAGTAAGCACAGCCATTATTAACCATGTTACAACAACTGTAGAAGTTACTGGAATGCCACCAAACAGTGGAATTGTAAATACTACCGACTGTCCTATCTCCACTTGTATCACCCCTTTCTCGCCTTTGAATACAATTATAATACTTTACAATGTAAATTTCAAACACTATTTTCACACAAGCCTTAAAATTCAACAGTCGTCAGACTCTTATATATTAAGTCTTAACTGTTATTCAATTTATTTATACTATCAATCGACGCAATAATAAATAAATTATCGCCCTCCATTATTATATCGTCAGCAGAAGGAGTTATTTTAATATTATTTTCTCTTTTTATTGCAATAATATTTAATCCAAACCTTTGTCTTAATTTCAATTCATTTAAAGATTTGCCTATCCAATCTCTAAGAGCCATTATTTCAACAATATTGTACTCAGGTGAAAGCTCTATAAAATCAAGTATATTTGATGATGTAAGACTATGAGCCAATTTTATTCCTGCTTCTTTTTCTGGAAATATGACCCTATCTGCTCCGATTTTCAGCAATACTTTTGCATGAAGTTCATTTAAAGCCTTCGCTACAACTGTTTTTACACCAAGTTCTTTTACCATAAGCGTAACCATAAGGCTTGTTTGTATGTCTGTTCCAGTACCTATTATTGCAACATCAAAATTCCTTACACCTAAAGATCTTAGTACTTTTTCATCTGTTGCATCAGCCTGCACTGCTCTAGTCACGCTATCTGATATCCTCTGTACTCTTTCTTCTGAACTGTCTATCGCCAACACATCACAACCTAGTGAATATAATGTCATTGCAACACTTGATCCAAATCTTCCTAAACCTATTACTACAAATTGTTTCCCACTCATGATATATATATCCTCCTAACCAATTAATACATTGTCTTCCGGGTATTTTATTGCTGCATTTGAATTTGCATGCCTTCGCATCAGTGCGTATATTACTGTCAATGGTCCAACTCTTCCTGCATACATTGTCAATATTATTACTATCCTTCCAACTATGTCTAAATGAGGTGTCAACCCCATCGTAAGGCCTACAGTGCTAAATGCTGATACAACTTCGTAAAAAATTGATAAAAAGTCTGCTTTTTCAAATACTGACAAAAGTAAAACATCAAAAATAACTATAAATATACCTATGCAAATTACTGAAAATGCTCTGTACACTTCATCTTTTGGAATCCTTTTAGATAATACTTCAGTATCTTCTCTACCTTTTACTACTGAAAACAAAGTCATTACGATAACTGCAAATGTCGATGTTTTAATACCGCCTCCTGTCGACCCCGGTGATGCACCTATAAACATCAATATGATTGTAAAAAACTTTGAAGCATTTGTCATATTTGCAGTATCAAGCGTACTAAACCCAGCAGTTCTGGGCGTTATAGCTGCAAACAATGATGACAACACCTTGCCTTTAAAAGAAAGGTATTTCATCGTTTCAGGATTGTCATGTTCTAATAAATAAAATATTAAAGCACCAACCACGATTAAAATTGATGTTGTTATGATTACAACTTTTGAGTGAAGAGAAAATTTTTTAAAATGCCTTTTGTTGATTATATCATATTGAACTGTAAATCCTAAGCCACCAAAAACGATTAATGTCATTATCACAAAATTTACAGAAAAACTTTCTGTGTACTGTACTAAGCTCTTAAAATTGCCAAAGACATCAAATCCAGCGTTATTATAAGCAGATACTGCATGAAATATTCCACGAAAAAGGCCCTCCCAAAATCCAAACTTTGGAATAAACTTAAATGATAATAATGCTGCGCCAATACCTTCAATTACAAATGTGCTTATAAGTGCATACCTAATAAGCCTAACTATCCCCTGCAGTGTAAGAGCATTCATAGCTTCCTGCATAACAAGTCTTTCTTTAAAAGTTATTTTTTTGCCCATTACCATAAATAAAAGAGTTGCAAATGACATAAACCCCAGTCCGCCAATTTGTATTAGAATCATAATAACTGTCTGGCCAAATCTAGACCAATATGTCCCTGTGTCAACTACTACTAAACCCGTAACACATGTAGCAGATGTTGCAGTAAATAAAGCTGTCGTAAAATCTGTCTCAGTGTTTGTACTCGATGATATTGGAAGCATAAGAATGAATGTCCCTATCAATATCACTGTAGCAAAACCTAAAGCAAGCACCTGTATAGGCGTTATACTGTTTAAAATATGCTGCACTTTTTGCCTTACAGTCATTTCTTCATCTCCAAAAATAATATCAAATATAAATACCTATGATTTTATCATAAATAGTAGAAACAACGTATATTAATCATGTCTCATCTTTTTTACAGCGTTTTCCCCAAAAAATATAAAAAAACCTGAAGTTTTCAAGTTTTTTTAACTTCCCTAAAAAGCCTACGGGGTTAGCTGACGGGCTAGGATCTAGGAGAGCTTAACCCTATTCTTTCGAATTTCGCCCCAGTTATTGGGTCCCCCGTTTCCATTGGAATTAGGCTTATTTTATTACGTAACTATAAAACAATTATACAACTGATACTTTTCAATAGCAAATGTCAATCAAACACCATATATTTTCATTTTTAATCAAATTAAGTGATATTTAACGAATACATTTAATAATTCTCCATTATCGTCATTAATCTTCGAATTTTTTGTTGTCCCTAAGAATAAAATCCAAACAGGTGTAGACATCATCTACACCAGTTTTCTTCAAAGATGAAAAAGGTACAATTTTATCTCTGTCGACTTCAAGTGTCTCGGATATGACATTCAGGGACCTTTGAATTTCCTGCCTATTCAGCTTATCCGATTTTGTAGCAACAACAACATAATTTAGATTCCTTTGTTTTAAATAATTCACCATTAGGACATCATCATCTGTAGGCCTATGCCTGATGTCTACAAGTATTATTGCACCTTGGAGATATTCTGAAACATTTAAGTAAGTCTCAATATTTATTGACCACTGTTTTTTCATCTCTTTTGAAACCTCAGCATAGCCATAGCCAGGAAGATCAACTAAGTAAAATGAATTATTTACAAGGTAAAAATTAATACCTTGTGTCTTCCCAGGTTTTTGGCTAACTCGTGCAAAATTTTTTCTATTAACTATGGTATTTATAAAAGATGATTTGCCTACATTCGACCTGCCTATTACTGCAATTTGTAATATTCCATCATCTGGATATTGACTTTTATTATACGCAGAAACCTTAAGCTCTATTGATTTAATCTTCATCTGAGTTCTCACCTACTAACGAGATTTTTAAGACTTCATCGATATTTGAAACAAACTTAAATTCCATCTTTCTTTTAACACTTTGCGGTATCTCGTCTAAATCTCTTTTATTATCTGCTGGTGCAATTATCTTTAGTATACCAGCCCTATGGGCAGCTAAAACTTTTTCCTTTAAACCGCCAATAGGCAATACTTTTCCGGTCAGTGTAATTTCACCTGTCATGGCTATATCACCTCTTACCGGTACCCTTTTGATAGCTGAAACCATTGCTGTGACCATTGTAATGCCGGCAGACGGTCCGTCTTTTGGTATTGCACCTTCTGGCACATGTATGTGTATGTCCATATTTTTGTAAAAATCCTCATCTATTCCAAGTGAATCAGCATTTGACCTTATATAGCTGAAACCTGCCTGTGCCGATTCTTTCATGACGTCTCCTAACTGCCCTGTAAGCGTAAGTTTTCCACTTCCAGGCATGGTAGTTGCTTCAACCGTAAGTGTATCGCCTCCAACTCTAGTCCACGCAAGGCCAGTAACCATACCTACTTTGTCTTGCAGATTTGCTTTATCGACTCTAAATAATGGCTTCCCAAGGTATTTTTGTAGATTTTGCTTTCTGACTTTTATTGAATTAGATTTATCTTCCACTATAGTTTTGATAGACTTTCTTACTACTTTTGCTATATTCTGCTCTAACGCCCTTACGCCAGCTTCCCTTGTGTACTCTGATATTATGCCGATTATAGCTGAATCTTGTATTTTTATAACATCATTTGTTACACCATGTTCTTTTAATATTTTGGGAACCAAATGTTCTTTTGCTATTTGCAATTTTTCTTCCTCTGTATACCCAGATATATATATGACTTCCATTCTGTCAAGAAGGGGAGCTGGTATCGTGTCTAATGTATTAGCAGTTGTTATAAAAAGCACCTTTGATAAATCAAATGGCAAATCAATGTAATGGTCTCTGTATGTAGAGTTTTGCTCTGGATCCAAAACTTCCAGCATTGCTGATGCTGGATCGCCTCTGAAGTCAGAGCTCATCTTGTCTATCTCATCCAAAAGAAAAACTGGATTTTTGGAACCTGCAATCTTCAATGAATTAATTATGCCACCTGGTATTGCCCCTACATATGTCCTTCTATGTCCTCTTATCTCAGCTTCATCTCTAACTCCACCTAGTGACAACCTTACAAATTTTCTATTCATTGCCCTTGCGATAGATTTTCCAAGGGATGTCTTTCCGACGCCAGGAGGACCTACAAGGCATAGAATCGGACTTTTCATCTTTTCATGATAGCTTCTTACAGCCAAAAACTCCAAAATCCTCTCTTTTACTTTCTTTAATCCGTAATGATCTTCATTCAATATTTTTTCTGCTCTTTTTATATCCAGCACATCTTTAGTCTCTTCATTCCACGGAAGGTCCAAAAGCCAATCTATGTACGTCCTAACAACGGATCCTTCTGCAGAACCTGGTCCCATCCTGCTTAATCTTCTCAACTCTTCTCTAGCTTTTTCTTTAACATAATCAGGCAAATCTTTCGACTCGATTTTTTCTTCATATTCATCTATTTCCTGATCTATTTCATCAGATTCTCCAAGTTCGGCTTTTATAGCTTTCAATTGCTCTCTCAAATAATACTCCCTCTGACTTTTGTCTATCTGTTTGTGGACCCGCATATTTATTTTTTTCTCTATTTCAAGTATATCAAGCTCTTTCAATATAAACCCTAATAGCTTCTCCAGTCTTTCCTTCGTGTCAAAGCACTCTAAAAGCTCTTGATTTTGGCTTTGATTTAAGCTTAAATGTTCTGTTATAACGTCAGCAAGCCTTCCCGGCTCTTCTATAGATACAACACTGTAAATACTGTCTAATGGTATTTTTGATGAAATACTAATATACTCCTCAAAAGCTGACGCTACGCTTCTCATTAAGGCTTCTAATTCGCTGTCCTTTTCTATCTCTGTTTTATCTACTTTCTCTATAACTTCGACTTCAAAAAAACTTTCATAACTTATCAGATTCTTTAATTCAGCCCTTGATATACCTTCTACAAGTACTCTCACAGCTTCGCCAGGAAGCCTCAACATCTGTTTTACTTTCGTAATCGTACCAACACTATATATATCATCTATTGTAGGTTCGTCAATATCAGCATGTTTTTGAGTAACCAAAAAGACAAGCTGATTTCTAAGCATTGCTTCTTCAATAGCCTTAACCGATTTTCCTCTTCCAACATCAAAATGCAAAACCATATACGGGAATACAGTTAAACCTCTCAATGGAACCATCGGCAGTATATATTTTTTGTCCATAATGTCACCTCTTTTGTCTATTTGCCTATTAATAAGTATATTATACATTAAAATATTTCAATCTCAAAAACTAGAAAATCAAGCTTTTAAGTCCTCTTTGATTATTTTGCTTCTCCCATTTTTAAGAGCATTAAGTGCAACGTGCTGCAGTATTCTAACCGCATCTTCACCGCTTTTTGCTACACTTGCAATTTCATCGCACACATCATCTTCTATATAGAATAAACCTTTATCAGCCGTTTTTTTAATTAACTCTTTCAACACACGTTTATCTTGTTTTTTAAAAGATACAATATCACAGATGGTTAACATATCTTCAGGTATCGACTTAATATCAATTACATTTACTGCTAAGCAAAAATCTGCTGGCAATCCTTCTGTTAAAAAACGTTTTAAATATCCTGGAGTTGCCTCTGAAATGCGTATTTTGCCAAACTTTACCTTCTTTTCATTTAAAACATCTACTAGCTTAAAAATAACATATTCCTTTACATTTTCTATATTATTTATATAAAGTATTCCTTTATTTGCTCGTGTAACAAGACCAATTTTTAGCCTCTGTAATTTCATTGAAGCACAATCAATTTCTTCTAAACGTCCAAATAATGTAGTATATATTAAATCATCACTGTAGTTTTTCTCAGGATAATATTCTATAAATTCCCCATTTTTAAAAAAACTGCTGCCTTCATATTGAACTTTTTTAAAACATGCTCTTAAGATGTCTTTCTTCCACGTCCCTTCAGGACCTAGTAATACAATATTTTTCGGCCTATCTTTTCTTAAGTCATTTAATATTCTAAAGACAGCTTCATCTTGCCCTAAGATATCTTCTATTTGCCGTATGCGGCATTTTTCTTTTAGAGGTTCTGCCAAACGTTCTTGAATAAGCCTTTGTCTTACTTCATACGGCATCATGATATTTTGTGTCATAAAAAACCTCCTTCTACATTTGATATTATGTGATAGAAGGAGG
The DNA here is from genome assembly GCF_017874545.1 of Thermoanaerobacterium butyriciformans. Classification (GTDB taxonomy): domain Bacteria; phylum Bacillota; class Thermoanaerobacteria; order Thermoanaerobacterales; family Thermoanaerobacteraceae; genus Thermoanaerobacterium; species Thermoanaerobacterium butyriciformans. The sequence goes on along the minus strand of NZ_JAGGLT010000001.1, from coordinate 129,041 downwards.
TTTTTATATACTTCTTATTACAAGCTATGAAACTGACTCAGACTTTTTAGCTCTTTTTTTAGTCTTTTGAGACTCAGAATAAACAATCGTAGGTGGTGCATTGTTTAAAACTGTATCTTCTGTTATTATGCATTTTTCTATATTGTCACTTGAAGGAATCTCATACATTACATCCAGCATAAGTTCTTCAAGTATAGATCTCAAACCTCTAGCACCAGTCTTCCTGTCTATAGCCTTTTGCGCAATTGCATTTAACGCCTTCTTATCGAATTCAAGCTTTACACCGTCTAAATCAAACAGCTTTTCATATTGCTTCGTCAAAGCATTCTTTGGCTCCGTCAATATACGCACTAATGCATCTTTATCAAGTGAATCAAGTGTAACGACAATTGGCAGCCTTCCTATAAACTCAGGAATAAGGCCGAATTTTAACAAGTCCTCAGGCATTATATTCTTCAGGATTTCACCTATCTTCTTTTCCTGTTTACTTTGGACTTCTGAACCAAATCCTAATGATTTCTTGCCTATCCTAGACTCTATTATTTTTTCTATTCCGTCAAAGGCACCGCCTACAATGAAAAGTATATTTGTCGTGTCAATCTGTATAAATTCTTGATGAGGATGCTTTCGTCCTCCCTGTGGTGGAACATTCGCAACTGTTCCTTCCAAAATTTTTAGCAGCGCTTGCTGTACACCCTCACCAGAAACATCCCTTGTAATGGATGGATTTTCTGATTTTCTAGCTATCTTATCCACCTCATCGATATAGACAATCCCTCTTTCAGCTTTTTCTATATCGTAATCTGCTGCTTGTATAAGCTTAAGAAGAATATTTTCTACATCTTCGCCGACGTATCCTGCCTCTGTAAGAGATGTCGCATCTGCTATAGCAAATGGAACATTAAGCATCCTAGCTAATGTTTGTGCAAGAAGCGTCTTACCGGAACCAGTAGGTCCTAACATGAGGATATTGCTTTTTTGTAGCTCCACATCGTCAGTCTTAACTCTACTGTTTATTCTTTTATAATGGTTGTAAACAGCCACTGCTAAAGCTTTTTTCGCTTTATCCTGACCTATTACGTATTGATCTAAAAATTCTTTTATCTCCTTTGGCTTCGGAAGTTCACCTATTTCCACATCGATGTTTTCTTCAAATTCTTCATCGATGATTTCCTGGCATAGCTCTATACACTCGTCACAGATATACACGCCGGGACCAGCAACTAATCTTTTTACCTGATCCTGTGACTTCCCGCAAAAAGAGCATTTTAATTGTTTTTGATTGTCATACTTAGCCATTTTTTCACCTCTTCCGGGGCCTATTTTCTTCTAACTAATATATCATCAATTAGCCCATAAGCTTTTGCTTCTTCTGGGTCCATGAAAAAGTCCCTTTCTGTATCTCTTTCTATTTTTTCTAGTGGTTGTCCAGTCCTTTCAGACAATATTTTGTTTAATTTTTGCTTCATCTTTATGATTCTTTCAGCATGTATCTTTATGTCTGTTGCCTGACCCTGTGTCCCGCCTAGTGGCTGATGTATCATTATCTCACTGTTTGGAAGCGAAAATCTCTTGCCCTTTGCGCCTGCAGCAAGTAAAAACGCACCTGCTGACGCAGCCATTCCAACACACATAGTGACAACATCAGGCTTTATATACTGCATTGTATCATATATTGCAAATGCAGACGTTATTGACCCACCTGGACTATTTATATAAAGCCAAATATCCTTATCTGGATCTTCTCCTTCTAGGAACAAAAGCTGTGCTACTACAAGGCTGGCTGAAACGTCATTTATCTCTTCACCTAAGAATACAATTCTATCTTTTAAAAGTCTTGAAAATATGTCGTAAGAGCGCTCACCTCTATTTGTTTGCTCAACTACGATAGGCACTAAACTCATAATATCACTCCTCTTTATCTACTATTTTACTATTCTCAAATATAAAGTCAATCGTCTTAAAGTAGACTATATCGTCTTTTATATTGTTTATCTGTGACTCATTCAATTCTTTCTTCAAATCTTCTACATTTATATTGTAATTTCTTGCCATTTCATTTAACCTATTTTCTACTTCTTCGTCTGTAGCAGTAATATTCTCAACTTTGCCAATCTTATCTACCACAAGCTGTGTCTTTACCCTTAATGCAGCATCATCATGCATCTCTTTCCTTAAATCCTCTTTTGTCTTTCCTGTTATCTCTAAGTATTTATCAAGATCTAATCCTTGATACCTGAGATTGTAGTCAAGATCTCTTAAAGATATGTCTATTTGCCTGTCTATCAGAACTTCAGGTATTTCAACTTTTGAATTTGCAACTACAGCTTTTACTGCATTTTCTTTCATTTCTTCTTCTGCGCTTCTGTCATACTGCTCTTTTAATTCCCTCTTTATGTCTTCTTTTAATTCATCTAATGTATCAAACTCACTTACATCTTTTGCAAAGTCGTCGTTTAGCTCTGGTAGCTCTTTGTACTTTATTGAAAGTAACTTAACTTTAAATACCGCATCTTTTCCTTTTAATTCTTCAACTCTGTAATCTTCAGGGAACTTAACATTGACATCAAATTCATCGTTTATGTTGTGTCCTACAATTTGCTCTTCAAAGCCAGGAATAAATGTCTTAGAGCCTAGCTCCAATGAGTAATTGTCACTTTTACCTCCTTCAAATGGCACGCCATCCAAGAAGCCTTCAAAACTTATGTCAACTATATCGCCCATCTGAGCTGCTCTGTCTTCTACTGGTACTACTCTCGCATTCCTCTGTCTCATCTGCTCAAGTCTATTATTAATGTCTTCGTCTTTAACATTATACTCTACTTTTTTGACTTCTATACCCTTGTACTGTCCAAGCTCTACATCAGGCAATACCGGCACTACTGCCTCTATGATAAGATCTTGACCCTTCCCAATCTGCAAAATGTCAATTGTTGGATTGTCTATCGGTTCCAATTTAAAAGAGTCAATAGCTTCTTGATATGCATCTGGAAATACGTGCTCTATAGCGTCTTCATAAAGCACACCCTCGCCGTAATACTTCTCTACAATAATCCTCGGAGCCTTTCCACGCCTAAAGCCCGGTATATTAAATCTACCTACATTTTTTTTGTATGAAAAGTTTAATCCTTCTTCAAATTTTTCCTTTGGAATATTTAACTCGATTGTTGCAACACTGTTCTCTATTTTTTTAAGATTACTGCTCATTAAGTAAATCCTCCTATTCATTTGTTTGCGTTAATAACTTCTATTTATTATATCATAAAAATTATTTTAAGCAAATGTCTATACTTTATTTTATCATTTTTTAACAAAAAGGAAACTATTTTTATATGATTTACTATAAAACTTTTATGAATTTTCAAAGTGTAATTCTTTTGTCATCAGATCTTGCCCAACTACGCTATTTTCAAATACATCCTTAGCGTACTTTAGATATTTGTCTGGATTTTTCAATGAAGGACTAAAATGCGTCAGCCAAAGCTCTTTCACATTGGCTTCTTTCGCCACCAAAGCCGTCTCTAAAAACGTGGAATGGTATTTTTTTACTGCTTTTTCTGCATCTGACGGATCGCCGTACATTCCTTCCCCAACGAAAAGATCGCTATTCTCAGCAAGTTTTATGAGGTCTTTTGTAGGGCGAGTGTCTGTACTATAACTTACTTTTAATCCCTTTCTGCTTTTACCTAACACCATTTCAGGCGTATAAATCACATTGCCGTCTTTAACTATGTTTTCTCCATGTTGAAGTATGTGCCAATACTCTACAGGAATATTGAGGGCCCTTGCCTTTTTTACATCAAAAACCGGCAGCCTCTTAACTTCAAAGCTGTATGCAAAGCATAACACCGTATGATCTACTAGGATATTTTTTACTGTAATATTCCCTATTTTTATGCTGTCTTCATCTTCTATCTCAATGTACTCTATAGGAAACGGCATATCCCCAAACAAAACATTTAAAAGATTTTTTACAATGCTCATTCCTTTAGGTCCAATTAACTTAAGTTCTTTTTCCCTGTCTTGATTTATCATCTGATATATTATGCCAGGAAGCCCCATGATATGGTCACCGTGATAGTGCGTAAAAAATATTGCATCAATATTTAAAAACCCCCATCCCAATTTTTGCAGTGGAACTTGTGTACCTTCACCACAATCTATCAATACTGATACTCCACCATACCTCAATATCAAAGAAGATAAATTTCTACCTGGTATAGGCATCATACCACCTGTGCCTAATAAGCATATGTCAAACATTTAAATATCCTCCAATTGTTTAGGAAATTTTACTCGCTGTAAAGACTTCTAATGAGCTTTATCTCTTCTGCATACCCTTGAAGGTCATTGGGGGTCTCTAAGATAAAAGGAAGATGTTTTAACATTGGATGATTTATAATCTTTGCCATCGCATCTATTCCTATATATCCTTCACCAATTTTTTCATGCCTATCTTTATGGCTTCCAAATGGATTTTTACTGTCATTTAGATGGACAGCGTATAGCTTATCAAGCCCAATGATTCTATCAAATTCTTCTAATACGCCGTCTAAGTCATTTACAATATCATATCCAGCATCATATACATGACACGTGTCAAAACATACCCCAATTTTTTCTTTCAGCTCTACCCTATCTAAAATCTTCCTCAATTCTTGAAATGTCTTTCCTATTTCTGAGCCTTTTCCTGCCATAGTCTCTAAAAGCACGATTGTTGACTGCTCCGGTTGTAGTATTTGATTTAACATATTTGCCGTATACTCTATCCCAGCATCAACGCCTTGCCTCACATGGCTTCCCGGATGAAAGTCGTAAAGATTATTAGGAAGATACTCCATCCTCATCAAATCGTCTGCCATAACTTCTATAGCAAATTCCCTCGTCCTTTCATCCGGCGAACATGGATTTAAAGTGTATGGTGCATGTGCTACTACCTTTGAAAAGTTATTTTTATTTGCAATTTCTATAAAAGATTCACAATCTTTTTTATCTATATCTTTCGCTTTGCTTCCCCTTGGATTTCTTGTAAAAAACTGCAGCGTATTGGCATCAAGTTTTAAAGCCTCTTCTGCCATGGCTTTATATCCATTTGAAACTGATAAGTGACATCCTATATATAACATAAATTGTCCTCCTAAAAATCATTCATAAAATTGAATCCTTTTCTACATTATAATATATGACTATAATTTCTCCAAACAAAAAGACTATCAAAAAGAGCTGCTTTCTCTACTTTATTGTTTTAACGTGTCATTAGAGTTATAATAATATCGTAATTATAAAATAAATTGAAAGGGGTAAATGAAATGGAAGAGGTTTTACAATTTCTGAAAGATAATCCAACATTCTATATTGCAACCGTTGATGGTGACACACCTAAGGTACGACCATTTGGCTTTGCAATGGAATATGAAGGCAAGCTATGCTTCTGCACCAATAACCAAAAGGACGTCTACAAACAGTTAAAAGCAAACCCAAAATTCGAAATAAGTGTTGCATCGAAAACTGGTGAATGGTTACGTTTAAAAGGTAAAGCTGTATTCATAACAAGCCGTGAATCGAAAAGAGCAGCACTAGATACCATGCCATCCCTTAGAAATTTGTACAACGAGGAGGACTCAATATTTGAAATCTTCTACGCAGACGAAGCAGAAGCAACATTTTATTGTATGAATGGTCCTGTAAAAACTGTAAAAATATAAAATCATAAGTACATTTTATCTCAATACAAAAAAACAGGGTTCTGGCATATTGGTGTACCAAAATATAATTAACCGTCATACCAAATATGACTTCCATCTCGTTATCGTCTGGAAAAACAAAATCTTGATCTATTATAAGTCCTGATGTGTTTTCTGCTAAAACATATAATCTCTCCATAACAGGAACATCATATTTTTTATCTCTTATAGCACCAGTCAAATAAGCTATATCGACTTCTATTTTACTTTTATTGGCTTCCTGCCGATTAATCCTTTCTATGAGCAATTCATCCTGTAAAACAAGCTGTGGATAGTCAGGCTCATGGCTTTAGCTCTTTTATTTTAAGAGCAATATCATATAATTCTTTCCATTCATCTAAAGTAGCTTCATTTCTTTTATAACTCATGCTCCTTCATAATTTTATTTTTAATTAACTTCTATTTCGTACTTTTTAAGCAGCACTTTAGCTTTATTTATTCCTGCATCAGTAATAGCAACAGATTTTGATCTATGTCCACTACTAATTAAGTCATCATCAGCAAGCTCATCTAATATGCCAAAGTCATATCCTTTCCAGCTTCTGCGGTATTTTATATCTAATAATTCCTCTTCCCACGATGTTAAGTACAGTAAAATCAATGTTAACTCTTTTATTTTCTCACGTAAGTCATTGTTCATAAAAGTGAACATCTCCTTTTATTAATTTTCTGACTTTTTTAACTCTTTTTCTTTCTCAACCAACAATCTCTCATACACTTCAATTTTATAATTCAGACGCTCTAAGGTTTTATTCATATCTTCTATTTTTTTTATTAGATGATTACGTTGCTCAATTAAGAGTTCTTTTCTAGTCTCAATAGTTTCGTCACCTTGCTCAACCAGCGCAATATATTCAATTAATACCTCAATTGAAAGACCTGCATTTCGCATACATTTAATAAATTCAACCCACTTACAGTCTTCTTCTGTATAATCCCTGTTTCCGCTTTTATTGCGGTTCACACGAGGAATTAATCCGATTCGTTCATAATAACGGAGCGTATCTTGTGATATATTAAATTTTTCACTTACTTCTGTAATCGTCATGGACTTTCACCTCCTGATATTCAATATTATAGCATATTATAATGTTTAAAGTCAGTCTATAAAAACATAAAAAATCTTTTATCTATTTCATATTTTTATAATATTGGACATCATACAATATACATCATTCATGAAATAATTAAATAATTTTTATTCGTCAATATATAAAAAAACAGGGTTATTCTTTATATCAACAAAGACATCTAAACATCTTCGTTAAATGGTGAATCACAGAAAAACCCTGCATACAAAAGTTTTTGATAACAATCTAACTATTTATAAATGTTATCAAGTAGCAAAGTCATTTTTTTATTTTATTTACAAGCCAAGATCTTTAATCCATGAAGCAAGCTCTACTCTGGACGGCTTGCCATTTAAAATCCTACCTTCCTTAATTTTTGCATCTGGTGAAACACTGCCTTTAAGTTTTTCCACCGTTTTCCCAAAACCGCTTCCTCCAGAAGTGGCAAATAGTATGATGGTCTTTCCTGAAAAATCATAGCTTTCCAAAAAGGTATTTATAATGTTTGGTGCCGTATACCACCATATGGGAAATCCAACAAAAATAACTTCATATGCCATCATGTTAGAAACTTTGCCCGCAATGGCAGGCCGTGACGACGGATCCTTCATTTCCACCGAACTACGGCTTTTCTTGTCCATCCAATTAAGGTCTGCGTCGGTATATGGCACCTCCGGCTTGATTTCATATAGGTCAGCTCCAACCACATCAGCGAGAATTTCCGCCACTCTTTTTGTTGTACCAGTACAGGAAAAATAAGCTACCAAAGCTTTTTTGTCCATTGTTGTTTTCCTCCTATCTTGTTCTGTTTTTACAGGCACATCCTGAAGATGTTCTCTACATCTTTTGGTGTCAAATGCTTAAATCCTTGTAACACATCGCCTCTGCAGGCTTTTTCCGCCATTACTTTAAAGTTTGTGTCATCAATGCCGATTTCTACAAAATTGTACATATTAATTTTCTTTTTAATTTTTTGAATAGACCAGCCAAAGGCCATTATCGCTTAGTCTTTTTGCTTCTTTTAACTTAAAAGATTTTGCCGAAGTGGTTTTGGCATCATATTTCCCTGTTTTAAAAAGAGGGATTTCACTTTCATTGCATTCGGCTGCAGGCACTACCACAAGGCTAATTTCATCGATCAGATCCTCCTGCAAAAATGACCCGTTAGCAATGCCTCCTCCCTCCAGCAGCAGTGTTTGAATGCCGAATAGTTTTTTGAGCTTTTGGACGGCAAGGGGAAGGTTCAGCTCGGTTTTGCCGGCAAATTAGACACTTTCAAATGTTTTTGCAACATCTTTGAGCAAATCTGAAATAGGCAGATGCTGCGGACACTGTCTTTCGCATTGTCTACATTTAATGCATTCAGAAGCCTTCCCGTAGGTTTTCGCATAATTGTTGTAATATACACCTTGTATTGAAAAGGCTGTATTCATAGCTTGTTTTTCTGCATTATACAAAGCAAAATACTTTGGAATAGGAATATTCTTAGGGCATCCATCAACGCAATAACCACAGGCAGTACATGGTATGGCAATGGAGTCATTGATTATATCAACAGCCTTTTTAACAATTCCAAATTCTTCTTCTGTCATAGGTCTAAAATCATACATATAGCTGATATTGTCAAGAAGCTGCTTTATATTGCTCATACCACTCAGCACAACCATGATGCCGTCATGACTTGCAGCAAAGCGTATTGCCCAAGAAGCAACTGACATATTTGGAGCGTAATCTTTAAACAGCTTTTCAGCTTTTTCTGGTATATTCGCAAGTGTACCTCCTTTTACAGGTTCCATTACAATGATGTCTTTATTATGTTTTCTTGCTACCTCATAACATTTTCGAGATTGGATGCTTTCGTTATCCCAATCCAAATAATTAATTTGAAGCTGTACCACATCAACCTCGGGATGTTCAGTTAATATTTTATCAAGCAAATCAGCATTGTCATGATATGAAAAGCCGATTTTTCGGATTCTTCCTTCTTTTTTCTTATTTTGAATAAATTCAAAACTGTCAAGCTTCTGTGCTACCTCATAATGAGATACTCCAAGATTATGAAGCAAATAATAATCAAAATACTCAACGCCGCATTTTTCAAGCTGTTCATTAAAAATACGCTCCATATCTTGTTTTGTTTTTAGAAACATTGTCGGCATTTTTGTTGTCAAAGTAAAACTGTCACGAGAGTGCCTTTTTACAAGCGCCTCTCTGGCTGCTATTTCACTTTTGAAATTATGGTACATATATGCTGTATCAAAATAAGTAAATCCATTCTCAATAAAAGTATCTACCATATGTTTCATTTCTTCCATATTGATGCTTGCCTGATCGTTATTGTCTAATAGTGGCAGACGCATCAATCCAAAGCCTAATTTTTTCATAATATGTTATTCCCTCCTCTTTTTTAAGGCTTCAAATATATCTTCAATTATTTTTAAAGCTTGACTGGTAGCCGTACATTGCTGAAGTGCCAAGAGCTCTCACCTTTCCTGCCTTTACAAGACTGTCAAGTGCCTCCATCGTTTCCTCTATCGGTGTGTCGTAATCAAACCGATGGATAATGTAAAGATCAACGTAATCTGTACCAAGCCGTTTTAGTGAGCCATCAATCTCACGAAGTATCGCTTTTTTTGAAAGTTTGCCTTCGTTAAAATAAACTTTAGTAGCTATAACTACCTTATCACGAGCTATATTGTTCTTTATCGCACGGCCAAGATATTCTTCACTGGTACCGCCAGAATATACATTTGCAGTGTCAAAAAAATTTATGCCAAGATCAAGAGCATGTTTGATTATTGCTTCACTATCTTCAGCGTTTAGTGTCCATGCATGAAAATTACTTGACGTGTCACCAAAGCTCATGCAACCTACGCAAATACGAGAAACAAGAATATCAGAATTTCCTAGTTTTGAATATTCCATTTTACTTTTCCTCCTCAAAATTATTTATGAATTTTTGCAGCCATTTCTCAATCTCAGGCTGAGCTGAATGTACATTGCTACCTTTTATAGCAAGCCCTTTTTCAAGCCTTGCATTTGGACAAGTCTTTCTTATATCGCTTTCGCTGTGTCCCAAACCACTTCCTTCATGTGTACAGACCGGAAGAATGGTTTTTTCGGTAAAGTCATATTTCTCAAGAAAAGTAAATACAGGCATAGGCATAGTTCCCCACCAATTGGGATAGCATAATATGATAATTTCATAGTCGTCAATATTATCAAGATATTCTGAAAGCTCAGGTCTTGCATTATCACGTAATTCTTGCTGAGCAACTTTTGTAGCTTCTGTATAATCATCAGGATATTTTTTTACCGTGTTAATGCGGAACAGTTCACCGCCGGTTATTTTCTGAATCATTTTAGCTACAACTTCCGTATTTCCAACCGACAAATTCACAATGCGACCACTGACATAATTGCCTCCTTCTCTTGAAAAATAGGCTATTAAAATTTTTTTGTCATTAAATTTATTCATTTCTACTCACCTCTTTAAATCAATACTTTAAGGGTATAATTATGTATTAATACCATGATAAGCCTTTGAGTTAACTCTAAGTCAAGAGGTTTTCACTTTATCTAAAAATTTCAAAGAAGTTTGTTATATTCTTCATCGGTAACCGGTTCACACCATTCAGTGTTTGCTCCTTCCGTCGGAACTGTTAATGATAGATGTGCAAACCCTTCATCCTTGACGGCGCCGTGCCAATGCTTAATCTCAGGTGGTATATATACTACATCGCCGCTTTTTAATAGTCGTGCATCTTTCCCAGCTTCTTGATATAAGCCATGCCCACCAACACAGATCAGTATCTGACCACAGCCATGATGTATATGCCAATTGTTTCTGCATCCAGGTTCGAACGTAACATTATGAATATTTACTTCTTTATCATTTAAGAGGCTTAAATAGCTCTTTCCAGTAAAATATTGGGCAAATGCTACATTTTCCTCACCTAATGGAAAATCAGATATCTTTTCTAATTCATTTCTATCCATAATAAAATTCACTCCATTCAATTTTTTTGATTATTCAGCATATATCTCTTTTGCCAATGAAAATGCTGCCCATGCATTAGGCCATCCTACATAGAACGCTAGATGCGTGATTATTTCTGCCATTTCTTCAGCACTAACACCATTGTTTTTTGCATTAGTAATGTGATGTTTTAAGGAATTGTCAAATATACCTTTTGCTATGAGGGCAGTCACAGTGATAATACTGCGATCTCTTAATGACAATTTGTCTTCTCTAGACCAAACCTCTCCAAAAAGAATGTCATCGTTTAATTCAGCAAATTTTGGCGCAAATGAGCCAAGGGCATCTCTGCCTGCTGTCTGTTTTTTCATCATCTTACTCCTTTCATGGTGACATCCTCCAATCTAGAATATATTGAGGATGCTACCGAGCATTATTCGTGAATTTTCCATCCATTCAGCCACTTTACCGTCTCAGGTGAAAAATGATCGATAATTTCGCTGTGACCAAGATCCAGCTTTGCAATATTAGCCATATCTTCATCACTGAGTGCGAAATCCCAGATGTTAAGATTTTCTTCAATACGTTCCTTCCGTGTTGACTTAGGAATAACAACTACTCCGCGCTGAACATTCCAACGAAGAACAACCTGGGCAACAGTTTTACCATATTTGCTTGCGATACTGGTCAGTATTTCGTTTTTAAAAATACCATGCTTACCCTCAGCCAAAGGGCCCCATGCCTGCGGCTGCACGCCAAATTCTTTCATGATTTTAAGCGCCTCATCCTGCTGGAAAAATGGGTGGATTTCCACTTGATTGACTGCAGGGATAATCCTTGCATTAACGCATAAATCAACTAGACGATCAGGATAAAAGTTGCTCACACCAATAGCCCGAATTTTCCCCTCTTCATAAAGTTCTTCCATCGCTCTCCAAGAACCATAATAATCATTAAATGGCTGATGAATCAGATATAAATCCAGATATTCAAGCCCCAGCTTATCCAAAGAAGTCTGAAATGCTTTTTTTGTTTTTTCATAGCCGGCATCCTGAATCCACAATTTGGTAGTAATAAACAATTCTTCTCGTGGAATACCACTCTTTCTGATTGCTGCTCCAACGGCCTCCTCATTAAAGTAAGCAGATGCAGTATCAATCTCAAACGATAGCCCGCGTCCAACGCATCTAAAACAGCCTGTTCACAGACCTTGGCGTCTTCTATCTGAAACACGCCGAAACCTTCCATTGGCATTCTTATTCCATTATTTAAAGTCACATAATCCATGATAAAAATCCTCCTATCTATATGATTTCTTAAGAACCTCAACGACATCTTCATGTGTCATTTCACAAGGATTGGCTGCAAAAAGACCGCCCATGGTTTCACGGGCATTTGTAGCGATTTTATCAAATTCATCAGGAGTAATGCCATAGTCGCTCATTTTGAGATCTGCCACTCCACATGCCTTTTGCAAATCCACCAACGCGGTAATGAAATCCTCTGCCCTATTAGCATCTTTGATTCCCATTGCCTTTGCCATAGTAATAAATCTCTCGTCACAAGCATGCTTTTCAATAAAGAATTCATAGAATGCCTTTGAAATCATGATAAGCCCTGCACCATGAGGCAAATCCTGATGATATGCACTCATAGCATGCTCAATGGAATGCTCTGCGGTAGTTACACTGATAGTCATAACTATGCCGGAAAGGGTATTGGCAAAAGCCATGCGTTCTCTCGCTTCCATATCTCCGCCATCTTTTACTGCTCGTGGAAGATATTTTGCTGTGTTTTCGATTGATGTCAAGGCATACATATCACTCATCAGGTTTGCAAATTTGGAAATATAGCTTTCTGTAGCATGAAAAAGTGTATCAAAACCTTGATAAGCAGTAAATTTAGGTGGAACTGTCTTCATTAATTCGGGATCAATAATAGAAATCACCGGGAACAAACGGTCATCACCGCCGAAACCGATTTTTTCATTGGTTTCGTCATTTGTGATGACACCCCATTGGTCCGCTTCTGAACCAGTTCCTGCGGTTGTTGTAATGCAAACTACAGGAAGCGGATCATTTGTCAGCGCTTTGCCTTTGCCAGTACCGCCGTTGATATAGTCCCAAATGTCGCCGTCGTTTGTTGCCATTGCCGCCATTGCTTTGGAAGCGTCCATTACGCTGCCGCCACCAAGGGCAACTATAAAGTCACATCCGTTATCCCTTGCTGTCTTAGCCCCCGCCATAACAGTAGACTTAAGCGGATTTGCCTGAACCTTATCAAACACAACACTTTCTATACCAGCTTTGGAAAGTTCATTTAATGTGCGGTCAAGGGAACCATTTTCTCTAGAAGATTTTCCATTTGAGATTACTACCATTGCTTTTTTGCCGGGAAGTTTTTGCTCGTGCAGTTCGCTAAGTCTTCCGCAACCAAAAATAAATCTTGTCGGCACATACATATTAAAACTCATTTTCATTCCTCCAGTATTTTTTGATCTAATAAATTTACACATACACCTTTAAGTGTTAATATTATGATAATCCTTTGAGTTAACTCTAAGTCAAGATGTTTTTAAAAATTATTCTGTAATTATTTATCTCCATATTTATTTTAATTATTTTTTGTTTTATCCTTTAAACCAAAAAGTGCAATGTCATTTTAGTGATTTTCCAAAATCGTAGGCCTTTTGCGGATATTTTGTCCTCTCTGTCATGGAAGGGGAACCACAACCCACTCCTAAAATCATACCCTGATTTTTGAAGTTTAGATAATTACACAATTTCAAATAATGGTTTTTTAAAAATTCCATTGTTTCATTATTGCTATCCCATGCTGCTGCAATCAGCGCTGTTTTCAGTCCTTTAGATGTTAATTCTCCGTTGAAGCTGTAGAAACGATCTATTACCATTTTTATCTGTGCCGAAAATCCAAAGTAATACAATGGCGTAACAAATACGATCATATCCGAATGTCTGATGACATCTTTTAACGATTCCATATCGTCTTTCTGAATACATACTCCAGCCATGCCGCAGGCGTCACATCCCAGACATGGATGCAAATTCGCATGTGCCGCATCAAATACCGTCACCACATGTCCTGCGTCTCTTGCCCCATCAATAAAACGTTCTGCAAGCAGATTTGAAGAACCATGTTTATGTGGACTTCCTTCAATAACTAAAATTTTCATGTTTTATCTCTCCTTTTTTAATGTAATGTTGTCAAATATGGTCGACAGTAAGCTTGCACTATAGCAAATAACAGTTGCGTTTGGCTTAATGCCATCTTTTGGTACCCTAAGCTTCTCAGCAAGTCCTGGAGTATTCCATTGTATTGCTGACATTGCTGCGACACATGCACCTGCTGAAAATCCCATGACCGCTAAGTGTTAATATAATAATAAACCTTTGAGTTAACTCCAAGTCAAGATGTTTTTCATTTTTTATAAAAAAACACCCCAAGAACTTATTAAAAATCTTGTAGTCATCTTCTATGAAAATTATGAAGTTATTTTGTTGTAATAACCTCTTAAAACAGCGTTTATAACTGTCAATTGATCTTTAAATAGGCAAAAGTGTCGGTTTTCCCGTAGGGGTTGCTTGCATTTTTATGATGCTTCGTCTAAGCCTTGTTTTCTCTGTCTTTCGTCCAATCATAAAGTTCCCTATTCTATTCCGAATGCAGAAGTGGGTAAATCTCAGAAGATAGATTGTTTCTATCTTCACATCCCGTTCTTGGACGTATTTGATTGCAAAACGACCAGACTCAACCTGCTAAGTAAAATTGTACAGATAAGCATTTAAAAGTTTTCATAGACATATTTCCGCGAATATACTAAGCATTTGATGAAAATGTTATCAATGCTGTCGTAGGGGCTGCGTTAAACAACAATGTGATTGAATAAGTTCCTTCTTCAATGCATGAATCGAAGCAGTAAAATCTCTGTCAATTACTGTTCCGCTGGATATCAGCTTGATGATGAAAATCGCCATTGTTGCTGATGATAAGTGGAATGTAGTTTCGATGTTTGGAAAGTCAACTCTTCATTTATAATACTTGGTACTGCTGCACACATATGAATTTTTATAGCCTTTATCGGTGCAAAGCTTTTCGGCTTTAACATAAATGAAGCAGGTGTAATTGGTATTATCGGGGGTGCAGGCGGCCCAATGGCAATATATGTAATACAAAAACTGGCTCCATATTTAATGGCACAGATATCTGTGGCAGCATATTCGTACATGGCTCTTATGCCTTTGATTCAACCGCAAATAATGAAATTGCTTACGACTAAAGAAGAAAGGTAGATCATGATGAAACAAGCAAGACCTGTAACAAAAACAGAAAAGATCATATTCCCCATTGGTATAACAGTAATGATTGATTTACTGCTACCTCCGATAGCACCGCTTATTACGATGTTAATGCTAGGCAATCCCCTAAAAGAATTAAGTAGCATTGAGATACTACACACAAAGATACACAATGCCAACAGGGCAGCAAAAGCAACATTAACAGATATAAAAACAAAAGAATAGGTACTAATATGTTATCAGTGAATAATCTTAAAAAATAAAGCACCCATTTTAGAGTGCTTATTGTTTATATTCTCTAATTCCCAATTTTTCTTTAAGAGCCTCTTGAAGTACCTGTGAAAAATTTATTTTGCTTCTTTCGGCGACACTATTGAGCCATGATGGTATTGTCAGTGTTTTCTTTACATAAACAGTTTTAATACTACTTCTATAGTATGGCATCCATACTTCTATTGGTACAACAATTTGATTATCTTCTACTTTTATCTTAGAAATAGGAGTTGGTTCTGGTATAACATCTCCATCGTCTTCCATACCTGAAATATGAAGTGCCATAGCCTCTTTTGCATTTCTTACAGCTTCTTCTTCATTATCTCCACATGTAAAACAGCCAGGTAAATCGGGAAAACTGACAGAAATACCGTCAGATGCATAATCAAATATAGCAGGATAAATATATGTTTCTTTCATCTAAAAGCCTCCTTTTGGCTTGTTTCAGGGAGGGAGGCAGAACTCACTCGAGTTTAAGTCCTGCCTGATCCAAAATACTTTTTGCAGTTTTAAAAGGAATGTCCTTTTTAGGATGTGGTACAGTTACTTTTCCTTGTTTTACTGGATGTTTAAGTTGATGATGACTTCCATTAATTTTTACTATGTACCAACCATCTTGCTGAAGTATTTTGAGTATCTCCCGGGACGAATAACATTTCATATATTACCCTCCCTTAACTAATATTATAACACGTATTCAATACGTGTCAATAGATTTTATAAGATGAAATTGTCATACAGGATAAAAAACAGATGAATCAATGTAAATTTTTCAATTTATCTCAACAGGACCTGGAGATTGAACATTAATCCTCAATCTAGCTATCGCCCATGCCTGGCGCACATGTATAAAAAAGCCTTAAATCAGTTTTTATTGATTCAAGGCTTTTTGCGTTTAGATTTATATTTTAGTTTTATTTGTGACTATAAAACATGGTTTTTCCTTTCTTTGCATGATATATTACTTGCGCTTTTTCTTGGCTGCAGTTATGCCGATGACACCTACAACAGCAATTATTAAAATGACAATGATAGTTTTCATTTAATTCACCTCTTTTCATTTTTAGATACTTACTATACCACAATTAAGCAAATATACGATAGGCTGCTTAACAAAATCATGCCTTATTGTGATATTTCTTCATTATTTACAGTTACTGATTACAGCAACAGCCGCAACAACAACAATGACGTCACCGATAACAGCTTTCACATTCGTACGATTTTTTTCTTTACGCCAATTTCGACTTATTGCACGCCGAACAATGTCCTGCGCATTTCCAAAGCTCCTCTGCAACCGGTGCCCAATTTTCTGCGGGGATTTTGCATTTGGCAGAAAGGCGGTGCACATCTTCAGGATTTTCCAAATCGGTGGAGTGCGCACCTGAGGTTTCCACCATTTCCACTAATGCATCTGGGTTATCCAGCAGCGGACAAGGGCGCAGGTGGTTTTCGTTGAACGGCTGACGATCGTGGTAAGCCATGAATAACGGAGATTGCAAAGCTTCCAACAGAGTCTTTTCACGAATGTTAGAATCCGAATAGTGAATGAACGCACAAGGTTCTATATCGCCATTTGCGTTGACGTGCAAATAGCGTCTTCCCCCTGCTATACATCCGTCCACATATTCTCCGTCGTTCCAAAAATCCAAAGTGAATAAAGGCTTTGTTCCGCGGAATTTGCGCACCTGCTCATACATAAATTTTCTTTGTTCGGCGCTGACCATCAGCTCTGGTACTGCTGAGTTCCCAATAGGCATATATGTAAAAAACCAGCAAAATTTCGCACCCCATTCAATCATTTGATCAAAATACTCCTCCGAACCAATTATGTGAACGTTTTTGCTCGTGTAGCAGCAGGAGATCCCGAACGGCAGACGCTTGGCCTTGAGTATCGACATAGCTTTTTCAACTTTTTTGAATGTGCCGATTCCACGCCGAAAGTCAGTATCTTCTTCAAAGCCTTCAACGCTGATGGCAGGGATGAAATTCTTGACCATCAGCATTTCATCAGCAAAAGCTTCATCAATGAGGGTGCCGTTTGTAAACGCACTGAACTGGCAGTCTGGATGTGTTTCACACAAACGGATGATGTCCGCCTTTCTTACAAGAGGCTCTCCCCCAGAATAAAGGAAAAAGCGGACACCAAGCTCTTTCGCCTGGCAAATAATGTTATTAAGCTCATCGTATGTCAAGTTCAACTTGTTTCCGTATTCAGCCGCCCAGCACCCAGTGCATTGGAGATTACAGGCCGACGTAGGGTCAATTAAAAGCGCCCATGGGATATTGCAGTTATACTTTTCCTGAAGCTCTTCATTTATATCTCCCCATTTCAAGGATGCATTTATTACAAAATTTTCAAAAATCTTTTTTCTCACATCATCATCAATATCCGTCCAAAGGCTGATTATATATTTGTACCAGTTGCTTTCGGTCTCCGATATAACCTTTTTAACCGCGTCTATTTGCTCGTCAAGAATTCCTGACGGTATAAATTTGTCAAGAAAATAAACGAGTTTAGGGATGTTGGTTTCCGGATCGCGGTCCACGAATTCATACGCCTTGCGCAGGGCTACAGCCTGCAAATCGGACTTAATACCCATTGATAAGCACTTCCTTTCTGTGTCAATTATTTAATAAACGATTGGCTTTCTCGCATGTCTCATAAATTGCGTCATATTTCTGTTCAATAATGGGGGATACTTCATCCGTCTTTTTGCTTTTGATTTTTTCATAGCAAAAATACGGAATTATCCAGCCTATAACCCCTGGAACTGCAAGAATTATACTGAGCGGCAGCATACCAGCCAAATAGCTGAACACCGAGCCTGCCATAAACGTTGTTCCGAAGACGCCAATAACATATGCCACAGTGCTTGCCCCGACTACTTTAGACATTTCCAATCTCTCGATTTCCTTTGCATAGCTCTCAAACTGACGCTGAAGCCGGGTCAGTTCGGCTTTGTTCCTAATCTTGCGGTCGCGCTTAAATTTCAATGTTACATAAATTGGTCCCTTAATGCTATTTGTAATGCCTTCCAATATCCAGCCAAAGTTAGGATAACTGTCTGCATACAAGGCTTCCATGTCACGTTTAACAGTAATGTCCCTGTACTCAAAGACAACAAAATTATTCTCGTTCTTTATAACTTCACTCATCTATAACACTCCTTTTACAAAATTGCCTTCCACTAAATCTTCCCCTCTGCCTTGAGCCACTGCACTTCATCAAATATTGTATCTTCAAACGGACGACACTTATAACCGAGTTCCTTTTCTGCTTTGCTGTAATCAAAGTTGTTATTGCGAGTCAAGTTATAGATTGCAAAATCGGTAAGTTTAGGAGGTTTGCCGGTAATCTTGCTGCCAATGGCCATAATTTTGGCAATAAGCCTGGCAACAGGCACAGACAAAATAGTGATTTTACGGTTTATCCCCAAGGCTCGATTTAAAATCTCAAACATCTCTTTCATCGAAACAAGACAATTTGCCATAATATAGCATTCACCTCGGCGACCTTTGTCGCAGCATGCAATGACACCATCGGCCAAATCTCGTACATCAACACTGTTGAAGTATCCCTCAATGGCAGCAGTCAGTTCACCTTTGGCATACTGTATGATTACAGAGCTAACTGGACCGAATGCATAATCATTGGGACCGCAGATACCGCTGGGATGCACAATAGATGCATCCAGTTGCGGATATTTTTTAACCGCGTCCAGCACCAGTTGACTTGCTTCCGCCTTGGTCACCGAATAATATCCTACCAATCCTTTTGTTGTGAAATGATCAACCTCTCGAATTGGCTGATTGCCAGGCAGTTCCGGGATAGCCCCTGTAGAGCTTATATAAACCAGCTTTTTCACGTGGTATTTCAGGCACATGTTAATGATATTCTGTGTACCATGTACATTAACAGCCCACACCTTCTTGTTGGGATTCGGATCTAGAGTCACGATACTGGCGCTGTGGATTACTACGATTTCCAGTTCATCCGGCACATTGAAAAATTCCTCCAAAGACGGGATATCCAGTACGTCGCCCATAACAACTTGAGTACCACTGGGAACATATTTAATAGCCGGGTCGTCCTTGAGAACAAGTGCACGTACTGTTTCTCCCCGTTCAATAAGCCGGCGAGAAATATTGCTTCCAAGCAGGCCAGTAGCCCCTGTTAAAAGATAGATTCGATTCATGTTTTTTCCCCTTTTCATAGTGTTAATTAAAACTTGTTCAGCAGTGCATTTCCTTTTTGGCACACCTCATAAATGGCATCATACTGCTGATCGATCATAGGGGCTACTTTGTCAGTTTTTTTGTTTCGGATTCGCACATAACAGAAATACGGTATTATCCAGCCGATAAACGCAGGGACAGCAAGAATTATACTGAGCAGCAGCATATTAGCTAAATAGCTGAATACTGAGCCTGCCATGAAGGCCGTTCCAATGACGCCAATAACATATGCTACGGCGCTTGCCCCAACTACTTTAGACATTTCCAACCTCTCGATTTCCTTTGCATGACTCTCGAATTGATGCTGAAGTCTTGTCAACTCAGCTTTGTTCTTAATTTTTCGGTCACGCTTGAATTTCAAGGTAACATGCGTCAGCCCCTTAACGGCAGGGCTAGTGCCATCCAGTACCCAGCCAAAGTAGGGATAGCTGTCTACATATAATGCTTCCATGTCGCGTTTTACAGTAATATCCTTGTACTCATAGCCGATAAAATTATTTTTTTCAGTCTCACTCATATCAATCGCTCCTTTTTATAAAATTTCTTATCAGAATCACGAGTTTAATTACCCGTTCTTTATCTGATGTTTCTATTATGCTATAGCAATGTTTTTAAATTGTTGGAGAAATGTTTAAGAAATATTAATTTGAAATAAATCAAATGAGAATTTTTTAACAAAAAAGCAGCATGAATTAAAAAGTCAAATTCACGCTGCTTGGTTTTAATATTTGTACTTAATAGTGTAAAAATTCGCTTTTATATATTTTTTCTTAATCTGACTGTAAATGTTGAGCCTTTGCCCGGCTCACTCTTTACCGATATAGAGCCGTCTAACAGTTCAATAACTCTAAGCACAAGGGCAAGGCCAAGGCCGTTTCCTTCGCTGGAATGAGATGTATCTCCCTGATAAAATTTGTCGAAAATGTGCTTCATCGCTTCATCACTGATTCCGCAACCTGTGTCGGACACTGATACGGTGACTGTGTCTTCATCAGAAGTCTGCTTTAATGTAATCTTTCCACCTGGTTCGGTAAATTTTATAGCGTTGGAAAACAGGTTGTTCCATACTAGTTCCAGCATGCTTTCATCCGCGCGTATAACGGCTTGATCCTCAATATCTGCTTCAAATTCGATTCCTTTTTCTTCCCACAAGTTTTCAAAAGAAAGCGCACAGTTGCATAACTGCCTGCACAAATCATATGGCTCCGCAACTGGTCTTATCTCCTGATTTTCAAGTTTATTCAGCTTGAGCATATTAGTAACAAGTGCTGTCAGCCGTCGAGATGCCGTAATTATTGTATCTGTATATTCTTTACGCTGTTCAAAAGACAAATTTTCTTTCTGCAGCGCCATGGCATAGCTTTGAATAACGGATAGCGGTGTCTTAATCTCGTGTGATACGTTTGCTATAAAATCACTTTTCAATGTTTCGATACTGCCCAGTTCTTCCACCATCTTATTGAAATCCTCAAACATTACATCCATATAATCAAACTTGTCCGATGCATGGATAGGCTCAAGATATACTGAAAAATCTCCATTTGCCACGTCTCTTGCAGCCTCGCTCAGCCGACGCATCGGTTCATCAAACTTCTTGCGTATCTGATGGTGAGTAACCAGGCTAAAAATTGCAGTAACAATTGCCCAATACCCAAGCATACTCCAAATAAATTCCGGTGGCACACTGCCAAAATTAACATATTTGTTAAAAATCATCCACTGACCTGCAGACAATGTCAGCAATACAAAGTAGGTCAAGGCATACTCTATCCAAGCAAAATGCCTGGTTTTGACACGGCTATCCTTTTCTATTTGTTTCTTTATTTTCATTTCAGCACCGCCTTGTACCCAAGCCCATGTACCGTAACAATTTTGAAATCCTCACAGCAGGAAAACTTATCCCGAAGTTTAGTTATATATATATCTACGGCACGAAGGCTGGTTTCGCTGTCAATCCCCCAAAATTCATCCATGAGCTGTGCACGGGAAAAGGTGTGGTTGGGATACGAAAGCATTTTGTAGAGTATGTTGAATTCACGCACTGTCACCGGGATTTCCTCCCCGTTGACCGTCGCAGTCATTGCATCCGCGTCCATTACAAGGCTTCCTACTATAAGCCGCTTTTCATTGGCAATATTCGCCCGCCTAAGCAACGCTCCTACGCGCAGTACCAGCTCATCCATATTAATCGGCTTTACCATATAATCGTCAATGCCTGCCCTGAATCCTTTTTGTTTTGATGAGATATCGTCAAGAGCACTGATAAAAAGTATAGGAATAACCTTATTTAATTCACGCACCGTTTTTGCAAACTCATAACCGTCGATTTCCGGCATCATAATATCCGAAATTATTAAATCGTATGTACTATTATACATTAAATCATATGCTTCCTTCGGATTCAAACATCCTTTTGCAGAATATCCGTTATCATTAAGATAGGTACATATCAGCTGATTTAGCTTTTCATCATCTTCAACAACGAGTATATTAACCATGCGGCAAACACCTCCGTTTTATTTTAAGCTTTTATAATTGTAACAAACAGATGTTAAAGAAATGTTTATACCCCCATACCCACCGAAAACCGCCACGAAAGATTGTAAATGTGTTTTCATGAACAGTGGCGCAATAAAACACACATATCTTACATGTATATCCACCGTCAAAAAGCACATTTTAGGCAGATGGCAAATCACTTGAAAACCTAGGGTTCAAACCATTTTTTAGGCACTTATTTGTTTTTTACATTTGTCAACAGAACCACCGTCTCAACGTGATATGTGTGAGGAAACATGTCAACACATTTTACCTTTTCCACTTTGTATTGTCTCTGTGTCAACATTTTTAAATCCCTAGCAAGTGATACAGGATTGCATGATACGTAGATTATCTTTTCTGGGTTTAACTTTATGATGTCCATTACAGCTTTTGGATTTACTCCCGGTCTCGGAGGATCTAATACAACCACATCTGGCTTTTCGTCTATCTCCCTTATTCTTTGTGCAACATCACCAGCTATAAAATGTATATTGCCAAGCCCATTTAATCGCGCATTTTCTCGTGCAGCATCAACGGCTTCTTCGACAAGTTCTATGCCTATGACTTTTTCCGCAAGTGGTGCCATTATCATTCCTATAGTCCCAGTACCGCAATACAAGTCAAATAAAATTTTGTTAGATATTTCTCCCGCAAATTCCCTTGCTACACTGTAGAGCTTCTCTGCACCTTTTGAATTAGTTTGGAAAAATGAAAATGCGCTTATCTTAAATTTAAGACCGAGTATTTCTTCCATTATATAGTCTCTGCCGTACAAAACTGTAAGTTTTTCGCACTTAACTGCATCAGAATAGCTGTCATTTACAGTGTGTAATATACCTATAAGTTTACCATTTAATTTTATGCTTCTAAGCTCATCTACCAGTTTACTAAAATCGTGTTTTATCTGAGATGTTGTAACAACATTAATGATAACCTCACCTGTATTTGCAGCTTTTCTAATAACTAAGTATCTCATATAGCCTTCATGTGTCTTTATATTATAGTGTGGTAAGCTGTGCTGTTTTGCATAATCCAAAACAATTTTTAAGCAGGTGATAAAATCACTATCAACAATCCTGCAGTCTTCCGTCGTTACAATATTGTAATACCTGCCTTTCACGTGAAGTCCCAACTGACTTATCCCATTGTCATCTTTTCCAAACGTGTACTCCATCTTGTTTCTGTATAAAAAGGCATCTGGACTTCTGACAATGCCGAGAAATTCAAAATCTTTTATTCCTGCTTCACCAAGAAGTTTTTTTACATAATCTTCTTTCAATTTTAATTGATCTTCATAATTTATATTTAAATATGCACAACCGCCACATTTACCAAAATGACTACATACATCATCGGACTCCATAGGCGATCTCTCTAGTACCTCTACAACATCTGCCTCAATTTCTTCACCTTTTATTTTTTTTATCTTCACCTTTGCCTTTTGCCCTTTAATAGCTCCTCTTACTTTAATAATATTGCCACTTAAATGTGTTAATCCATGTCCATTTAAGTCCATATCATCTATATTAACTATTATTTCTTCGTTTTTCTTCATGTCACATTTCCCCTAAACTTTAATATACATTATATATATCATACATGTGTAAATACGTCAAAATATTTTCGATGAGGCATATTATCACATAAATATATAACATGAACATTATATATTGAAAACATTAAATGAAGTAATACTAAAAAATAAAGCACCTATTTTAGAGTGCTTTATATCTATCTGTTATTTTTAATTGTTCTTTTAGTGCATATTGAAGTACTTGCGAAAAGTTTATATTTGCCTTTTCCGCTGCCTCATTTAACCATCGCGGAATTGTTACTGTTTTATTGACACTTTTATTGGCCATTTCATCACGAACAGGAGGCATGTAAACCTCAATAAGATTTACAAAAGCACCTTCAGGAACTTTTATTTTTTCTGGTGCTGTTGGATCTGGAATTATTTCATTATCTTCTTCCAAATTATATATATAAAGCTCTAAAGCATCCTTAGCCATATACAATGCTTCATCAAGTGTATCACCTTCGGTTATGCATCCTGGCAAATCGGGAAAAGTTACAGTATAACCACCGTTTCCGTCAGACTCAAATACAGCCGGAAAAATATATCTATCCATAACAAAACCTCCTCTTATATTTTTATTTTATATTAACCTTTTATGCAAGCAGGATCTTTTATTTTAACCCTGCTTGCTTTAGGATTGAATTCAATGTTTTAGGCTTTAAGTCTTTGTTGTGATATGGAATTTGAATTTTGCCTGGCTTTGAAGGATGTATCATATGTACATGAGAACCTCTCTGATTTTTTACTATCCATCCTTCCTTCTGAAGCATTTTTATTAATTCCTTGGGTTTCATTTCCCTTCCTCCTGATAATTATATCATAACACGTGTATATTACACGTGTCAATAGATAAAAATCATTCGAATAGGAGCTGAATAATTATTTTATTTAACGTCCTCTCACACCACCGTACGTACCGTTCGGTATACATCGGTTCATGAATTTCTACTCTTCACACTGGTTGTAGCTCATACTTTCCTTTCAGTGATTGTTGCTTTATGGTTTAAAGTTTTCTTTAAGATATGGTAGAAGTTCATCTACTTCAATACTATTGACTCCATGGCTCCCTCTTGGCTAATGGTTCCCATGACTTCGCCCACAGCGGACTTTAACCGCCTAGATATCGCCCATGTTGTGCACACTAAAAGCGGATGAGTTTACGAATTTCAGTAAACTGAGCACAAAAACTATTATATTAGCTAATTCTGCAATCAAATCGTCATCTATAAGTTCAATTGTCAGATTAAAAAAGATGCGGGTCATATTTCAAAGCCTTCCTTTATTAAATAATTTTTCAGTTTGAGCCGAACTCTAAAAATCATAGATTTCACTTTGCTCTCAGATATAAAAAATCGAACAACTATTTCGGAAATGGAATCGTAAAACCAATATCTCCGTATAAAAACGTTGCGATTCAAGCTTACTGCCGCAATACTCAAGTAATAACTGGATACCAAAATGCAAAAATATGATTTTTGATAAATAATTTGTAATAGTCGCTATATTAGAATTGTTATTATTTTTTGTATTTTTTCTCTAATACTGTCACAAACAACACTTTCCAATTGTTTTAATATATAGAAACTCATTTTAGTAGATTTTTAAAGGAGATGATTTCATTGTTCAATTAATACACTTTCGATAAGAGCTTAAATCAACTGTTAAAATTCAAAGGATGTGAGGAGGATTTTATATGTCAAAGCTGAAAAAAGTATTTGCGTTGTTTATTTCTGTAGTCATTATAGGATCTGCAAATGTCATGGCATTTGCTGCTGAAACAGATACAAGTTACCATGACAAAATGGTAGTCGAACAATTGAAGCAGGAAATGCATGCTGCTGAACAGAATTCCGCTGCTATTGATGAGATGGACAAACAGTTAGATGTTCTCACACCGAAACTTGTCGAAGCATATAACGAGTTTTCGCAAAACAGAATTGCTTCTCATTTTTTTGCATCTGATAACAATACGATTACTGCATTTGTTGATTATGCAGCCGAACAAGGCATGATAGAGGATACAGCAGAATCAAAAAATGCTGTAACTAAGGCTCTTGTAAGACTTTCCTTTAAGGCTGTAGTCACAGGAGGAAATGCTTTGGGCTACAAATTTGCTGCTGAACTATTGGATCATTCTTTACAAGATTCTCCAAGCGATAAGTCATATAATCGCGGAAGTACACGGTCCAATCAGGTTCAAAATAGTTCAGAATTTAAATCTATTGTTAAGAACATAAAGTCTCAGTTAGCCAAGACATCAAAAACTGTTTGGAGTGATACTGGCAGTACAACTCTAAATAGCACTACAGATTTGTTTTTGGCATTAAATAAGGTTTCTTACATTGCCGGCGCAGAAAAAGTAAATGGCAAATGGACTATTTACATAAGATTCCATGACACCTATGATTTTGAATATAAAGATTGGATGGGCGCCCCTGGTGTATCCGGGGCTATGGCAACAGCACTAAACAACTATGGCGCTTATGCAAATAGCATTGGTGCCATTGTTAGCTATGATATTGCAATATATACAAGTGCAACATATTAAGCTGGTTGATTATAGGGTAATTTAGTCCATTAAAGGGGCGTTGCTTTTATATCATTTAAAGGCAATGCCCCTTTAATTTATTTCTGAATTAACTATTTGTATTAAAATGGGCTACTGTTAATAGTTGATTGTTTTGCCATTTTGTAAGGATCTCCTGTTCCCTTTAAAATGTAATAATTTCCTGTAAGTTATCGTCCGGGACATGGTCTTGGGCAATCTTTTTCTGCCGAATCTTTCGACATAGCTTGCTTTCCACATGCATATGCAGACCTACGGGAACCTTCTCCTGTTCATCACGGAAAATCCGACTCATGTGCTACAGAAACCTTGTTGCTACATGGTAAATGGATGAATCACGGAAAGAACCCAGATGGTCGAGGAAAACTGTGCATAAAGGATGAACTTTTCTCATTCGTTAAATTTATCAGATGCAGAAATTATTTAAAGCATAACTAAGAATCAAACCTTCCTGGACCGAATCCGTACATTCCTGCAACAAAAAGAACTATAATCCAAAGGATAAAAATTCCCAGAAAAATTCCACCTACAACAAAAAAATTTTTAGATTTTTGACCTCTTTTCTTTTTTATAATACCAGTGATGAAAAAAGGAATTGCTATCAATACAGTCAATGGAATGTATGCAAAAATTGTATAAAGTGTAATTTCAAGTTTACTCAACACAATACCTCCTATTTTAAAGTTGACATATTAAATGGCAAACATCCTATCTTAATTTTTTCAACATAGTCCTTCTTTTGTCTTAATTAACACCTAACAAGAATATACGTGCTCATAGCTTCACAAGCAGACTATTTATATTTTCAATTATAGCATTATATATCGATTATCAATATATGGATGTTAATGAAATTTTTCCAATCAATACGTTATTGTCTTGCTGTAAATTATACCCATCTCCCTGTCACCATCCTCTGATATATAGTAATATGTCTCAACTCTGTAAGTCCCACCGGACATCTGATATGTTTCGAGTATAGATGCTGACAAAGATGTTGAAGATTTAGACCAGCTTTTCACGTTTGACCATGATCCGTTAGAATAACGCTGCAGAGTAGATGTGAGATAAATGTTTTTTCCAACAGCTGTTTTTGCACATACCTATATAAAGTGGCCTTTTTTAAGCATATCATCCGTAAAACTGATGAACATCGGTACTCTCCTCCCTTTCCAAAATTTCTTCAAGCATGTGCCTGCGCTTTCAAGCCGTTTTCTGACCGTCGCCTCAGATATATCCAAGATCTTTGCTATTTCCTAATTTGAAAATTCCTGGACGTATTTAAGCCTCTGTACATCTTTATATATGGCAGGCAACTTCATATGGCTTCCGCAAAATAATCCAAATCATCAGTTCGTTCTAATTGCTCTTTAGCAATGCAAAATGCAACTTCTTCAATCGTAACCGCATCATATCTTTTTCGCTGGTTATGCATATTGATGATGGTGTTTCTAACTATAATAACAACATAGCTTTTGGTTTTGTGACAGGAAACTTCTCCCATTTTATCGAAATTAACGCACTTTACTTTTTCTACTATTTTTGTACGGCATCACCCGCTATAAACTGTATATTCTTAAGTCCATTTATTGTGCATTTTCTCGTGCAGCATCGACGGCTTCTTCAACAAGTTCTATGTCTATGACTTTTTTAGCCAACGGTGCCATTATTATTCCTATAGTCCCAGTACTGCAATACAAGTCGAATAAAACTTTATTAGATATTTCACCTGCAAATTCCCTTGCTATGCTGTAGAGCTTCTCTGCACCTTTTGAATTAGTTTGGGAGTCAAAACAATCTACATACGCATGTTATCACACAAATATATATTTATGAATATTATATATTGAAAACTTTAAATGGAGGTCATAGATATGTATGAGTATAACGGATTTTATATACAAAACTTTGACGCAGGACAAAAAGGCTTAGCCGAAGCATATATACCAATGCAGAAATATATATCAGCATATCCGCCTGAACAAGGTCTTATGAGGGGTACAATATTTCCAGAGTTGGATAAACCGTATATCGAAGAGAGGATGAGGGGGTATTAATAATGGATGCAAATCAAGTGGCATTGATAAAAAAAATAATGGAAATAGACTTTGCATGTATAGACTTAAATCTATACCTTGATACACATCCTGATGATCAAAAAGCATTAAAAGATTACAACTATTATAGCCAACAGTCAAAATCATTAAAAGCACAATATGAGCAGCTTTACGGTCCACTGATGTCTTTCGGCGAAACACCTGTACAGTGCAATAGATTTAGATGGGTAGACGACCCATGGCCTTGGGAAATTCAGTATTAAGGAGTGATACTATGTGGGTGTATGAAAAAAAATTAGAATATCCTGTAAATGTATGTAAACCAGATATCAAGATGGCTAAATTTTTAATTGCACAGTATGGAGGACCTGATGGAGAGCTTGCCGCAGCACTTAGGTATCAAACGCAAAGATATACAATGCCGACTGGTCAAGCAAAGGGAACATTGACAGACATATCTACAGAAGAATTTGCACATCTGGAAATAATTGCTACAATGGTGTTCAAACTTTTAAAAGGCGTTCCAGTTGAAGAACTTAAAAGAGAAGGTCTTGGAGAACAGTATACAGAACACGACAGGGCTCTTTTCTACAGCGATACAACAGGTATGCTTTGGACAGCGGCATACATTCAAGCAAAGGGTGATGTAATCGCAGATCTACATGAAGACATGGCAGCCGAGGAAAAAGCAAGAGCAACGTATGAGCACCTTATAAATCTTACAGATGACCCTTGTGTAAAAGATACGTTGAGATTTTTAAGAGAAAGGGAAATTGTGCACTTCCAAAGATTTGGTGAAACTTTAGATAAGGTAAGAGAACATCTAAATTGCAAAAAAATATTTTAAAAAAGCCGGAAAAACCGGCTTTTACTCTTTGTTTAATTCATTAAACACTTTATCAGCTATCCTTACAGCTTCTTGCGCATTTGCGCCATAGTAATCTGCGCCAATTTTCATCGCATAGTCTTCAGTAAGCACAGCACCACCAACCATGATTTTTACATCATGTTCCTTCCTTAATATTTTAATCGTCTTTTCCATGTTATTAAGGGTAGTTGTCATTAATGCGCTAAGCCCTACAAGCGGTGCTTTTGTCCGTTTCAGCTCGTCAACTATAGTAGATGGTTTCACGTCTTTCCCAAGATCTATTACCTCGTACCCATAATTTTCGAGAAGAACTTTGACTATATTTTTTCCTATGTCGTGTATGTCGCCTTCTACTGTTGCAAGTATTATTTTCCCTTTTGAACCCATCCCTTTAGGCATCTTTTCTTTTAATACTTTAAAAGCGCTTTCCACAACTTCAGCAGAATTTAAAAGCTGTGGCAGAAAATATATTCCTTTGTCATACCTATCCCCTACATCATTCAATGCAGGTATTATCGTATTATCTACTATACTTAATGGCTCTACTCCTTCACTAAGTATCTCCAGCACTAATCTATCTATGTCTGCCTTTTTGCCTTCCAGTATGTTTTTATAAAGAATTTGGCTTGCATCTTTTTTTAATTTATCCTCAATTGTTACATTTGGTATATTGCCGATTTTGTCATCTTTTTTATATGTTTGTATATATCTTTCACATCTTAAATCTCTAGATGTCAAAACCATTGATGCATTTAATATATCCATCGTAATTTTATCGTTTGGATTTACTATTACTGCATCAAGGCCGTATGATGCTGCCATAGCAAGAAATGCAGTATTTATAAGATAACGTTCAGGCAAACCATAGGATATGTTGCTAAGTCCTATAATCGTGTTTACACCAAGCTCACTTTTTACAAGTTTTATTGCTTTTAAGGTTTCAATCGCCGCCGTCTGCTCCGATGACACAGTAAGAGCTATACAATCAATTATGATATCTTCTTTTGGTATTCCATAGTCAAAGGCTGTTTTTACAATCTTTTCAGCATTTTTAAGCCTTTCCTCCTCATTTTTAGGAAGCCCCTCGTCGCTTATTGTAAGCCCTATGACGCTAGTACCATACTTTTTAACGATTGGCAATACTTCTTTTAAGCTTTTTTCTTTTGCGCTTACAGAATTTATAATTGGCTTTCCTCTTACTATCCTTACTGCTTTTTCTATTGCTTTAACATTGCTACTGTCTATCTGCAGTGGCAGATTGACAATATTTTGAATCTGTGAGACCACATAAGGCATCAGCTTCTCTTCATCTATCCCTGGTACACCAATATTTATATCAAGTACATTTGCACCTAAATTTTCCTGTGAGCTTGCTTCATCAAAAAGAATATTAAAATTCCCATCTTTAATAGCATCGCTTAATTTCCTTTTACCTGTGGGATTTATCCTTTCTCCAATTACACATATAGGATTGTTACCACCTATAAAAACAGTTTTTGTATTTGATGAAACTGCTGTGTATTTTTTTACGATAGATTCTTTCTCTGTACCGTGTATCTCAGCTTTCAAAAGCTTAATAAATTCCGGAGTAGTCCCACAGCAACCACCTACAATAGATGCGCCACACTCTAAAAGTTCTTTTGACTGACTTGCAAACTGCTCCGGCGATACATTGTAGAACGTCTTACCATCCTTTAAATGCGGCATCCCGGCATTGGGCTGCGCCAAAATAGGTATTCGCGCAACTTCCGACATCTTCTTCACTATATCTGCCATCATATCAGGCCCTGTAGAACAATTGACTCCAATAGCATCAAGTCCCAATCCTTGAAGACTTATTATGGCTGTTACAGGGTCTGTCCCCATCAGTGTCCTACCATCTTCTTGAAACGTCATAGTGCATATTACTTTTAAATTTGTATTCTCTTTAACTGCGAGAATAGCCGCCTTCGCTTCTAATATATCTGACATAGTCTCAATAAGTACCAAATCAGCACCGGCTTTTTCCCCTTCTACAGCAACCTCTGCAAAGGCACTATAAGCCTCGTCAAATGTAAGCTTGCCAAAAGGCTCCATCAATTCGCCAATAGGCCCTATAGAAAGAGCCACAGCTTTATCGCCAGCTGCTTTTCTGGCTATATGTACCGCACTTTTGACTATTTCAGGTAATTTATCTGATAGATTGTATGATTTTAATTTTATTCTATTAGCGCCAAATGTATTTGTTTCGATGACATCAGCACCAGCATCAATGTACGATTTATGAATTTCATATACGATATCTGGGTGTGTAATGTTATAGTACTCTGGGCACTCTCCTGTTTTAAGCCCTTTCATTTGAAGCATAGTGCCCATCGCTCCATCAAACACAATCACACTATTCTTTAAATTCTTAAAAATATCCAATTGATACATCTCCTTACAGTGATTACAAAACTTCTTTAACATCTGTCTTCATATTTTTCACACCGTTGACAATATCGACGACTATATCCGTCCTTCCAAGTGGCATAATATGAACACCATTTATCACATTTTTTATCTTATTTATAAATTCTACTGCAATTTTTGTTCCTTCGCCTTTTCCGCTGTTTTTTAATCTTTCAATGATGTAGTCAGGCACTTCAATACCAGGCACTTTTTCATTTAAGTTTACGGCCATCTTGTAGCTTTTAAGTGGCAAAACACCTACTAAAACCGGTATATCAAACTCGTTTATTGCATCAAGGAACCTATATAAAATTTTCTCATCATAAACAGGTTGTGTCTGTATGAAAGATGCCCCATTTTCTATTTTTATCTTTAATTTTTCTATTGCTTCCTTGCTTAAATCATTTGGATTTGCTGTAGTACCTATACAAAAGCTTGTGGATGACTCCAGTCTGTTTCCACTGTAGTCAAATCCATTGTTTAACGATTTTGCAATCTTAATTAACCCTATAGAATCCACATCGTATACACCAGTTGCTTGAGGTACGTCTCCACGTTTAGGGTCATCTCCTGTCAATGCAAGAATATTTCTTACTCCAAGGGCATATGCCCCTAAAAGCTCTGCCTGAAGACCTATAAGATTTCTATCCCTGCAAGTTAGATGGAATATAGTTTCTATATTCAGATGATTTTGCAAAAGATGTGCAAGCGCAATCGGACTCATCCTCATGTTTGCCATAGGACAATCAGTTATATTTAAAGCATCTGCTATTCCATATAATTTTCTTGCTTCTTCAATAGAATTTGAAATATCAGCTCCTTTTGGCGTTGACATCTCAACAGTAACAACAAATTCACGGTTAGTGAGCTTTTGACATAAATTTTTTGAATTTAACAATATAACCCCTCCTGATAAAAATAAAAAAATCTCTTCGCCAAAAGAAGAGATAAATATGCTCCCATCTTTCAGCGATATGCTGCTGGAATTGGCACCGTGATATCCGGTTGCCGAGCTTCATAGGGCCAGTCCCTCCGCTACTCTTGATAAGAGTTTATTATATTAATTTGTTAAATTATATAATACAATCCAGATGCTTAAATGTCAATGAAATATTTGTTGAATCATTAAAATTCCTTGGTGTTTTATGCTGCAATTAACTTTTATTTTTTTTAAAATGTGAAAAGATATATGTGAGGTGATTTTATGAGATACAGAAAAATAGTCGAACCTGTAGTTTCCATCACAACGGGGCCTGATGAAGTAGAAAATCTAAACAATGCATTAAATTTACTTCCACTTCAAAATTTAATAGATGCAGGCAACACAGTTGTGATCACACCTAATTTTGTCAAAAGCAAACCGCCACAAAGCGGTACAATAGTCGGTCCAAATACATTAAGGGCATTAATCAGGTATATAAAATCGAAAAATCCCGGAAGAATAGTGATCGCTGCTGGTTCTGGCGGTGATCCTACGCCAAAAGTCATGTCAGATAATGGCATTGATAAAGTCATATCAGAAGAGGGCGTAGAATTCGTGGATTTAAATTATGGACCTTATGTAGAGCTTTTGCTGGACGATTGCCTCGTTAAGTCTACAAAAGTAAATGAGCTTTATGAAAAGATGGACGTTTTGATTTCATTCACCCAGATGAAGATACACGAGGAAGCAACTGTATCCCTTGGAATAAAAAACATAGCTTTAAGCTGGCCTCCTGCAGAAATACATGGATTCCCGAAAAAAAATCTAGGGATACATGATGATCTACACAACTTCATAAGAGCTATGGCAGAAAAAATCTCTATAGATCTTACGATTTTAAGTGGGCAAGAAGCGACGATAGGCACAGGCCCATCTGAA
The DNA here is from genome assembly GCF_017874545.1 of Thermoanaerobacterium butyriciformans. Classification (GTDB taxonomy): domain Bacteria; phylum Bacillota; class Thermoanaerobacteria; order Thermoanaerobacterales; family Thermoanaerobacteraceae; genus Thermoanaerobacterium; species Thermoanaerobacterium butyriciformans. Next base: position 95,518 of record NZ_JAGGLT010000001.1, on the reverse strand, counting down.
GGAAAGCCTATCAATGCAAACATGATAATAGCAGGAACTGATCCTGTAGCAACTGATACGGTAGGTGCCAGAATGTTTGGATTTATGCCTCAAGGGGTAAATTATCTATTTCAATGTGCCAAAAGAGGTGTGGGGATAGGCGAATTAAAAAATGTCACAATTAAAGGAATACCATTGCAACAGGCTGAATTAAATTTTTCAACTTTAGCATACGGTTACGGCATTGCATTGGATTCTAACGGAATCAAACAAATGGTGCCTGGCAAATCATGAAAATGTTAAGTTGCACAAATAAAGGGTTTTAATTATTAAAATATTATGAAATCCCACTGCAAAAGTCTTCTTTATCTATTATTAGATAAAACATTTTTAAATTTAGGTAAATTTTGGAATTGCATAAAACTAGATAATAATCAGTTTTGCAGTGGAATCATATGCATTTTATATTTTTTTAATGACAGGTTTGTATTCTTTATTTATTACCTTTTTACTATAGTATTTAATGCCTATAAATGATATAGCTGTAAATAACAGTCCCGATATAGCCTCTATCATTTGTGAAAAATTATCTATTCCAAACATATTTGCTATGGCATAACCAACAAACACACCTACAAAGAAAAATAAAAGCGGTATGCCATACATTATCATAGTAGCCTTTAACATTGAAGTTTCTTTAATTTCTAATAAAACATTATCACCAACTTTTAATTCATCAATTGCATCAACTTCAACCATCATTCTGTTATTGCTTCCCATATCACATGCATGGCATTTCCCGCACATATCATTTCTTAATAGCTCAACTTTTGCTTTTCCATCTTTTATATTGGCAACGCATCCTTTTTCAACCATCATAACACCTCATTTAAAGAAATTCTTATTCAATATTATACATTTGTCTTATTTGCAATTAAACTAGACTTAAATGGATATATAGAGTCGGTAGGACATTTTTCAACACAAGCCATGCATGATGTACATTTTTCATAATCTATTTTCGCCAGATCGTTTATAACATGTATAGCATCATAATTACATGCTCTTTCGCACGCTTTGCATCCTATACATCCAACTGTACACACTGGCCTTACATCTTTGCCTCTATGAATGTTAGAACATATGACTCTAGTCTTACTTTCCGCATCAACTAGCTCTATTATATTTTTTGGACATGCATCTACGCAAATTCCGCAGCCAGTACATTTACCCTCATCTACAATAGCAATTCCATCACCGTTTACATGTATAGCGTCAAATGGACATAATTTTTCACAAGTTCCAAGGCCAAGACATCCAAAACGGCAATCTTTTGATCCCTCTTGGTACTGCACTGCTGACCTACAATCATCGATGCCAAAATATTTATATTTTTCTGATGCATTTTTCCTCGTACCATTGCATTTAACAAATGCCACCATCTTTTTGCTGCTGACATCTGTTCTGACACCAATGATAGCCCCAACTTTTTTGGCAACAGATGGTCCTCCTACTTTACATCCGTCTATTGGTGCATCACCCATTAATGCTGCATGTGCGAATCCATCACAGCCTGGATATCCACATGCACCACAATTAGCTCCGGGAAGAGCATTTCTAACTTCTACTTCCTTTTGATCAACCTGAACTTCAAATTTTTTAGATGCATATGCTAAAACTATTCCAAATACTAAGCCCATTCCTCCAAGACTTGCTAATGGAAATATCAAATATGGCAATATTCCACTCATCCAAAGCACTCCTTTATATTAAACCTTGAAAACCGAGAAAAGCTATTGACATTAGGCCTGCACCAATAAGGGCTATCGGAAATCCTTCCAGCACTTTTGAAATTGGTGCAAGTTCTAACCTTTCCCTTATCCCAGCATATAAAACAATCGCAAGCGTAAATCCTACAGCAGAACCAAATCCGTTCACAACTGCCTCAATGAAGTTATAATTTTCTTGAACATTTAAGAGTGCAACACCTAAAACTGCACAGTTTGTCGTTATAAGCGGTAAATATATGCCTAACGCCTGATGCAAAGCTGGACTTGATTTTTTTATTACCATTTCTACAAATTGTACTAGTGAAGCTATTACAAGTATAAATGCTATTGTCTCAAGGTAAGACAAACCTAATGGCACAAGTATCATATTATACACTATATATGCAAAAGCAGATGCTATTGTCATTACAAATGTAACGGCTATGCCCATCCCTAGTGCTGTCTCGATTTTCTTTGAAACACCCAGAAAAGGACATTCACCTAAGAATCTCACTAATACAAAATTATTTACAAGTATAGAACTAATCAGTATAAGTATAAGCTTTGTCAGCATGTGATGCACCTCCCAACAATACCTTCTTTTTTATTGATTTCTCCTTCCTATTTTTTTGAACACTTTCCAGTAATCTAAAGAATCCAAGAAGAAGGCCTAATGTTATAAATGCTCCTGGTGGCATTATAAATATCAATGCAGGTTGATAATTTGGTCCAAACAGCGATATTCCAAATACCGAGCCATTACCTATTATTTCTCTTATGGACCCCAGTATAAACAGTGCCAATGTAAATCCCAAACCCATACCAAGTCCATCTGCCGCAGACTGCAAAACAGTATTCTTATATGCAAATGCTTCAGCTCTTGCCATTATCATGCAGTTCACAACGATAAGTGGTATATATATTCCAAGGGCTTTGTCAAGATCTGGAGAAAATGCTTTAATTAGCATTCCTATTATAGTTGTAAAAGTGGCTATTACTACGATAAAAATTGGGATCCTAATCTTATCTGGTGTAACTTTCCTCAATAAAGATATTAATATATTTGAAAAGAAAAGGACAAATGTAGCTGCTATTCCCATAGCTATGCCATTTATGGCTGCAGTTGTCACTGCAAGCGTAGGACACATGCCAATAACTTGGATGAATATAGGATTTTCTTTCCATATACCGTTTTTAAATGTTTTAAATATACTCATATAAAACACCTCACTTATTTGACCCAACAATAACTTTGTATGCTTCTATGGCTGTATTTACACCTTTTGTAACAGCTCTTGATGTTATTGTAGCACCAGTTATCGCTTGAATCTGATTGTCCTGAGTTGGAGTTGTCTTTACAACTGTCAAATCTTTATCTGCCTTTTTGTCTTTATACTGTTTGTTCCAATTTGCATCTTCCGATTTTGCACCAAGTCCAGGTGTCTCCGATTGATTTACTATCTTTATTCCTGTTATTTTGCCATCTTTATCTATTCCTATCATTTCTTCAATAGGCCCGCCAAATCCTTGTGGTGCAACTTTTATTACATATCCAACAACATTGCCACTGGATTTCCCCTCGTTTATTTCTTCAATAAGTTTCGGATCTGGTGTTAATTTTGAGTCGCCTGATGTATCAAAATTAAATTTGTACTTACTTAAATCAAGTTTTGTATATTGTTCTGCAGGAAGTACAGCTTTCATTGCTTCCATATATGTGTTTTCAAGCTGCTTTGCAATAGGTCTTTCAGTAATGAAATTAAAAAAGCCTAACACTATCGCAGCTATGCCTGTAACAACCAAAAGAATAATACCTGTCTTTAAAATATCATTTTTACTGTTCACTAGTTTTTACCTCCCCGAATACTTTCGGCGCTGTATATTTGTCTATGATAGGTGTAGCTATATTCATTAGAAGAATTGAATAAGATACACCTTCAGGATATCCACCATAAAGCCTTATGATTGAAGTAAAAATGCCGCATCCAATTCCAAAAATTATCTGACCTTTAGGCGTAACCGGTGATGTAGTATAATCTGTCGCCATAAAAAATGCACCAAGAATAAGTCCACCTGCCATTATATGGTATAACGGATCGCCAGTAAATAAGCCATTCTTACCAAGCACCCATGTTAAAACTGCAACTGTCAGAATATAGCTTAAAGGTATTCTAAGTGTTATTACCCTCCTTATAAGCAGATATACTGCACCAATCAATAAAGCAAAAATTGATACCTCTCCAATTACACCACCTTTTAAACCTATAAACATATTGAAAAGAGACGGCAGATTACCTGATGCTTCAGTGCCTTTGATTATGGCAAGTGGTGTAGCACTGGCTATTCCATCCACAGTAAAGTGGCTCATAGGTACTGGCCATGATGCAAGTAAAAACGCTCTTGCAGCTAGCGCTGGATTCATGAAATTATGCCCCAATCCGCCAAACACTTGCTTAACTATTGCTATAGCAAATATAGATCCTATTGCTGCAATCCACCAAGGTACTGATACAGGAAGATTAAATGCCAATAGTATCCCTGTAACAACAGCACTAAAATCATTTATTGTTACATCTTTATGTGTCAAAATTTGTATTACCGCTTCTGTCGCAACCGAAAAAGCAACACATAATACCGTTATAAATAACGCACGAATGCCAAAAATTATGATGCCTGCTATAAGTGCTGGCATTAGAGCTATTACAACATCAAGCATTATTCTTTCAACACTATCTTCTGACCTAAAATGAGGTGATGATGTGACATATAATTTGTTTTCCATTCTATAACCCCCTGCAAAATTCTATAAAGTTTAGCTTATTCTTATATCTTTCCAACCACAATCACTTCCTTCCCTTTCTTAGAATCTCACCCTTTGCCAATCTGATGGATTCAACCAGCGGCCTTTTAGATGGACATACATAAGAGCAACTTCCACATTCTATACAGTCAACTGCATGATATTCTTTACATTTGTCAAAATCATTTTTCAACGAGTATGCACTTATAAAAAGTGGTAATAAGTTCATTGGACATGCATCTACACACCTTGCACATTTAATACACGGTTTGGGATTTTTTAAAGCTATCATATCTTCCGGTAATACTAGGATTCCTGACGTGCCTTTAATGACTGGTACATCAATAGAATACTGTGCAATCCCCATCATTGGTCCGCCAGATATAACTTTCCCTGGTGTTCCTTTGAATCCACCACAATATTCTATTAGCTCCCTAAATGGTGTGCCAATCTTGACACGAAGATTTTTTGGTGTCATGATTCCTTCGCCAGTCACAGTGACAACACGTTCTATAAGTGGTTTGCCATATTTTATAGCCTCTGCAATAGCAAAAGCTGTTCCTACATTGTCAACAACAACACCTATTTCTGCTGGTATTTTACCTGAAGGAACTTCTCTTCCCGTTATTGCTTTTATAATGTGTTTTTCTGAACCTTGCGGGTATTTTGTCTTTAATACGGCGACCTCCACACCTTCATATTCTTTGCAGGCCTTTCTTATTTCCTTTATGGCATCTTGTTTGTTATCTTCTATCCCAACATATCCTTTTGATGCCCCTAATGCTTTCATTATTGCTAAAAGCCCATGTACAATATCAACAGGTTTCTCCAGCATAAGACGGTGATCGGCTGTCAAATAAGGTTCACACTCAGCACCATTTAAAATTACAATGTCTATTTTTTTATCTGAAGGTGGATTTAGTTTTACCATAGTTGGAAATGTGGCACCACCCATACCAACTATACCTGCTTCCCTTACAATATATCTTATTTCTTCTGGTTTTAAATTATTTATATCTTCATTTGGCTTAATATTGTCATCATAATTAAATTCGCCATCTGACTCAATAACAATAGATTTTACCAGCTTACCGCTTGATGATGGTCTATCTTCTATGGCAACTACCTTTCCCGATACACTAGAATGTACTGGAGCAGAAACAAATCCATTCGCTTCACCGATTTTTTGCCCGACTTTAACGTAGTCATTTACTTTAACCAATGGTGTGCATGGAGCACCTATATGCTGTTGCAAAGGTATGATAACTTGTGACTTAGGCAAATATTCTTCGATGGGATATTTATTAGATAATTCTTTATAAGATCTCGGATGTATTCCACCGAAAAATGTATATTCCCTTGTTTTCAATGTTTACACCTCTTTTTAAAATAATTAAATTGCTTCATTAAGATTTTTGCCTCTGGTATTATTTATATTTTTCAAAGATACTTTTGAGATACTCAATGCTTTCAACCACCTCTTTCCGATCTTTATAATTGTTTCTGTACACCTCCATTATAAGCGATCCTCTGTAATCGATATTCTTTAACTCTTTATACAGTCTCCTAAAATCAAAATTTCCTTTACCAGGCAGATGCAGTTCGCCACTTAAATCGTAATCACACAAATGGACATTTGTAAGCTGCTTTCCCATAGTTTTAAGAAAATCAAAGGGATCCTTTTTGCTTTTCATTGCCTGTTTTATGTCTAATGTAAAATATATATTTTTGCTGTTTGTGACTTGCTTTATGGATGTTGCAAATTCAGGATACGAAAACCAGCACCAATAAACATTTTCCCAAGAAAATTTAACTCCATATTCTCCGGAAGTGTCAGCAATATAATCTGTATATTTTGCGATTTTCTCAAAATCTATATTAGGAAGTGTATCTTTTTTAAGTGCTGGTCCATGAAAAACATAGATCTTTGAACCGAGTATCTTGGCAGCCTTTAACACTTTTAGAAGCATCTTTGATGCATCCTTCCTTTGCCTCGATGTTGCTGAGAAAAGCTGCGGTTCAAACTGTGTCCCTATGGCATGTATAGAATTAACCTCGATTTCATATTTATCAAGGTTATCTTTCATCTCTTTGCAAAAATCTTCATCATACTCACTGTAAGATTCTAAAAAAACTTCAACTTTTTTAATACCCATATTTCCAATGATCGGAATAGTTTCTTCTGTAAGATAATCCGGGTGAAAGCAAGCAGTCGATATGCCAACTTCCATTTGATCACCATCCTAAAATCTTAACAATAACTATTTAATATTATACAAAAAATTTTTCATCAGAAAAACATAAAATTTAAAGGATATGCCTTATAGACATATCCTTTTTGTCACATTTTAAGCCTTTTTTCCAATTCTTCTTTTTCTTTCTCATAACCAGGTTTGCCTAAAAGCGCAAACATATTTTTCTTATATGCTTCTACTCCAGGTTGGTCAAACGGATTTACTCCATTTAAGTATCCGCTTATGCCGCAAGCCATCTCAAAGAAGTAAACCAGATATCCAAAGTTGTATGCAGATATCTCTGGAACATTCACTATTAGATTTGGCACGCCGCCATCATTGTGAGCAAGTACCGTGCCTTGAAAAGCTTTCTTATTGACAAAATCTATCGTTTTTCCAGCCAGGAAATTAAGTCCATCTACATTGTCCTTGTCTTCGTTTATCGTTATTTCCTTTAGCGGTTTTTCTACATTTATAACCGTCTCAAACATTATCCTGCTTCCGTCTTGTATAAATTGTCCCATGGAATGAAGATCCGTCGAAAAATCTACTGATGCAGGATATATTCCTTTGTGGTCTTTGCCTTCACTTTCTCCAAAAAGCTGTTTCCACCATTCGGAAAAATAGTGAAGCCTCGGCTCATAGTTTACTAAAATCTCTATAGATTTACCTTTTCTGTAAAGCGCATTTCTAAGTACAGCATACTGCATGCTTAAATTGTCTTTTATATCAGGTTTTTTGAAAACTAATGATGCGTCATATGCACCTTTCATCATTTCATCAATGTCAATGCCTGAAGCTGCTATAGGAAGGAGTCCTACTGCCGTCAGAACTGAATATCTGCCACCTACATCATCAGGAATCACAAATGTCTCATAGCCTTCTTCATCCGCCAGTTTTTTAAGGGCACCTTTTTTTCTATCTGTTGTGACATATATCCTAGATTTAGCTTCTTCTTTTCCATATTTGTTTTCTAAAAAATCCCTGAAGACTCGAAATGCTATAGCAGGTTCTGTAGTAGTGCCAGATTTTGATATGACGTTTATAGATACATCTTTGCCATCTAGAACTTCTAATAAATCTTGAAGGTATGTAGAGCTTATGCTGTTTCCTGCAAAATATATTTCTGGCGCCTTTCTAACTGATTGTGGCAAAATATTGTAAAATGAATGTGTAAGCATCTCAATAGCTGCCCTTGCGCCTAAGTACGAACCACCAATTCCGATTACGACAAGTGCATCTGAATCAGATCTTATTTTCTCTGCAGCTTTTTTGATTCGAGCAAATTCTTCCTTGTCGTAATCCCTCGGCAAATCAACCCAACCAAGGAAATCGCTTCCCTGCGCAGTCTTATTTAGCACCATATCAAGTGATAATTGCGCCTGTTTCTCTAGATATGATATTTCATGCTCATTTACAAAATTCAACGCATTGGAATAGTCAAAGTTTAATACATTTGTCATATGTAAACCTCCAATCTTATTTTACATCTCATATTTTATACTATATAAATTATATTATCAAGCTTTAACTTAGAAACAAGTCACCTGCAATGTTTTTGCCTGTCTTTGTCTTAAAATTCTTTTCTACAATATTGCTGACCTTTTCTCTATCTTTATACAATTCATCCTCTTCTATATTTACCAGAAGATCAGATTCCCATATTATCTGAAAATCAAGTCCATCATTTTTAGATGCCGTATGATGACCACCTATAATATAACATACTCTTTCTATTATACCCTCGTCCTCATTGTTTTTCCGCATAATCTCTCTTGCAATGGCCGGTCCCTCTATTTCCTGATATCTTCCGGATGAGCTACCATATTTTTCTTCAGCTTTTTTGATGCCGATATCATGCAAAATTGCGGTAATATACACGATCTTCTTGATTTTTTCATCAGTAATATTTTCGCCATCCACTATTCTGTCAGCAAAGCTAAGCACTTTTAATGCATGGTTTATTCTTTTTAAGTCAATGCCGTAATAATCTTTAAGTTCCATAATATATTTTAATCTCGACATAATATCATCTCCTATAAGTTTAGTTAAATTCAATTAATTAGTGCCTCCACCTGAAGAACTGTGATTCTGCTTTTTCTTGTAGAGATAATATGCTGATGCCGTCAATACATTCCATAACACACTCCCCCTCTCATTATAACAATATTTTTACATATTCATATTTTACCGTCAATAAATATTTAACCAAATTTTGAAATTGTTTTTTTAGTGGTTATAATATTAAATGGAGGTGTTTTATATGGATGCATTAGAAGTATTAAAGCAAAGAAGAGCTGTAAGATCTTTTGAAGATAAACCAATTCCAAAAAACATACTGGAAGATATTATTGACTGCGGAAGACTTGCTCCATCTGCAAACAATGTTCAACCTTGGCATTTCGTCGTTGTAACTGACAAGGAAGCTCTTAAGTATATTTCTGAAAAGGCTACATACGGCAAATTTATTAAAGATGCTGCAGCATGTGTAGTTGTATACTGTGAAAAAGAAAACATCCACCATCTAGAAGATGGTGCAGCAGCAACTGAAAATATCATACTTGCAGCAAAAGCATATGGCATCTCTTCATGCTGGGTAGCAGGGTATGATCGGACATATGAAAAAGACATAAATGAATATTTAAATGTTCCATCAAACCTTAGAATGATCTCAATTATTGCTTTAGGCTACAGTACGCAAAATCCGTCTCCAAGAAATAAAAAATCTTTAAACGACGTACTGCACTGGGAAAAATTTTAAAAAACTCGGCTTAATGCCGGGTTTTTGTATATTTTTTTGTTCTTTGATAAAAATATACTTAAGAAAAATACTTGATAAATTTTATTTCAGACTATATAATTGAATGTGATTAATTGATAATGATTATCATTATAAAATGGAGGTGAGCAGTTGGCAAGAACAATAGTACCAAAGCATAGAATGTGCAGAATTGTAGGACATCCCCTATGCGGTAGTCCAAAGTGTCCTTCGTTAAAGCGGCCGTACGCTCCTGGACAGCATGGGCTAGCTAGAGGCAAAAAGCTTTCTGAATACGGTAGAAGACTTCTTGAAAAACAAAAGCTCAAATCAATCTACAACGTTAAGGAAAGACAGTATAGAAGGTATTTTGAAAAAGCACTAAAAAGCAAGGAACCGACAAGCGAAAAACTTCTTTCACTTCTTGAAAGGCGCCTTGACAATATTGTATACAGGATGGGCTTTGCTCCTACAATATACTCTGCACGTCAGCTCGTTTCGCATGGCCATATTTTAGTAAATGGCAAAAAAGTAAATATCCCATCTTATGAGGTAAATGTCGGAGATGTCGTCTCCGTTAAAGAAAAAAGTAAAAATATGCCCCTTATAAAACAAAGCATCGGCACAAATGATATTCCACCATATATCAATGTCAATGTGGATAAAATGGAAGGCAAATTAATTAAAATGCCAAGAAGAAGTGAAATTCCTGTAGAAATTGACGACCATTTATTAGTAGAATTTTACTAAAGCCTGGTAACGGTAACCCAGGCTTTATTTCTTTTAAATTTTTCTTATAAGTGATAAAATAATTTTAGAAAATTTTAAGAAAGAAGGGGTATATTGCAAAACGTCGCTCATCGATTTTTAAAATACGTAAAGTATGAAACAACATCAGATGAAAACTCTTCAAAATGCCCTAGTACAGATGGGCAAATGGTTTTTGCCAAAGACTTGGCTGCTGAATTAAAAGCTATCGGGCTTACAGACGTATCCGTCGATGAAAATGGATATGTAATGGGAACTGTACCATCTAATATTGATAGGAAAATACCAGTAGTAGGCTTTATATCACACATGGACACAAGCCCTGATATGTCTGGAAAAAATGTAAATCCGCAGATAATCGAAAACTACGATGGCAAAGACATAATATTAAACAAGGATAAGAATATCGTTTTGTCACCAAGTGATTTTCCAGAATTAAAAGACTACATAGGAAAAACACTGATCACGACAGATGGTACAACACTGCTTGGTGCCGATGATAAGGCTGGAATTGCTGAAATAGTAACCGCCTGTGAATACCTCATATCGCATCCTGAAATAAAACACGGGACTATAAAAGTATGTATAACGCCAGACGAAGAAATCGGACGCGGTGCAGACAAATTTGACGTAAAAAAATTCGGGGCTGATTTTGCTTATACAATCGATGGTGGAAAATTGGGTGAATTGGAATATGAAAACTTCAATGCAGCATCTGCAAAAATAATAATACACGGCCGAAATGTACATCCGGGAACAGCAAAAGGCAAAATGAAAAACTCTGTTTTAATAGGAGTAGAGCTTGCTTCAATGCTGCCGCTGGAAGAAACACCGGAAAATACAGAGGGATATGAGGGATTTTATCACATAAATAATTTTAATGGTAATGTAGAAGAAACACACTTGTACTACATAATAAGGGATTTTGACAAAGAAAACTTTGAAAATCGCAAAAATTACTTGTTAAATTTGATAAACAAATTAAATGAAAAATACGGCGAAGGCACAGTAGAAATAGATTTAAAAGACCAATATTACAATATGAGAGAAATCATTGAAAAAGACATGAGTATAGTTGAAATTGCACTAAAAGCTATAGAGAAAGCAGGCGTAAAACCAGATGTGTCTCCTATCCGCGGCGGCACTGATGGAGCAAGGTTATCGTACATGGGGCTTCCAACGCCTAATATATTTACAGGAGGCCATAATTTTCACGGCAAATATGAATACATACCTATTTTTGCGATGGAAAAAGCTGTTGAAGTTATATTGAATATAGTAAAGCTTGTGACAGAAAAGTAAATCTAAAAAGGGCTCACTATTGGGCCCTCTATTTCATTTAAGCTTTTCTTTCAAAAAAGCAGCAGATTCATCGATAGCCTTCCTTTGCCAGTCAAGCCTGCTAAATGTATGATCTGATCCATCTATCGATATTCTACGTCCATTTTCTTTGTAAACTGTCTTTAAAATCTCCTCAGACACAGTATACGGAACAGCTTCATCTTTTGTGCCGTGAACTATTAGCACGTCTTTGTCATACCCTTTCGCTGACTCAAATATATCAATATCAGCTATGTCAAGCACAAATCCTTTCCCAAGTGCGAACCCACCAATATCAACAAAGCCATGTTCATTAAGCAAATTTCCTGCTTCACTCTGAGATTGAAGCATTATTGCATCTCTCATATTAAAAGCAGGAGCCCAGAGTACCAATGATTTTACGATGTCTTTGTATTCCTTTGCTATAATGGCAGCAATGGCACCACCCATGCTGAAACCCAGTATTCCGATATTATTGACATCTGTCAGAGGATCGTTCTTTACAAATTCTACTATATGTCTTGCATCTTCTACTTCACCGCTAAATGTCATGTCAATAAAGTCTCCATCGCTTTCACCTGAGCCGTAGAAGTCAAAGCGGAAACTGCCTATGCCTACCTTCTCCAACTCTCTTGACAACTTTACAAAAATAAAGTGTGACTCAACTTTATTGCCTGTAAACCCATGAAACATAACCACCATAGGAGCTTTGCCATGTGTACCGTCTGGCACATGCATCATACCCCTCAATGTCCTAGATCCATATGTCAGTTCAACAGACTTTTGCATAATATCACCTCCACCCATTTTTCTAAATTATACCATATTTCATAAAAAATTAAAAATATTATTTAATAAATCATCTTGTTTTATGACATTAACATTATTTTGAAACATATTATTCTGAGCACAGACTGCCAATTTATATCCAGCATCTATATTAAACTGCTTAAAATAAAACTTATTTTTATTTTCTCCATAAAGCTTAATTTCTTTTTCTAATTTTACAGTAAATGATTTTAATGGAACATAAAGTCCCTTGCCTAGTGCCTTGACATAGCTTTCTTTTAGTGTCCAAAGAGTAAAAAAGTAGTCTATTTTATCATCCTTTTTCATCATATCATTACACTCTTCCATCGAAAAGAAACGCTTTGCCACATTTAAATTGATATCTCTTACCTTCTCTATGTCAACGCCTAAATTATCACAATCTACAGCTATAGATGCCCACTCTCCTGAATGGGATATACTAAAAAATATATTTTTGCCTTTTAAAAAAGGTTTCCCAAACTCATTCTTATAAAATACGATATCGCTGTTTTTTAGTCCAAATTCTTTTACTAATGTCACTCGAAGCATTGCCTCTGCCAAAAGAGTCCTCAGTGCATCATCAAATTTCTTAATCTTTTTAACTCTCCATCTCTTTTCTTCTGACACTACCTCTAATAATTTACTATATTCATCTTCGCCTATATTTCTCGTGATTTTTGTAGCGTACACTTCCACCATTATAAATTCCTCCAAAAGCCGTCAAGATATGCTTCTATATTATTTTTATTGACTTTAATATACGGAAACCATTCCTTAGGAAATAATTTTATGTAGTTCTTATGCAAAAATCTTTCATCTACAAGCAAAATAACACCTCTATCAGTCTCAGTTCTAATAACACGACCTGCTGATTGCATCACTTTATTAAAGCCAGGATAAAGGTAAGCAAACTCATATCCAAGCCCATACTTTTCTTCGAAGTAGTCTTTTATTATATCTCTTTCAAGACATATTTGAGGAAGACCGACACCTACAATTATAACGCCGATTAATCTATCATTCTTCAAATCAATGCCTTCCGAAAAGATACCTCCTAGCACGCAAAAGGCTATGATTCCCTTTTTCTCATCTTCAAACATCTTTAAAAAACTCTCTTTGTCATCCTCACTCATACTGCTCTCCTGCTTGATTATCATGTTCGTTCCTCGATCTTTATAAATCTCATATATCATGTTCATATACTCATATGATGGAAAATACACAATATAATTCCCTGGCTTTTTCCACACAACTGCATCAATATACTCCGCTACTTTTTCTCGCGTATTTTCTCTATCTTTGTACTTTGTAGATACATCATCTGCTATAAGAATCATTCTGTTTTTAGTATCAAAAGGTGAATCTAAGCAAATTGCGTAATCTTCATCGCTCCCTCCTAAAAGCGACTTATAGTATGTAATCGGAAGAAGTGTGGCAGAAAAAAATATTGTCCCTCTGACTTTCTGAAGCGTTTGACTTAATAATTTAGATGGATCCAAGCAGAATAGCTTAATTTTTACATCATCACCATCTTTTTCTACGTACGTCATATATGACGAATCATACATATCAGAAATTTTCAAATAAGATAATGATTTAAAATACAAATCTATAAGCTCATCGCATTTGGATGATTTTTTATTATTTACAAGGTACAATTCAGCTTCACCTATAAACTGCCTTAAATAGCCATCCAAAGCAACTTGTTTTTCTTTCGCCACAAAAAAATTATTTTCACCGCACTGTTTTTTCATTTGAAGAAAAATAGAATTAATCTTCGATAATACCTTCTCTATTTTACTGCTTTTCCCTTGCATCGACTTTTTTAATGATAAAAACTCTTTTTTAAAAAGCTCTGCAGAAAACATCTCCCTTGACCTGTCTACAAGGTTGTGGGCTTCATCCACAAGTAGAGTAAAATCGCTCTTGTCTTGAAAAAATCTTTTTAGCCCGACATTTGGGTCAAAAACATAATTGTAATCGCAGATTACAACATCAGACCATAAAGATAAGTCTAGTGAAAACTCAAATGGACATACCGTATGTTTTTTTGCATACTCCTCAATTTTTGCCCTGCTAAAATCATCTTCATTTAAAATCATATCCATTATAGCATCGTTTATCCTATCATAATGGCCTTTTGCGTATGGGCATGACTCAGGGGTGCATTCAGTCCTTTCATTTAAACATATCTTCTCTTTTGCAGTAATAACAAGCGTCTTAATTCTTAGCCCCTTATCCCTTAGCATCTTAAACGTCTCATCTGCAACAGTACCAGCAATTGTTTTAGCCGTCAGGTAAAATATCTTTGACGTCATCCCTTCCCTCATAGCCTTTATCGATGGAAAAATTGTAGATATTGTTTTACCTATTCCGGTAGGCGCTTGTACAAAGAGTTTTTTCTCTCTTTCAATCGTCCTGTAGACAGTTACGGCTAGCTTTCTCTGACCTTTCCTGTAATTTTTATAAGGAAAATCTATCTTCTCTATGGAGCTGTTTCTTTCATTTATCCAACTGTATGATATCATTGCCCAGTTGTAAAACTTTTTTAAAAGATCTTCAAAAAATGCTTTTAGCTCATCTATAGAATACGTGTATCTCAAATATTTAATCTCATCATTATCAATCTGATAATACGTTAGTTGAATATTTATCGCAACCAAATCGTTCTGAATAGAGTATATATAAGCATAGCATTTTGCCTGTGCCAAATGTAGCGGATTGTAATTATCATCAATGTCATTTAGTTGAGCATTTGTAGTCTTTATCTCATCTATCGTAACATTGCCGTTTTCAATAATGATGCCATCCGCACGGCCTTCAACAGCAAGGATAAAATCATCGTACTCTGCTTCGTACTTTAATGAGACTTCTTTCGTATAATTTTCATTTTTCGATTTCTGTATCTTTCTATGAATCCTTGCCCCTTCTAACGCTCTTCTATTGCCGTTTCCGACAAACTCACTGTTTAAATCACCACTGCGCAATATAAACTCTACCAAGTCTCTAACTGAAACTTTTATCTTCTCTTTAATCATTACATCCAGCCTTTCATAAAGTCCATCCAACCAAGAACGGTTCTTGAGTTGAATTATAACATAAAATTATGTTTGATGGTATAATATAAATTGAACACTAATAGAAAGGATTGTTTATGTAAATGGAACTACCATTAGAACTTATCACTGCCATAGAAAACGAAACAGAAGCTATACCTATAAATAAATTAACAGCTTTAGTTTCGGATATTTCTAAGCGATACCGTGATAAAAACTATTCTGATAAATTTTTAAGCGGATATGATGAAACAATCGCTTATGTCGTATACAGGATGCCTGCCACGTATGGTGCAATATACACTGTTTTAAATCATATAAAAGAAGTATATAATGATTTTCGCCCAAAATCTCTTTTAGATGTAGGGGCAGGCCCTGGGACAGCCATGTGGGCGGCAACTGCTATATGGCAGGATATTGATCAAATAACGCTTCTGGAAAAAGACGAAAACATGATAAATATCGGCAAAAAGTTATCATCTAATTCAAATTATGATTCTATCAAAAACGCAAAGTGGCTAAAAATAGATTTAAATAGATCATTTGACGCTCACAGACACGATATCGTCATTGCATCGTATTCCATTGGTGAGCTAAATGAAGATGTACAGAGTAAAATAATAAAAAAGCTGTGGGAAATTGCTAATAATATACTGATCATTATAGAGCCAGGAACTAAAATCGGCTTTTCTAGGATAAAAAGAGCCCGGGAAGCTCTGATATCGCTTGGTGCCAATGTAATAGCACCGTGTCCACATGCCGATGAATGTCCAATAGATTTTGATGACTGGTGTCACTTTTCATCCCGTGTACAGCGGACAAGCTTACACAGAAAAGTCAAAAACGGCCAACTTCCATACGAGGATGAAAAATTTTCGTACATTTGTGTGTCAAAAAAGCCTTGTAAAGCAATAAAAAGCAGAATCATAAGACATCCACAGATAAGAAAAGGACATGTTATAATTGAATTATGTACTAAGGAGGGTATTAAGCAAGTCACAGTTACAAAAAGTAATCGAGATATATACAAAAAAGTCCGCAATCTAAAATGGGGTTCTACTTTTAACTTTCAAGATAACTCATTTCATGTAAACAAGCTTGATGTAAAATAACTAACTGTTTTTTTCCGCTATTACATCCTCATCTGTTATACTGCTGAACAATAATGGAGAATTGACATCATATAAAGTCATATTGCCATTGACAACACTACTACTGTAATTTGCATAGCAATAGATACACCTATGCATACACGTATTATAAGCTCCTATATCCACACTAGAGGCACAACCACATGCTTTTCTTTGATTTTTGTCTTTTTCATCCTTAATATTACGTCCAGAAATTTCCTTAATCAGATTAGGATCGATGCATTTTCCATGCTCTATTCCAAATTGAGACAAATCTATTTCTTCTGCGCATGTTTCAATTTTGAGAGAATACGCTTCTGCAATTTCTCCAATCCTTTTGGCTATCCTTATTTTATCTTCATCGCTAATGTCAAAAGCGCCTATCGTCCCAAGGCCTTTCTTTGCTTTAGGGTAAAAATCCACAAAGCTTATGATACACTTTGATGTATAATCTTGAAGCTTCGATGCCAATACTTCAAAATATTTATAGTGATATTCCTCGCTAATAGCTTCAGTTATAATGATAGGATCGTATCTCCAGATAACCCTATTGGGTCCTATTTTATCTGATAATCTCCTAAATGTATCTATTATTTCCGATTTCTTCGGGACATTTTTCTCAACTTTATCATCATAAGGATTCAACGTAAACTGAAAATAATATGGATATCTATCAATAATTTGAAGATTATCAATCATATTCGCCGGATTTTTACTCCAAAACACAAAGCAATCTACCACGTCAAGTGTCAAAGGCACCTTGCTTACTTGATGGAAATTAAATGGGTTTCTAACTAAAACATATCCTTCTTTAACTCTATTGTAGAACCAATCACTGTAAAACGCAGGTATATCCGTCCTTCTGCTTGCACTTATTATCATACATTAACCTTCCTTTTTATAAAGACCGCTGTGATAACAAATTACATACTTCTTATAATTTCCAACATATTGCATACAAACTGCTACTCAAATCTGTGTTTTTACCTTGTAAAAGAATTATACTTTTCATTATAGCCTTTGTCAATTTATAATATCTTCTCAAATCATGAAATTCATGTAATAAGTCAGTCTTTAAATAGTTATCTTTCTCATCAATCATTAGTTTATAAAAACTTATTAAAGAAAATACTTGACTTTAGCGTTAATATAGTACTATAAATAGTATAGTGCTACGCAACAATTTGTTTTAAAGGATAATAGGAGGATTGGCAGATGGATGCAATTGACTTATTGAAGAATAGGAGAAGCTGCAGAAATTTTTCTGATATCCCCATCGACGATGATGTTTTAAATGACATATTAGAAGTTGGTTTAAATGCCGCCAGTGGAGGCAATACTCAGCCATGCACTATAATTAAAATAAGGGACAAAGATAGAAAATCAAAGCTTAA
>NZ_JAGGLT010000001.1:0-72500 GCF_017874545.1 Thermoanaerobacterium butyriciformans | reverse complement strand
CTTCTCCAAGAATTTTACCAAATTCCTTTTTATCGACCGCTTCAATTGTCAGCTTCTTAGATACAAAATCAACGGTCGCACTATTTACTCCTTCAAGGCTTTGTGTTTGAGCTTCAATCTTTGCAGCACAAACCGCGCAGCCAAGTCCTTCAAGTATTAATGCTTTTTTATTGCTCTTGTTAACGGATTTTTCTTTCACTACCACATCCGGTTCGTGCTTGTGCACTATGGTTTTAACTTGCTGTAATATATTCTTATACTCTTGCTCTGATTCAATTTCTAAAGTCAATGTCTTGTTCATGAAGTTCATATAGGCTTTGACTCCATTTAATTTATTAACCTCATCTTCAATTTTAGCTGCACAATTTGCGCAATCTAAACCTTCTAAAATTACTTCCTTCTTTAACATTACTGACCCTCCTTTACTTACTTTCTTCTGAAATATGAATTAATCCCTGGTCAAATATTTGCTTTACATGTTCATCTTCAAGAGAGTAGAATACAATCTTTCCTTCTCTTCTGCTCTTTACTAGTCCAGCCTGCTTTAAGACTCTTAGCTGATGTGAAATTGCTGATTGGGTCATATTTAATAAGAATGCAATATCGCAAACGCACATCTCTGATTCATCTAATGCCCAGAGTATCTTAATTCTTGTTGAATCTCCAAAAACTTTAAATAGTTCTGCTAGATCATATAGAGTTTCTTCTTGAGGCATTTTTTCTCGCACTTTATTTACAATTTCCTCATGTATTACATCAGAGTCGCATCTTTCAATTGGTTGAATTTTTTTTGCCATATTTATATCACCTCCTTATCATTCAATTGAACACTTGAATAATCTTTCATATGTATTATAAACCTCAATTCTCCGTTTGTCAATAAAAACATATGAGTAATTGTTCAAGTGTGTTTATCTTTTAGCTTTACGGTCAAGACCGCCACCTCTAAGCGCAGCGTAGGTGGGTTTTAATCAGGTGGAGTAGACTCTCCATCTGATTCCCCGATGTTTCAGCTTGCTGAAACGAGTTCACTTATTAGATTATCCCTAAGTATAAATAGAAAAGAACCGCCCATCAAGAAGTATTTCTCCTCAATCGGCGGTCAAGTTCATTTTAAATTAATACATCAATCTCTACTCCAAACTTAAACTCAACGGTCAGCTTATTATCAAATACCGTAACTTTTTCAATAAGCCGCCTTACCAGTTGCTCATCATATTCCTCCAGCTCATAGGACTGTTCATTCAAGAAGTCTGTCATTTCAGCTATTCGCTGCTTCTTCCTTCACGCTCTGCATTTTTAACCAGCGCATTTTGCTTCTGCTCCCGCAATCGGTAATCCAATTATGTCTCCTGTAGTTATTTATAATAGTATAAGTACTCTTCCCCTACTGGCGGCTATCTTAATACGAGCTTATAGGTTTACTTCTATTTCTAACCCTGACTTAAACTCTACCACTAGCCTGTCATTATATACAGTTGCCTTTTCAATTAGTTTTCTAACCAGTTTATCATCAAATTCCGTAATACCACCGGTTTGCATATTAAGGAAGTCCGTCATCTCAGCGATCCGATCCCGCTTATCTTGACGGAGAGCGTTTCTTGAAAGGGTTTCTTGCCTTAAGTCCCGTAAGCGGTAAATCTCATTGACAATATTATCATATGCTTCCTTTGAATTTGCCAATTGGATCAACTCGGCTTGAAGCTCTTCCAGCCTTTTATCAATATCTGCCGTACTCTCGTCCAAATCCTCGTTTAATACGGTTTCAATATTCTTTTTCAGTATGGCCAGGAAAGAGTTTTTCCCGCTGACGGCTATATTGATAGCTTCTACAATCTTCTCTTTGAGAGTATCTTCAAGTATAGTGGAAGCGGTACAAAACAAACCGGTGTTTTCCAATCTGCTGACGCATCTCCAAACGATGGATTTTTTCCCTCGGTTATTCCAATGAACCCTGCGGAATACTTCATGACACTTGCCTCAGAACACCATTTGGGATAAGGGATGATTATTGCTGTAGTTTCTCTTCTTTCCGTTCTTACTTATATGCACACATCTTCTGCGGACAAGCTCTTCCTGAACCTGCATATAAATTTCACGCGGGATTATGGGCTCATGGCTGTTTTCTACATAGTATTGAGGAACTATGCCGTTATTGGCCACCCTTTTCTTCGATAAAAAATCTACTGTATAGGTTTTCTGCAACAGCGCATCACCGATATATTTTTCATTCCTCAAAATCTTATTGATGGTGCTGGTATGCCATCTGTGATTACCTGCACCTGTCAGAATTCCGTCAGCTTCCAGACCTCTTGCTATCTGTAGCATACTGGAACCTTCAAGGTATTCTCTGTAAATGCGTTTAACGATCTCTGCTTCTTCAGGTACGATAACTAAATTGCCATCCTTATCCTTTGTATAGCCAAGAAACCGGTTGTGATTAATATGGATTTTTCCTTGCTGGTATCGGTATTGAATCCCCAGTTTTACATTCTGGCTTAACGATTGGCTTTCTTGCTGCGCCAAAGAAGCCATAATGGTCAGCAGGATTTCCCCTTTGGAATCCAATGTGTTTATATTTTCCTTTTCAAAGTAAACTGGAATATTTTTTTCTTTAAGCTGCCTTATGTACTTTAGGCAGTCCAGCGTGTTTCTTGCAAACCGGCTGATAGATTTTGTAATTATCATATCGATTTTGCCCTGCATGCATTCTTCTATCATCCGATTAAACTCTTCACGCTTTTTCGTGTTGGTTCCTGTAATCCCTTCATCAGCAAATATGCCGGCTAACTCCCATTCCGGATTGCTTTTAATGTAATTTGTATAATGCTCGATTTGTGCTTCATAACTGGTTGCCTGCTCCTCGCTGTCCGTAGAAACACGGCAGTAAGCTGCTACCCGAAGCTTAGGCGTTTCTTCAGCCTTTGCACTATTTCCAATTCGCTTACGGGCGGGAATTACCGTAACATTCCTGGTTGTCATCTAAAATCACCTCGCTCTTAATAAGACTATAAGCATACTCTGCCTGCTGAAATGGATCCTCGTATAGATTATCCGGCATTGAAGCATGAAACCTAAAATTCATGCATTTCTTTTCATTTCCTTTATGTTCAAAAATCCTGCCAAGCGCCTCAGCTCGCCTGCGTCTTTCCAGTTGTGCTTTTTCGAATGTGTCCTTGCTGATAATTGGCGGATAGAATTTGTCCTCAACATACCGTTTATCTGCCAGCATTCTTGCAACAGATGTGTGGTAACGCTTAATACCCGCTTTTTGTGCCGCTTCGCTTAAAGAAAGCCCGGAAAGATAAACCTCAAATAGCTTCTTAATTTTAACTGCTTCCTCTTCATTAATTACAGCCCTGCCGTTTTGAATGATATATCCAAAAGGTATATGGCTCATCATTTCATCAACCTTTCCCTTAAGTTCAACCCGCATTTCATTTTGAAACCTATTTCTTCTTGTGAAAACACAATGATTTCGCGGGTAAAATCCTCAAATATTTCGATATCGAATGCATCAATCTGCTTTTCAGCTTTCGTTGCAAATTTAAGAAGCTTCTCAACCTCAACAAGGATAGTCTGACTCCCATCGATTGCGCTTTTTATGGCTTCTTTTTGTTCTTTTAATATGGCTGCTTCTTTGAGCAGCTCATTTTTTTGTGTATTAAAAAGAGCGGGTTCCAGGTATCCTTTAGCCATAAGTCCCATAATCACCTGAACTCGCTCTGTATTTTCTTTGATTTTTGTTTCCATCTCCTGAATCTTTGTTATGTTATCTGAGTAATTTGTCTTCTTTAAGCTTTGTAGCAATGGTCTTAGAATGAATTTATGACCGAAAATAAGCTTATTGATCATTACAACGAAGGCCTGATGGATTGCATCCTCTCTGACAAACTTCATGGAACAGCTTGATGCGTCCTTTATATGCTTTGTGCAGCACCAGGCAATATATTTACGGTTACCGCTGCCATGAATTCGACGCTTAAAACTGCTGCCACATTCTGCGCATTTGATTTTTCCTGAGAAAGGGTAGCGGTTTTGATATTTACTGCTTCCCTTAATTACACCTTTTTCTTTTCCTCTTTGCTTTAATATCTCTTGGGCGGCTTCAAATTCCTCATGGGATATAATGGCTTCATGATGATCTTTTATCATGTATTGATCTTTTTCCCCATGATTATAATGCCGCTTAAAATTCTCATCTGTATAGGTTTTTTGCAGAAGGACATCCCCAGTATATTTTTCATTGCTTAAAATGCCGCGGATAGTTGTCGCTGTCCAGTGTGAACCTCTCTTTGTTGGGATTTTATCGGAATTTAGCCCATCTGCAATTATCTGTGTGCCTTTACCGTCCAAAGCTTCAGAAAAAATCCGCTTTATGATTTCAGCCTGTTCTTTATTGATAAATAGCTTTCCATCCACATAATCGTAACCATAGGGAGGATATGCAATCTTGTATGTTCCGTTTTGAAACCTGCGCCTGATAGACCACTTACTATTTTCTGCAATGGATAATGACTCGTTTTCTGCAAGGCTGCTCAAAATTGTCAGCACCAATTCGCCTTCCATGCGCTGCGTGTTTATATTCTCTTTCTCGAAATAGATGAAAACACCGAGAGCGGTAAGTTTTCGCACCATCTCAATGCAGTCGGTTGTGTTTCTGGCAAATCTGCTGACTGACTTGGTTATAATAAAGTCAATTTTCCTGTTTTCACAATCTGCAAGCAGCCTTAACAACCCAGTCCGGTTTTCCTTTTTTGTGCCTGAAATGCCTTCATCATAATAAATCCCTGCAAATTCCCAATCAGGATTTGTTTTTATATAGGATTCATAATGGTCCTTTTGTGCTTCCAGACTTGCCATTTGCTCATCACTGTCGGTTGAAACCCTGCAATAAGCAGCTACCCTCACCTTTGGCTTGAAAGCTTGGAGAGCATTGTTCCCATCAATCCTTGTTACCTTTCTCACTGTTTTCACCTCCTTTAGGCATGTGACATGTTACCTCTGTGTGCCGCTAATAGCAAGCTAATTAGGCCATAAGCTGTGCGTACATTGGAGAGAAAGTTTTAAGATTTAACTTGTCGATTTTGTCGAATTCTTCCTCTGAAATCAGTCCCGCTTTAAGCATCTTTTGCAGGATTTTATATGCCCGCCAGTAATCAACCTCTCTTTGAATTTCCTCCTGTGTTATCTTTGTATAGTTCGTTTCCTGCGGGTTATATGGTAAGTGATTAGCCGCCTCTATCATTCAAGCACCTCCTATAAAGACTTAGGACAGCCGCGATTGGCTGTCCTTTATCGTTATTCCGGCAATTTGAGAACTTGTCCGGGGTAAATAGTATCTGAAGTCAGGCCATTGAGTTTTTTAATCTCCGGAAATCTTGTTCCTCTACCGAGTTCTTTTTCCGCTATTCTCCATAAGGTATCGCCTTTTTGCACTGTATAGGTTCTATTGCCCTTTTTATCAGGAATGCTGTTTACAATTACAAGGTTTTCTTTTGCTACCCAAGTGTTTATGCCTGCAATTTCTTGACCGCCGGATTTCTTAACCTTTTTGCCAAGCAATACACATTCTTTGCCGCCTTTTATGACCGGCTTGCCTTTGTATAAAGTCTGTGTGACCCTGTGGTAATAGTCATTTTTGACCCACGTTGGAACTTCCATACTGCCGGGGTAGTAGTTTTTTGCGCTGTCCTTAAACTCCACCAGGTCGCCAATTCCAATATCCGTATTGTTATCTGTGTTGTTCTCCAGTGCTTTTTTCACTGCTTTGCGGAAGGTGTCCATACTCTCCCCATGTTTGGGGAACCAGTGCATCACATCAGCATGGTTGCTGGCAATACCGAGCTTATACCCTTCAGAGTGGCAGATGATATCATTCTCATCAAGACCGTACTCCCTGCAGAGCATAACACAGAGTTCAACAGCATTCTGCCATGCTTTGCGGAAATAATCTTCCTGCTTTGCTGCATCATAACCCACCATTACCGATCCGGATTTATACGAAAACCCGGCAGGCTCACAGATTTCAAAGCCAATATGGGTATTGTTGGCGGATCCTCCTGCATGCCAGCCGCGATGATTCCAAGGCAGGTATTGCCAAACCTCTTTATCGTCCACAAAGGCGTGAACACAGACCTGCCTGTTTATTTCACCGGCTTTGTAAGATTTGTTCCAGCGGGAAAACCAATCAGCAGCCATTACGCCCGGCACAGCCGTCGAATGTACCATGATTCCTTTAGGCGTGATTTTTCGACCAGCTGTATAGCAATCGTTTCGCGTCATGTATTTAGTAAAAAGCTTCATTTCTTTTCATCCTCCTCATTTGAGCGGCCATGCAGTTGTTCCAATGCGTTTTTCAGCTTTTCAGGAATGGGCAGTCCTATATGTGCTGCATTTTCAAGAATTGAAATGCCCTCGTTACTCAGGTAAAAGAAAATCACCGCTGTCCGGATTGCCCCGCCGTTGCCGAGCACCTGGCTGTCGATGATGTGTCCCACACCCACAAGTACAAAAATAAGCACCTTCTTAAAGATGCCCTTGGCACCGACTTCACTCGAAAGCTTTCTGTCTACAATGGCACACATCACGCCGGTCACATAGTCAATGACCACAAAAGCGATGAGCGCATATAAAAATCCATCCAGCCCTCCAAGAAACCAGCCAAGAAATCCGCCAATAGCAGTAAAAACCGCCTGCACCCAGTTCCATACTGTTTTCATTGTCTTAAACCTCCGTTCAACTTGAATTTTGCATATAAAAAAGCACCCTGCCTTAAAGCAAAGCGCTGAATATATAAAACTTTTAACCTACATTTGCTTCGGAAGCGCCTCCCACAGCCGCATATCCTCCTGCCCAAGCGACCAGATGGCTATACCTCGCAATTTCCATCGATAAGCCGCTTCGTTTGCCCAGTAAACAAGGCTATCCACATCCTGGTAATACAGAATAGAAAAACCATCCGCATCTCCGAGAAAAAGTCGGGATATCCAGATATTGATGTCTTTTGGTATAATTTTTACTTCATAGTCATTACCGCAGGAAAGCGTCAAAAGCTGCGAGTGGAAAAAATCATAGTCCATCGAAATGTCCTCATTGCGAGTTGCCGATTCCTCCACATCGCTATTTACTGAAAACACCTGAAATTCATCATCCCACGTGACACCAGTGCGAGCAAGCCTGCCAAAGCTGGTTATATTTCCATCCGGAAGTTCCACATCAAAACGCTCGTATGGTTCATATACCCATGCATCGCCCAGTCTCAGTAGCTCGCATACCGTCCGGTTGTCCGAGCAGTACCCTGCATAACCACTACCACCGTTTACATTCACTGTAAAACGCAGGGTTGAAGCTGCACCTGAATATACTCTTACCTTATTGCCGCGTTTTCGCATCTCTATAGTATACATATTCGGATTAGCACGAAGATCGGCATCTGCAGTTTTTGAGAAACTGGTGGAATAGCTACCAAGCAAGGAATTACCTTGATAAAGCTCGACTCTTTGCGTGTCATAATTTAAGCAGCAGAAAATATCTCCAAGGAACACCCCAGCCCGTCCGCTGCTATTTTGAGGGAAAGCCAGCCTTGCCCGGATATGAATATCGGAAAACCCGTCGTATTTCAATGCAAGTTTGCCATATCCCTCGAGCTGGGAATATGGGCGACTTTCTGTGCTGTCTGGGTCTTGCCAAACATCCCATTCGCCATCCAACACAGTCCAGTAATTTTCAGGCAGGATGTTCCTGTCCCGAAAATCCTCATACCAAATAAGCGCCGAGTCGGGTTTTCTTCGCAACATTTCAAAGGTCAGTTTAAAACCTCGATCCGGCTCAACCATCACACCATTTACATCCTTGAACCGACGAGGAGAGAGCATAAAGCTGGCTTCACCGGCAAAGGGATACTCCGAAAATCCACTGCAAACCCTAAAACCGTAAAACTGGACTCCCGGCACACCACCGCTTATGCTGACAGCATGCGTTCCCTCTTGGAGAAATACACCTTTTGCAAGTGTCAACCAGCAAACTCTTCTCCAGTATGGCCACCATAAACGGTTCTCGCTGAAGGTCTTTGAGTCACCGTCAAGAGAAATTACAATCGCATTTTTGTTCCAGTAGGGAAAGCAAAGCCGTACTGCGACATCGTAATATCCCGCTTCTCTTATCTCAAAACGGTACTCTGCTGACGCCTGGTCATCTCCAAGTGAGGCCATCTCATCAGTAATAATGACATTTCCTTCGTATTCATCCGGAACTCCGTTCCTTTCAATATAAATGGTTCCGAACTCCGCTTTCTGCTCCTTGCCATAGCTTGTCAAATATCTTCGCCTGTTATAAACCCCTTTTAGCAGCGGATATTCCCAGGATACAGCATCCCATCCTTCCATATAATCATATACATGAGGAAGAGCCCAAGGTACTTTGTTATAGTCATCCCAGTAAGCCACAATTGGAATAAACGGCTGGGGCGGTGCATCGCCTGTGAAATTGTAAACCCCAGTCATCCAGTATTTTGCCGCATAGTAGGTATTAGACACTCCTCGATAGGTTATTCCAAGGTTTTCAGGTGTATCATGAATCCTCCAGTTCCAGCCATAAGCAGGCAAACCCATGAATATCTTATCGGGTGACATAACGGAAATAGCATAATCATATATGCCCTCAAGCCAGTCACGAGGAGATACTGGGCCGGGAGCAGAGCCCGCCCATGCCATGCCATAGCTCATGATGGCGGCGGTATCGCAATAATCGTTAAGATCGGCATAAACACACCAGTTTTCACCGCCCACCGAGCCTTGAACGCCGGTCATACCCGGCAGGCAGATGTTGACAAGCTTTGTTGCATCATAAGACTTAACTGTATTATATATATCCCTAAATAAAGCATTCGCCGCATCCTTGTTTTCATAACCTCCACCGCGCTCAAGGTCAATATCTACCCCAGCGCACCATGGATACTTGTTCATTATTCGGATGATTTCAGTGAGAAACTTATCCTTTGCACCGTTTTCGTTGTTGCGAAGTGCAGTAAAAATATTGGCTATTCCATGATTCATAATAGTGAGCAGCCACTTAATGTGTGGCCATTTCTGAATATACGGAAGCATGCTGCTGATGCTGGTACCGGTTTCAGTGATTGTACCTGTTGCGTCAACCTCAAAAGTAAAAATGCCTACCGTATCAAATCGGTCGCCGTAGTCTCTAAGTGCTTCATACATTCGGGCATTACCCATAAAACTCCACACCATGCAACGTTTGCCTTTTAAGAAATCCCTCACAACCGGTCACCGCCTTCCTGCATCTCCTGAAATTCAAAGAGCACCCGCGCCGATTTTCTCTCTTCCAGTTTCACTGTATGTTTGCTGTCCCATGCCGCAGAATATTGATAAAACCCATCCTTAGGAGTCTGACTTCCGTTTTTTAGGCATTGGCGGGTGGAAGCCTTGAGCGCCAGCTCATCGCCTGCATTAACCGAGTCAAGAAACCTTACCTTATGCGCGCCCATACCTTGGGATATTTCAATACTTCCTGCGGCCATATCCTGTATAGGATAGATATAGCAGTCAAGACCAGCAGAAGTTTTACCCAGGTTGAATAAAATTACAGTCTCCGCTGTTCGCACTACACCGTTATAATGCCGGGGCAGGACTGGCTGCCCGTTTTCCTGCATTTTCGTTAGCATTTTGCTCGTGTGGACGGTATAGCCTGTCAACTGATCTCCATCCTGAAGCTGCAGGTCGGTGAAATATATAGTTCCGGTACAGTCTGCAATAAGAAGGCGCACAGTTACGCCCGCCACATGTTTATTGCTTTTTAGTTGTATGGTTTCTGTAAATCTTGAAAACTGCATCCATTTCACCTACCCGTCCAATGTCCATTGTATCTCGCTCACATGGCCGACCCAGCCGGTGGAAACCGAGCCGCCTTGCAGCAATAAGTCGGTGAAATACACAGTGCCGCTACAGTCGGTGACGCACAGCCGGATGGTGATGGATTTTACCCTGCTCCCGCTTTTGGGAAATATATTGTGTGCAGTCTGATTAAAATAAGCCATATCATCACCCTCAAATCAGGTCTATAAATCTTGTTTCTGTTGTACCGTCCTCGTATTCAATGACTATCTCAACACCAACTTGGCCGTTTTCACCCTTTTCAAGGTTTTCTGAAGCAATCTGCGCTGAAAATGTATAGCTTTTACGTGTTGCTGGGTATACCGTCTGTGAAAGGCTCTTTGTCATACCAGGTACACCGACAGCCTTGAAGGAAGCAGTTCCCGAAACACCATTTTCAGTATCCACTTCAAAACCGGAATTGACCCAGTAGGCAAAACCGTCATCTGCCCGGGAATTGCGCAGATGGTTGAATGGTACCATATCTTTAATTTCCTGACGATTTATCAGCTCTGCAGAGGACAGCGCATCCGCTGCCTTGTCCCACTGTGCTGAAGAATCGCCGAGTTCCCGCAGTTTAGTTGAAAGCTCGATCACTGTTTTCCAAGGCTCCTGCAAGTTGTACTGCCTTCGCACAACACGTGTCTTTACCAGAAGGCCTAGTTCCTTATCGTCTACCGTTACAATATCACCCAGTTTCCATGCTTCATGCTCATAACCGGTCAGTGCAGATAGATCCATTGCCGACAGCACATATGAAACGCGAGGCTTCGAATATTCTGCAAGCCGCATTTTTGCATATTCCAACATCTGATACGGATTTGTAAACGACGAACAATCAAGCGTCGACACCCTCACTTCACTGGAAAAAGTGTAATCTTCCACGTATGCCTTACCTCCATTAATTGAAGCGAAGGTCAATCCGTCCTTTCCATAAGCATAGAGCCTTGTCACTAATTCACGTGTATCGACTACCCGCTGAATACTTTTCAAATTCTTTCTATATGAAAAAAGCGCTCCGCTATCAGTACCACTAAAAGTCAAAAGGTGTACCTGGCGGTTGGCGCTGTCAAACACCAGATCGCCGCCATAAATATTCTGTACGGTGCGAAGGATGGATAAGGCATTTTTTTCTGTACACTGCCATGTCCGTTTCGTAGTGACAGTAACATTTCCTACTGTCCAACCTGTACCCAAAAGTGCATATTGCATCGGAACATCTGCAGTATCTGCATTGAATTCTCTAGGTTCTTTTTCCGCACTGAAAGACAGATCGTAAAATACCGCTTCAGCATATACTTGCGTAATAACACGCCCATCTTCGCTTTTATTGTCCGTTAAGGTTCGGATCCGGTAAATGTCATTTACGATTTGCACTTGTTTTTCATTTTCCAGTGTGCTTCTTTTTGGATCATGGAACGGAAGCTTGAATTCCAGCGTATCCGCGCCGTTCACCTCACCAGTGACAATGATATCAAAGGCATTTTCAAGAACAGCTTCCCATGCTCCGTTTTTGTCCAAAATCACAGGACGGGCAAAGCCTAATTTCTCATAGGGCGCTTTCGGTATATCATGAAGCTGTATTTCCAGCAGTTTTGGCGTCCTCAACGGATCGCTGCTGGTAAGGGTAACACGGAACCTGATATATTGCCGATTTGGCGATTGAAGTTCACCGCTGGTTCCCACAGCCTGCCATGCAGACCATTCTTCAAGATCATCGCTTGTGCTGGTCTCTACTAGAGACACTGAAGTAACACCTGCAGTATATTCGCTTGTCACAGCTACACGACCGCTGCCCGATAATGCACATGGAACCGCCCTTGTATAAAGTACGCCACTTGCAGGATACTTGCCATCTGTTGCTTTAAGGGTGACTGCGCCAGGCTCTGCCAAAGCATCTACATCCGAAGCCGCGTCCCCACCGTTTGCATGTAAAGACGACTTAAAATATAACAGCAAATCATCAGCTGTAAGCTGTGAGTCCGTTTCCAGAAACCAGTCGTCGAAGCCTCCGGCATAGTAGTAGGTATTTGCATGCATCCCCATAATAATGTTTGCTATACATTCCCGGTTCAATTCTCCCGAAAAGGAACGCACAGGCGACACCCAGGTTGCCCCGTCGCTGCGATCGCATATGATGTTCTGCACCTTTTTATTGCTTACTTCAATGATGGAGGCAATAAAATACCAGCCGCCGTTTTTTAAGGTAATGGTAGCTGTTTCACTCTGGTCGTAGATTAGTGTGCCGGAGGAGTTATACAACATCAGCCTAAGTCTTCCTTGATAAAGTGAAACATAAAAAATGGGCTGACCGGGTCCTTGGCGGGTATTGAATATGGGTATATATGTCTGGCCGACCGAATAGGTGGTAGGATTAATCCAACCGCCTACAACAATCTTTTCGCCCAGATTGCTAAAGAAACTCCCATCATTTTCTGCTATAAGATGGGTCTTTTCAGAAGTCGGATTAACAATATTTTGCCTAAAATATCTTCCGAATCTTCCAGCAATAAGGTTTGCTGATGTCCCTGACCAGCCGGAGATGGTAAAATGTCTGCCATGTCCCGATGAGTCCATAAGCTGCAGATTTTCGTCTGGCGTTCTTTCATTAAATCGCCATAAAGCAGACGTCCTTGAAGTTACAGGAAACTCCCCGGTAAAATCCTCTTGGCTCGTTAGGATTGATTTTATCGCCATGTTATCACCTCCATCTGCTTTTTGCCTGTATTTTTAACTCAGTAAAGGTCGCGTTTTCTGCGGCAATCTCAATATGATTAACACCTTTTCTGAGAATCGGAAAATTCAGATCCTGCAGGCTGGGAAGGCCATTTCTCAAGGTTCCGCCTGTTTCATCAATAACTTTAGCCGTTACCATGCCGGAGTCGACAATCAGAGTTTCACCTTCAGATAATGAGCCAACAATTCGCAATTCCTCTCCGTTCGTAATAAGCGAAATATAGCTTGATGAGGACGTTGATATCAAACCCTTCAAGAGATAAACCGGATTGGAATCCGCATTTCCTTTAACCCTCTCCAATTCATGCAGACCTGTTTCAGAGAGGACAAATATCTCATCTTCCAACGCGTAAACATACGGGTCGGGACAAACAAACCGAAGTTCAAAGCTGCCCGCTGTCCGCAATATCCGCTCACAGTCAACCGCTTCTGATAAGCGAGCCATGAAATATCGGTCGGGCAAATCATCTATAACAAGTTGCTTAAGCCCGTTTTCCGGATTTAACCATTCTGCAACATTATCAAGAACCGATACAAGCTCAGCAAAACTGCGCTGGGGAAGCACACTACAGCTAATTATTACGTTTCGTTCTGATATGTCGCAGCCAAAATCTGCAATACCTGCTTTGCCCGGCACAGTTTCAAAGGAATTGCGCAGGGCAGTGGAGACCTGCCATTTGGTAAGTCTTGCCCGTATTTTCATACTTTGCGACGATATACCATTGTAGATAAATCCCATATGCTTCCCTCCATTACGCTGTTATAAAACGTCCCTGCGCCCTTGAACCGGTCTGCATCAGGTTATATAACTCCTGTGAAATCCTGCGGATGTCTTCTTCACCACGAACAATCATTTGCTGCACCACAACAAGTGGCCCGGAAGTTAAACTGCTAAATCCGCCTCGTCCACTTACATTCATGTCAGGAGATATATTAAAATCCGTCGGCACTGCATTTTGCATATCGTCGGCCACTCTGGCCATAGCCTTGTCAAATCCCTCACCAATACCCAGTGCCATATTGCCGCCAATACCTTCAAAAACAGTGGACGGAGATCTGATTCCAAGAAAATTCTTTACTCCATCAACAATACCGGAAAAGAAACCGGAAACCTTATCCTTAATCCAGCTACCAAGGCTTTTAATACCTTCCCAGATGCCTTTTACAATGTTCTTACCAATCTCAACCACTGAAACAACCGCCTTGCCCAAGCCTTCTATAATAGCCGCAACAATCTGAGGTAAAGACTTTACTAGTTCTGGAATGGCTTTCACAAGCCCGGCAGCAAGCTGTACGATAAGCGTAATTCCCAATTCTATGATTTTCGGCATATTGTTCGTCACAAAGTCAATGATTGTTGTAATTATCCTCGGCAGTGCTTCAAT
The DNA here is from genome assembly GCF_017874545.1 of Thermoanaerobacterium butyriciformans. Classification (GTDB taxonomy): domain Bacteria; phylum Bacillota; class Thermoanaerobacteria; order Thermoanaerobacterales; family Thermoanaerobacteraceae; genus Thermoanaerobacterium; species Thermoanaerobacterium butyriciformans. The sequence continues at coordinate 58,489 of NZ_JAGGLT010000001.1, read as the reverse complement.
TAGTTCTGGCAATGCATTTAAAAGTCCCTGCGCCAGTCCCTGAATCAATGTAAAAGCAGCTTCAAGGATTTTGTCCATATTATCCAGCAGCCCTTGCACAATGGTGATCACTGCTTGAACCGCTGCTGGAATTAGCTCCGGTAATGCTTCTCCAAGCCCCATTACCAACGCTGTGATTAGCTGTACCGCTGCATCAATGAGTAAAGGCAGGTTATCAATGAGTGCTCCGACAATGGTCATGACCGCATCTACTGCTGCTGGAATCAGCTCCGGCAGCAGGCTCAAGAGAGTTTGAAGCACCTGAGAGAACAATTCAGTTACAGTTTGCAACAGCACGGGAAGCAGATCTTTGACTGCTGAGATAATCGCACCGGTTGCCTCCGGCAGAGCAGCCACTATATTTTCCAAAACCGGTACAATATTTTTAACTACAGCCTGAAAGGCATCCACGAGATTTTGTGTTAGGTTCGTCATATCAGCGTTCGCATTGCCAAGTCCTGCTATAAACGAACTTAGAGAGGCTTGTAAAAGACCAATGGAACCGCTGATGGTCTGGGTAGACTCTCTTGCGAAGTTGCCAGCATACTGTTCGGTTTTTTCAAAAAACATCTGCATGGCGATCTCGGCCTTTTCGGCATTGGTTGCGCTATTCCAGGCAAAATCCAGCCCTTTTGCAAGAGCATAAGCTTCGATGGTAGTGGCGTTCATGGCGACGCCCAGATTATCCATCATGGTGAAGTTACCCTTGGCTGCGCCAGCGATGGATTCCATAGCAGTCTGCATGTCAATGCCCATAACCGAAGCCATGTCCGCCGCTCGCTGCATGGCCTTCTCAGTAAGCTCCAGACTTTTTTGCTGATCGACACCAGCACCCTGAAACAGTGCGCCCATTTTGTTGGCGGTGGCAAGGTACTCGGATTGGGACAAGCCCAGATTCTTGTAGGCTTCTTCTCCTGTTTTCTGGATACGTTCAGCATATTCGCCAAACACAGCTTCAGAACCGCCAAGGTTCTGCTCAAGCTCACCAAACTGCTCCACGACCTCTTTTCCCAGCTTGATGGCAGCCGCGCCCGCTGCGGCCGCTGCAGCACCCATAGCCGCGCTAACACCTTTAAGAACGCTGCCCAGCTTCTCAAATTTCGAGCTGGATTTTTCGGCATTGTCTCCACTTTCCTTCAATTCGTCCCCAAGCTCGTCTGCACTTTCAGCAGACTGTTCGAGTTCGCGCTCCATTTTGTTCAGTTCGGCTTTGGCATTATTAAGCTGTATTTGCCACGACTGAGTACGCCGGTCGGTTTCTCCGAAAGATGAGGCGGCATTGGCAAGCGCTTTCTCCAAAGTAGCTATTTTTTCTTTCTGCAATTCGATTTCTTTATTAAGCACCTTGTTTCTTGCAGTAACAGCTTCAACTGACTTATCCTGCTTGTCGAACTGAGATGCAACCAGGTTCATTTCGCTACCCAGTACCTTAAAACTTTGGTTGATCTCACGAATGGCGTTTTTAAATTCCTTTTCGCCTTCAATCCCGATCTTCAAGCCAAAATTGTCTGCCACATAACCGCCTCCTTTCCTGCAAAATTTTTAAATTCCATAAGGTATCACATCATCAATGGTAAGCATACGCTTTGGTTTCGCCAGCCCTAAAAACTGCTTATGGCACTCCCATAAATCAAGCAGGTACCCAATAGGCATTAGCCATACTTCATCCTCTGAACGGTTGAGCTGGACAGTGCCGTAATATAAAAGCCGAGTGAACAATTCCTCATCGCTCACTCGGCCGGTGTGTTTTTTAAGTCATCCTCACTTTCAACGTTTCTTTTGGTACCCTTGAACATTGCTTCCATGATAGCGTCTTTATATGTTGCCAGTTCCAAAGGAGATGTGAGAAGTTCCACTGTCTCTTCAGTCAGGAGTTCACGCTTATCCTGATTTTTGAGGTTGTGTATCAAAATGCTCTGGTTAGCCAGCAGTGTAATCAGCCATACCACTTCGTCAAGAGCCATCTCGAAGTTCTCGGTTTTCATCAGTTTCGTGCCGAGGTTTTCAAGACCGCCGTACCTTTTTGCAATCTCCTTTGTCGCTTTAGTGGTTAGAATAAGCTGATATTCTTTATCGCCTATTTTGATAATTGCGCTTCTGTCATTATCCTGCATTATTCGCTGCCTCCTCCCACAGCAAATACCGGCTCATAAACTTCCGTATACCAGCCGGTAATAGTTTCAGGCGATACACCGGGATCGTCTTCGCTGACCTCCGCCTTCCAAGGGTGCTTTCCCTGGCCATCTGGTTTGTTACGTCTCATGACTGTCCCTTCAATGGTGGGTGTCGAAAAGGTAATGCTATCACCTTTCGTTTGGAGATTTGTAGCCGGGATTCCGAATTTAACCCTGTAAAGCCAAAAATACCTGTACTTGCCGTTAGCTTTCTTGGCTCTAAAGCCGATTGCTACAGGCGCGCCACCATCCTCGCTGGTGGAAATCAGCACCTTATTGTCATCAAGGGTGGCTCCCGTCAAAACCTCAGCAGCGTCTACTCCGATATCTGCAACACCAAGAGTCAGGGTGCCGCTTTGAAATTCCTTGACCACTTCTGCCGCCCCGTCATCGGCATAAAGTGTCGCCTCTGCCAGCTCCACAGAAAGTTCTGCCGTAATAGCCTTAGCCAGCGGAACAGGCGTGTTGTATGTCTCTTCTCCGTTTTCATTCTCAGTTATTTTGGCATAATATAACCTGTCCAGTCCGATTGTGGCCATGTTTTTCATTCCTCCTTTACTTCATACTCTTTTGCCACATCAATGGCATAGTGGTGATAGCCGGTATCGTCCTCATGGCCTATATACCGCCTGTCGGTAATGGTAAAGCCTGCTTGAAGCAATGTGTTCACTATTTCGTTTTTACGGGCAGTGTAGTTTCCCTTTATAAATAAAGACAACCTTACCTCCTGGGTTTCTACCTGAGGCCGGTTGTCTGCAAAAACTTCAAATGTATCTGTCATCGGAGTAATGACAAGGTACTCATCTGGCGGTACACCGCTAAATACCCCGGTTTCAATGGGGATACCCAAACCATCCAATAACGAGTTTAATTCTGACAATATGCTCATATACGACCCAGCTCCTGTTCCAGTCTTGACTTCATTGCTTCGATGCAGGACTTCCTTGTAGCTGATTTTGCCGGTTTCAAAAAGGGCCTTGGAGGCTGCCCGGACTTGCCATACTCAATAATATTAGCAATCTTCGCATTGCTTACCCCATCCTTCCTTGGTTCAGTAAAGCCGATTTTTATGTTGTGGTTTCCATCCCTGTCCTGTTTGGCAGGAGAGAGCCCCAAAGCATTTACCAATTCACCGGTTGCTCTGGACGGATATTTAGTGCCGCTCCCGATAACTGACTGAAGATTGGACTTCACTTTTGAAAGAACCACTTCCCCGCCTGCTTCCAGCACCTTAGGTATGATTTCATCTGTTCCTTCTCCAAGTCTGGATAACTTGAGCAAGAACTCTTCCGGCATTTTAACTTCCACCTTAGCCACGTTGCAGCCACCTCCTCTTATGCTTTGCTTGATTTCACTTTTTCCGCAAGCACCTCAATATACATTCCACGTCCCTTCACATCCTCTACACTGATAATGTTGTACCTGCCATCGCTGCAAACGAGTACAAGATCTGTGGTAACTTCCAGGTTAGGTATCTTACGGAAGCGAAACAGGGCAGACGCCTGCGAAAACGCCGCCCTGTTTGCCCATTTTTCACTGCCATGCCTATCTTCCTTGTATGCCCTTACCGAAGTAAGAATGACATCACCTTTTTCAGTAAAACCCTCACTGTCCTTAACCGGCTTGACTGAGATAATGTCCACGAAAGTTTTCATTTTCCCAAAGCCCATATTTACACCTTCCAATCCCGGTCAAGCCGCAGCAATAGGTTAACTGTATTCCATACCTGCTGTCCTGCCTGCACACTATCCCCAAAAAAGCCAGCCGTCGAGCCATCCCTGCTTTCATAAAAATGGCTCGACAGCATAATGACAGCCTGCTCAGTAGTAGGCGGCATGGGGTTTTCGGCATAATATCCTTCCGGCTTTTTCTGGTAACTTTCCGCATAGGCAACTGCGGCTTTGATATACTCTTGTAAAAGTGCGTCATCTTCGCTGTGCTGCAATATGAGGTTTGCTTTAACCTTCTCCAAAAGTTCCATGCCGCAGCCCTCCGTTTTAATTAAGCTGATTTCTGCTGCAGTATCTTGACTGCTTCAGCCAGTACCAGCTTTCCATCTACACGCTGGGTTGCCATGAATCCAACTTGTCCGGTCGCAGCATACAACTCATTAAGCCGCTTAAAAACCCTGCCTTGACGGTCTGCCACCCAGTAATAAGAAAAATCGCCGAATACAATCGTTTTTGCTCCAGCGGCAATGGCTGGCATAAATGCAGAAGTTTTAACTGGACGATTGAGGATAGTATCCGGTGTTCCAGCAGTTACAGAAGGCTGCCAGAGATACTGACCGTTGTTGTCTTTGAGCTTCCTTATAGCTTTAATTGTCGAATCATTCATAATGAATACAGCGTTCCTGCGGTACGGAGACTTTAGGCTGTAGAACAAGTCCATGATCTCGTCAAGGGTAATGGCTGTTGCACTCGCCGCAGTTACTCCTATCTCGCCACCGCCGTTATCTGCCAAGATACCGGTTGGCTTGCCAGATCCGTCACCGATAAAAAATGCTTCCTCCTCTTTTGCTCCGATTCGGCGGGCGAATTCTTTGGCTATATACTGTTCAAGGTTAAATACACTATCGTTTAACAACTCCTCTGACACCTTGATCATAGTAGCCAGCTTATATGCGCCGATGGATACCTGTGCAAAGGAGTCATCGCTTTCGGGAATCTGGCCTTCCTCATCCACCCAGGATGCAGTACCCTTGCTTGCCACCACAGGAATTTTCTTGTCACCGCTGGACGTGGTAATAACATTGGCAATCTGCCTAAAGATATTCTCCTCCTCCAGTGCTTCCACAAGAGTACGCTCAAAGTCGTCGGGAACAAGATATCCACCTTCGGTGTCCTCTCCAATCTGCAGCGCGTTGTGTACGTCATATTTGCGCCTGCCGCGCATCATGTTCCAGAAAGACTGCCTGTACTCATCGCTGGCACGTCCGGTTTTTTCATTGTTGCCAGATATGGAAGTGGGTTTGTCTGTAATAGGAATATTCAACGGTTTTGACAGTTCCAAATCTATGGCAGCCTGACGCTCAAGACGCTCTATTTCTTTGCCCAGCGCAATAACGTCGGCTTCCATTTTTTCATAAGTCGCGGTATCCTCCGGTGAAAGCAGTCCGTCGTTCCCGCGTTTGCTGTCGAGGAAAGCTTTAGCAGCTTCCCATACTTTAGCGCGTTTTTCACGCAGTTCCAGTATTTTGCTCATAATCAAATCCTCCTTACGGTTTTATTTGGGGTCCCCGCTAAATCGCAGATTTAGTGGGGTAAAAGTAGAAAAAGCCGCTTTTCAAGCGACTCAATTGGTGTTCCTTTTGGTTTTTCTTTTGGTTTAAGCTTTTGCAGGATGGAATTTGTTACTGCCTGCCTACTGAAGATCATTCCTCCTGATACTTCAAATTCGGATGGGAATGATTCATCCTCCATAAACAAGATTCCATCGGCAAAGCCAAGTTCCACCGCTTTTCTTGCGTTAAACCAGCTTTCTGCATCCATTAGGTGCGATATTTTTGCCCTGGAAAGCCCGGTTTTCAGCTCATAAGCGTTGATGATGGATTCCTTTATTTCTTCCAGCATTGCGATAGCTTTCTCCATTTCTTCCGTATCACCGATGGCTATTGTCATAGGGTTGTGAATCATCATCATGCTGACTGGTGACATAAAGACGTCACCTCCGGCCATAGCTATGACCGAAGCGGCGCTGGCTGCAATACCGTCAATCTTTACCGTCACTTTGCCTTTGTAATCCATAAGCATGTTGTAAATTTGATTAGCTGCAAATATATCTCCGCCAGGGCTGTTGATCCAGATCGTTATATCACCCTCTCCGGACAACAGCTCTGATTTGAACTGTTTGGGAGTTACTTCGTCTCCCAGCCAGCTTTCTTCAGCTATTGGGCCGTCAATATATAATGTCCGGCTGCCATCATCGTTTTGTATCCAGTTCCAGAAGCGGCGAACCGGTTTTGGTTTTTGTGATTTGTTCAACTTTTGATCCCTCCGTTTTAGCATTGTTTTTGCCTGCAAAGGCACCTGCATCGGCAAGCCTGGTCATGTTACCGTTAACAAGATACAGATCTCCGCCCAACTCTGCCGGGATCCGGTTCATGTCCTCAAGCTCGCGGATATCGTTAGCAGACATCCAGCCGTTCTGGCGAGCTACAGCATAACCATTCATGCGGCTTGCATAATCACCGCGCAGAAGGCCATCTACATTGAATTTGACAAAGTATGCCCGCTTCTCTGATGGTAAAAGCAGCGCTTTTTGGAGAGCCTGTTCCCAACGCACCACCCACGGGTCAAGTGTGTATTTAACAAATTCCAGAGATTGCTGTTCGATGTTTGAAAAGCTTGACTTTTCAAGATCTCCAACCATATGGGGAGGTACTCGGAATATCCGAGCAATTTCATTTATCTGAAACTTTCTTGTCTCTAAAAACTGTGCCTGTTCGGGTGGAATGCCGATTGGTTGAAACTTCATTCCCTCTTCCAGAACTGCAATGCGATGAGCATTGGCACTTCCTTGATAAACAGCGTTCCAGCTTTCTCGCACCTTTGCCGGATCCTTTAATACGCCGGGATGTTCCAGAACGCCACCCGGATTTGCTCCGTTGGCAAAAAAGGATGCACCATACTCCTCACAGGCAATAGCCATGCCTATGGCGTTCTTGGCCATAGCAATAGGGGAATATCCTACAAGGCCGTCAAAACCGAGTCCCGGGATGTGAAGAACCTCATCACTTCGTAGGTATATAAGGCCTGCTTTTGGATTAACCCTGCTCTCATCGCTGTCGCGCCGATAAGTGTAAAACAGTTCTCCGTTTGGAGCCCTGTCTACCGTCATTTTGTTTGGCAAAAGTGGATAAAGCGCCAGCACTCGTCCGGAACCGTCCCTAATAATTTGAGCGTAAGCATTTCCCCATAAAAGAAGATGACTCATCAGTGTTTCTCGGAACACGAATGAAGTCATCTCAGGGTTTGGTTCGTCATGGAGCAAATAATAGAGCGGGTGGGTCAACGCTTTTTCTTTGCCACCGTCTTCTTTATAGCGGTACACATGAAGCGGAAGCCCGGCGATGGCTTCTGCAAGTATCCTTACACAGGCATACACTGCCGTTGTCTGCATGGCCGTCCTCTCATTGACAGTCTTTCCGCTGGATGTGCCACCGAAGAAAAAGCTGTATGCGTTGCCGAACAGGCTGTTTTTCGGCTTATCCCTTGCTTTGAACAAACGGGAAAATACACTCATATAATCAACAGCCCCCTTTCATCATAAATTGATCCGTTGCGTTCATCCCCGTCATGCCTTAACGCGCGGTCAAGCGCCATAATTAACGCTACCGCACCATCTATTCTCTCGGTGGATTTTTCTTTATCCGGCTTAATGTTTCCGGCGGGATCGGTTTTGACATAGATATTGTCCATCATCCACCGCAGTACTGGATTACCACCATGGGCGATGCGTTCTTCCAATGTCAACTTCATCAACTCTTTTGTAGGCGGCGACATATCCTTGAAACCCTGACCGAATGGAACAACCGTAAACCCCAAAGCCTCGAGGTTTTGCGTCATCTGAATTGCGCCCCAGCGGTCAAAGGCTATTTCCTTAATGTTATATTTCATTCCGAGTTCCTCAATAAAGGTCTCGATAAAACCGTAATGTACCACGTTACCCTCGGTGGTAAATAAAAAGCCCTGCCTCTCCCAGACATCATAAGGCACATGATCTCTCCGCACACGCTGATCAATATTCTCCTCCGGTATCCAGAAAAAAGGTAGAATCTGATATTTATCAGATTCATCAAGCGGTGGAAACACCAGCACAAAGGCGGTAATATCGGTAGTAGATGACAGGTCAAGTCCTCCGTAACAGGTTCTGCCGCGCAATTTTTCTGCATCAACAGGAAACGCACACTTATCCCATTTATCCATTGGCATCCAGCGCACCGATTGCTTCACCCACTGATTTAAGCGGAGCTGACGGAATAAATTTTCCTCTGCAGGATTTTGCTTGGCATTTTCACAAGCCACCCTCAATTTTTCGATGTCAACTGTAATGCCCAGTGACGGGTTAACCTTTCTCCATACCTTTTCACTTGTCCAGTCATCGGTATCGGCTGCGCTGTAGATAACAGGGTAGAAAGTCGGATCTATCTTACGCCCTTGAAGAATATCCTCAGCCTTTTGATGTACTTCCCAGCAGATGGAATTGCGGTCTGTGCCAGCAGTTGTGATCAGGAAAAACAGCGGTTGTTTTCTTGCATCGCCAGATCCGTGAAGCATTACATCATAAAGATCCCTGTTTGGCTGAGCATGAAGTTCGTCAAATACCACACCATGGACGTTTAGGCCATGTTTTGTATATGCCTCCGCTGAAAGCACCTGATAAAAACTGCCTAACGGTTTATAAACCAGCCGCTTCTGTGACAGCATTGGTTTAATTCGAGATTTTAATGCCGGACACTGTTCCACCATATCTACTGCAACGTCGAAAACAATGGATGCCTGCTGACGATCAGACGCACATCCGTAAACCTCGCCGCCATGCTCGAAATCACCGCAGGTAAGATATAAAGCAATTGCCGCTGCAAGTTCGCTCTTACCCTGCTTTTTTGGAATTTCTATATAGGCAGTGTTAAACTGCCTGTATCCATTAGGTTTCAAAATTCCGAATATGTCCCGGACAATCTGTTCCTGCCAGTCAATTAATTCAAAAGGCATTCCATACCATTCACCCTTGGTATGCTTCAGGCAGTTTATAAAAGTAACAGCGGCATCAGCCGCTTCCTTGTCATATCGAGAACCTTCCGCCATAAACTTGGTTGGTTTATATCGTTTTAACTTCCGCAGCTTTGCCGCCTCCTTTCCTAAAATTGAGCAAGAAAAAAGGAACCTCATGGATGAAGTTCCTCTCCTTAGTGGATTTCTATGAAACTTGTTACGTTATAAACGTTATCGTTTGCCTGTCAGGATAAACTCGGCATATTCTTTCTTGTGTTCATTAAGAAATACTACTAATTCATAAAACCCCATTTTATATGCCTCTTCCTGTACTCTTGGCAAGTCAAACATATTACAGGCACCGCTGTCCCGTATGGCCATAATCTGTACCCATGTCCTACACCTCTGACTTCTCTGCCGCTGAAATTGAATCTCTTACCGCTTTATTGAGAAATGAAATATCAAAACCCGCATCTAAATAGCCCTGCCGAATCACCTCGTAATAGTAACGACCCGGTGCTCCCAAAGGTCTACCTTCATTCATGATATACACCATTGCGGGTACCCACTGCCCTTTGAAACGTACCTTAACCGTTTCTTTCCGGTATAGATGCGGATAACCTTCATATCTGTCCAGCGCTTTCTCATCATTAGGCATGATTCTCCAAAGCATTACCGGTACACTTTCACCTTTTTGTTTTTCTATTGTCGCTACTGCGCCGCCATTCCCTCCTCTGAATAACAGCCGGTATCCTGTGAGTTTTGCACTCCCCAGCACTTTTGCCGTTGGGCAGCGGTATGCCATCTGCCTTAAGTTCAGATTGCTTCCGTATGCTAAATATATGGTTCCTTTTTCTTTGCTCATCGTATCATCCTCCTTGTATTTACCAAGGCAGAGGCGGAGAGCCACCCCTGCGCTTGTCTATCTATGCTGCCCGAAACCGCCATGCAGCGTTACCATCAAGGTGTTTGCAAAGATGCTCCCGGCAGTTTTTGAACTCATCACCAATAAGTCCTATGCGGTTGAGATATGTCCGCATGGCAAACTTCTCATTTTCAACCTGTGGTTTCTTGCTGGAAGCGCATTTTTGCGTTAACGCCTGATGGTTTAACGCAAGGGCAAGCACTATGTAGCTTCTAATTTTTCCCGCATGAAGTTCGCTGTTAAAGCCTCGAAGCTCAATTGTCCCATTGCCATTAAAAAAGCTGTGCAGGTTCAAAAAGTGGTATCTGCTATTATGGTAATGGGTGCTTCGGCTTTCGCTGTAACCTTCGTACCAGATGCTCTCAATCGCCGCCATGGTTTTGGGCTTACGCCGATTCATCTTCTCAACCAGTGCCGCATCCATCTTTTTACAAAACCGCATCCTGTCCGGCTCAATCTGCAATGCTTTATAGAAAAGGTCATTCTTGCTGGCGATAATGTTGATAAAATTACGGATGCTTCGCGGTGAGTGGTCTGCACCGTCTATATGGATATGAATTCCACAGCTTGTGTTTGCAAAACCTCCAGCCTTGCGAAGCCTCCTTATCAATTCCTGCAGGGTTTCAATGTCTTCGCGGTATGTCAGTATCGGGCTTACCAACTCGACGCTATATTCCCGGCCAGCCGCCACAATCCTGCCGTTTTCCTTTTTCTGAGTCCGGATGCTCCCGTCGCTCATGAATTTCCATATCCGTCCATCCGGTGCAATAACCTTTTGGGTATCGTAATAATCTCCGCTGGATTCAACCCTCCCTCCAAGAAAAGCTGCTGCAGTTTTTGCCGCTTGTTTTCTTGTCATCCCCGTCAATTCTACCTCGATTCCAAATCTCGTTGTTAGCATTGCGCTTTCTCCTCGCTTTCTCTGTGTTTTTTGCCCTTTGGCAGTGTACATTAGGCCATTGAAAACACAGGATAGCAAGGCAATTCTGCGTGAGTTTCCACTGGATTTTGAACAATTTTACACATCTTGAATTGTGTACATTTACAGCTTTCTGATCACATCTATACCATAGGCTACACCCAAAGAAGAACCGCAGTCCCAGTTGATATGAACAGTTCCGATATCATCCACGAAAGATACTGTTCCTTGGTCTCCCGGTTTCAGCTTAGAATACGGATCATCCATGCAGATAAGCTCAACACGTGTTCCCGGCGGATACTGCTCTTTAATGCGAAGGACTGTTTCTTTTGAAGGGAAGCCTCTTGCACTCATAGTTCGTCCTCCTCTCCAGGATAATATGCGGCATACTTTGGGTAATCTCTACCATCCGGCATTACCAACACTCCATCAGACCGTCCCCGCTGCTTAACCAGCAGGCAACGCCACACTCCATCCTCATTAACATGACAAAGCCCTTTATTTTCCTCAATGAAAATGCGATCAACACATAGGTCGGCAACGAAGTTATCATAATCAATCTTTGATAGCTCGATAGTTTTTACAACTACAAATCGTTTCCTCGTCTCATACCGATGCGGCACTTTTAAATCCTCTATTCTAAACGGATGCTTGACAAAGAAGGCGGTGCTATGAAAATCATTCATTTTCGTCCACCGCCTTTGCTCTGCCTTTCCGATACGCCCCGTTACCGGACAGCCTTGAAAGCAACACCTTGCGTTCAGTTTTGAAGTTATCACCTATAAACCCCAACCTAAGCAGGAAACATCGAAAAGCATATTTTTCATTATCTGTTGGTTTTTCTTTTCGTAGTACTCGCTTCTGTAATTTTGCCTGTTCTGCCATCTGCTTTGCCAGCGTTATATAGGTCTGCACTTCATCAGCATTTAAAGTCGCGTTCCAGAAAGGGAAGGAAATCTCATCATTTTCAGCTAAGACTGCAAGTTCCCCCTCAATCAACATCGCCTTCTTTATCAATGTCTCTTTGCTGGCCAGCATATTATTTAGGTTTTCAAGGCTAATCGCGCTAAAACCCTCCAACGAAAGAGTAATTGTCATGGTCCCCTCTGCTGAAAAGCCCTCCACATTCAACGTGTCAATAACTGAACGGATGGTTTTTATTTCATTGAGACTGATTTTCGGTGAGTGAACCACACTGTCCCTGTCAATCGTCCAACTGCCAGCAGATTTTTCGTCTTTAATCTCATACAAAAACTCCGGTGCTCCGGCATAGCGCACCTGGCCTTCAAGGGCTTCAGCTATGACCGAGGCAATGGCTTTTCTCTCCTGACCGACAATCTTCTGTGAAAAGCGAAAGCTGTTATTGCTCATGCCATACACCTCCCCTCAAATAAGCTAAAACATTTTTGATTCCCATAAAAAATCCCACCTTTCCTTTTTGGTGGGGTACATTAACGCTCTGTTTTGAGGGGAAAGCAAGGACATTTTTAATCAATCTGTGTTTCCGCGTAAGGTATTTTTTCACTACCTGTTACCAAGAATACTGAATCTGTGCCAAATTGTGAAACATAGCGCTTTACAATCACATCGCAGTATTTCGAGTCAAGCTCCATCATAAAACAAACCCGCCCGGTCTGCTGTGCCGCAATCATTGTCGTACCAGAACCACCGAACAGGTCAAGAGTTAAATCTCCAATATGGGAACTATTGAGCATTGCCTTTGCTACAAGCGATACCGGCTTCATGGTAGGGTGCTCCTCCGATACTTTAGGACGGGGTATCTCCCAAACATCTGACTGTTTACGGTCTTTAAGCGGGCAAAGGCGTGTTCCTTCAAGCCAACCATACCAGATCGGCTCGTACTGGGTATGATAGTCCTTTCTTGATAGTACCAAGCTGTCTTTTTTCCATATAATTGTGCTCGACCAGTGATACCCTGCCTCCCGCATGACGTTCATCAAACTGCCCCATTCCTGAGCACTCATTACCACATAGGTCATGCATCCGGCTTCAGAAACCTCTTTCATGCATTTAAAAGCGCGCAATAAAAAAGCACCGAATTCTTCGGTGCTCATATTGTCATTTAGAATTTGTCTTGGCTTCCAGCTTGGATGCCTGGTATCTGAACCGTAATCAACATTCCAGGGTGGGTCGGTGAAAACAAATCTCGCCTTTTGTCCGTTCATCAGCTTTTGCACATCTGAAAGCATGGTGCTATCACCGCACATCAGACGGTGGCTGCCAAGTACCCATATGTCGCCCTTTTTGGTAACCGGAATTTTAATCTCTGCAATTGCCTTTTCTGTATCGAAATTATCCTCTTTGACATTAGCGATTGTTTTATCACGGAACAACTCATCAATTTCCGCAGCATCAAACCCGGTAAGAGAAACATCAAAGCCATCTTCATTTAAATCCATAAGCAGATCAGTCAAAAGCGGAATATCAAACTCACCACTGATTTTATTCAGCGCGACATTGAGCGCCTTTTCCCGCTGTTCATCCAAATCAACTACAACACAGTCGATCTCCTTATACCCCAAAGCTGTAAGTACTTTATAACGCTGATGTCCGCCGACAATATTCCCGGTGCGTTTATTCCATATGACCGGCTCTACATATCCAAACTCTTCAATAGACCGACGTAATTTTTCATATTCAGGGTCACCAGGCTTTAAATCTTTCCGCGGATTATATTTAGAAGGTTTTAGTTTTTCTGCTGGTATTTTCAGTATATCCATAAATCTTAACCCTCCAATTTTATGGCTTTTTCACCGGTGAATTCCTCCCAGCGCTTAACAGCTAAATCACAGTAAACAGGGGATAACTCCATTGCGTAGCATTTACGCTCGGTCTGTTCAGCCGCAATTATAGTAGTTCCGCTACCAGAGAACGGCTCAAGCACAATACCGCCTTTGTCGCTGTGCATTTTGATGCACCGCCATGGAAGCTCCACAGGGAACATTGCAGGATGCTCCTTGTTTGCCCGTACAGTGGTCATCTCCCATATCCCAGCATAGCCCCATTTCTTGCGTTCTTCCTTTGTAAGCCGTTTCACAAATTTATAACTGTGTCCCGCAAAGGCTGAAAGCCATACATATTCCTGATCGTTATATTCCTCAACTTCTCCTTTATTGCTGAAGGCTGAAATATACTCATACTGCTGAACCGGCTTGTTTGAAACAAGATGATAAGGTCCTACACCGAAATTTTGCCCTTGTTTCTTCCAAATGCGGATCCAGATAGGGCGGTAACCGTTGTCCAAGAACATATTCACGCTGTAAACACTGGTGGTTTCAATAAACTGAGAGCCGGTGGCATAGAGATCACCTAAGTTCCAGCAGACAATATCTGCATACCTGCACAGGTTTCTAATCACTGGGCGTACTGTCTCGAACCATGGTTCAATCCCAGCCTTTTCATATTCTTTGCCTACCCCATATGGAGGGGAAGTTACTGCCATCTGTGCGTGACACCCTTCCATCAACTTCTCAAAATCCTCATCCTTAGTAGAGTCGCCGCACATCAAGCGATGATTCCCGAGAAGCCAGATATCGCCCCGCTTCGTTACAGGCTCGCGCTGCACAATTTCCTCATGCGCTTTATCTATGTCAAAGCTGTCTTGTATCGCCTCTTTGGAGTACCATCGGTTAAGCAGTTCGTCTATTTCAGAAGCGTCAAACCCTGTAAGTGAAACATCAAATGCACCTGCGTCCAACTCGGCCATCAGTTCAGCCAGTTTATTCTCGTCCCACTCTCCCTGAATCTTATTAAGAGCAAGATTAAGCGCTTTTTCCCTCTGCGGGTCAAGATCTACAACGACGCAATCTATCTCTGTCTGTCCCAAGTCCAGCAAAACCTTTAAGCGTTGATGCCCGCCTACCACATTACCTGTTTTTTGGTTCCAGATAACAGGCTCCACATAGCCAAATTCCTCTATTGACCGTTTTAGCTTTTCATATTCCTTATCGCCAGGTTTTAAATCCTTGCGCGGGTTGTATGCTGCTGGATTAAGTTTTTCAACAGATATTTTTTGTATGTTCATGCTGCATTCTCCTGTTCAATATTTTCTTAAGACCCTTTTTTGCGCCCTCACAATCTCCGTTTATTACTTGTCCCCGCAGAGTCTTAAACTGCTGCTTCGTTAAATGGTCTTTATATTTTCTTAGTTCCCTAAGAAAGATTGAATTTGTTTTATGCATCAGCCACCCCTCCTGGCTGTCAGTAGTTTTTCCATAACATCATCGTGAGGAGTAGCCCCCTTGTATTCGGTAGCACAGTTTTCCCGCACGACTTGATAAATTTGATACCACAGGTTATTGGCCTGTTTCATAAAGCTTTGACTCATAGCCACATAAGGTGACGGGATGGCATTGCCAGTTGTCGGATGCTTAGCAAGAAAGCCAAATTCAGTGATACATTCCTCACACTGGATCCACCGCGCCACACTCTGGGCATATTGCTCTATAAGCTGCGCAGGGATAAGGTGAACACACCTGCGTTCCTTAAGCCACTGCCATGTTTTTTCGTATATTTCCACCGCCAGTGTTGTTTTTCCGTTCTTCTGCTTTGCAGCAAGATAATCCCTCGGTGGCGGCATGCTCTCTCCTTCTAGTTCCGCAGCATCCGTAAACTCCATTACCATGAGCTTTCGTCTGCCGGGGTTTCCTTCCAAAATCTTATCCGCCAGAGGTTTTTTCTTCTGTCCTGCACCAATACGTGCCCCGCCGCGGTTGGTACCGTCCTTTGCCATACACATCACCTCGATTCCTGTAATTAATTGGGGCCCCCCGCAAAGCCGCAGGCTTTGCGGGGAGAGGAGGAGCAACGGAGCAGGCGAGCTTTTGACGCTGGCGTCAAAACGAGCAAAGCGCAGTTTGCGACGACGAGGGATATACCCCGTTTGAAACTGCGATTTTTCGCGCGTGACCCCCCGCCCGTTGCACAAAACTGCTTCACCAGAGATTTTGACCCCCCTACCGTCTTGCCCATCGCTCTCCTTCGCGGGCAGTAATCGATGAGTGGCATTGTTTGCACAGGCTCATAAGGTTACTGTCTGCATTGGTTCCGCCTTTGGATAAAGGGATAATATGATGTACCTCTTCGGCTGGTGTTAGCCTTCCGTACTTTTGACACTCCTCGCAAAGCGGGTACTCTGATATATATCTGTCCCTGATGCGTTTCCATCTCCGGTCATAGCGTTTTCTTGTTTGGGGATCTCGTTCATATTTGTTGTAATAAGCATCCATTTGCCTTTGATGCGTGTCGCAGTACCTTCCGTCCGTCAGCTCAGGACAGCCGGGAAAGGAGCAAGGCCTTTTTGGCTTTCTTGGCATCTGGCCACCTCCTTTTCGGGTATTAAAAAAGCCCTCACAGGTTCATCCCATGAAGGCTTATCCATAACTTTTCACAATACCATTATATTTGGATTTATAATGAATTTCATCTCATAAAAATCTCATCTGGAATACTAAACAGCACAATTGCTTTTCACCCATGGCATCCTGCCGTTATAATACTTATCGGAGATATACCGCTGCATATCGGGTGGTAAAGCTGCAAGCAAAAGATAAGCTTTTTTTCTGTCTTCCTCTAAATCTTGGGTGCTCTTATAGAAGGAACATTTATCTTGCTGACACTTGTGTACAGTCAGGATATTGCAGCCATCCCTTCCGTTACTGCCAAAGCATTTATCAACCATCTTTCCTCACTCCTGTTTTATGGCATAAGAAAAAGCCCCGAAGGGCTTATACATTTTTATGTCATTTTTCCACAATACCATTATATATGGGATACCTGTGTTTTGCATCTCATAAAAATCTCATTACTACTTCCCATATAAAAGCAGTGCCAGATGATTAAGTGCCTTGTCTTTTCTGCGGTATACCTGTGCTCTTTCAAGAAACAGCTTCTCTCCGATGTTTGCTACGGCTTCTGTCTTGCTCACATCATTAACAAAAAATTCTGTCAGTATAAACTGTTCTTCCTCCGACAAGGCTTCCCAAGCAGGCTTGAACCACTCCATATATTCCAATGCCCGTCTGTAACGTTCTTTCAACACATCAATCTCGTCAAGGCAAGCAGCAAGGCGTTCTTCGCCACTTTTGGGATTATGTTTGCCCGGAACTCCGGTAATCTTTGCACTATGGGGGCTTGTCATACGGGTTTCAACTTCATATATATCCTCATCACTATGCTCAATAATGTACTGCATGCTGCTGTAATCTTTCAAAGCTTCAACAGCAGCCGCTTTTTTATCTAAATACTGCCATGCAATCAGCATATCGCACCTCCAAAAAATCAAGATAAAAACCTTGATCTTTGAAGCAGTGTGCTTTTTTGCATTGCTTTGCAGTGCTTGTTTCCTTGTTTGTTATTGCTTCGTTCCTTGCAGAAGGTCATGCTTTTCCAGAATAGCCTTCACCTCATCTACCGAATGGACAACCGCTGCCACACCTCCGGCACTGAGGATTTTCCTTATAGTTGCTTCCTGCAGTTTTGTTGTCTTTCCCGATGGGGTTTTTACTTCAAAAGCTATAAACCGCCCATTTACACAGGCAATAATGTCTGGTATCCCCGCTGTCCCGTACATACCACCATGTTCCTTCCAGCAAAAGCACCCCGGTACTGTCTTTAAGTACCGCAGGATTTTAGTCACAATACTTTTTTCGGACATACCTGCTCATCCTCCAAAATAATGTTACCTTTTTCCCTCTTGTTACCTCGGTATTTCTAAAAAGGTAACTTCTCAAACCCGCTTTACAAGCGCATTTGCGGATTTTGTTACCTTGTTACCTCTTTTTTGGGGTAGGTATAGACACAAATATTTATATTTTTTTATTTTTTATTTTTTAAAAAATAATTTCATCTCTCGCGCGTATATATAAAGTTGAGGTAACAAAGGTAACATCGGTAACAAGTGGCTATTCATCAGCGTTTCGGGTGTTACCTTTTTGTTACCTTGTTACCTTTTTTTGAGGTTAAAGAGGCTCAATATCTGTGATTTCAAAGCCGCTCACATCGCATCGCTCTTTCAGTATCGAGAAATCAAGAGCCCAGGCTTTTTTTGTTTCATTCCCGAAACGCATCGTTTTATTGCTCTCTATAAAAAAGTCACTTTGCCTCAATTGCTTCAGAAACTGGTTATATGGAAGACATTCACCAGTGATTGCATAATCGCGTCTGTACTTGGTATAGCGGTCATATACATCACAGAAACGAATCCCGATAACCTTGCCATCTTTATCAAAAGTGTAGTCTTGATTCGGAGCCAGTTTCATCCGGGCCATGATTTCCAGCGTCTGTTCTACAATAGTCTTGTTATTGCTGCCGCCATCCAGCAAATACTCCTGCACACCGTTTTGAAGATATCGAATACACGCCCCTTTGTTAATGGGAAACACTTCAGACCATGTAACATTAAGGAACTCACATAGTTTGTTTACTAGGCTCAGTCCGGCATAGCAACAGGCGAGATTATTGATGATACGAGATGGAAACTCATCAGATATCTCTGACTTTGCTTCCTCATACCACTTCTCTGCCTCAGCAACCGATACTCTGAGTGCTGTATCCAGCAGGCTCCGACCGAAGCTGCCAAGCAGGTCCGCTTTTGCACACAGCTTATAAAATGCTTGCCTGTGGCTGGCTGGTTTTAAGTCCTTCTTGCTGAAAAGCAATTCTATGCTCCGTTCCCTGATAGCCGCTTCATCCGGCGATTCCTCACCAGCTACAATAATAGGCGCCAACAGTTCATAAGTAACAGCACTTTGATCCGCCCTACCGCGGACACCTTCATGGCCGTCATATGCATCTCGAAGATGGTTGTATAAAGCATTTAGCCTTAACTTATCTATCTTTGAAGGCTTGAACTCATCCATCAACTGCGGTATCAGATTCGATGATGCAGATTCCTTCATCAGTGTAAATGCAGTAACCTGCGTAGCCGCACGGATTTTACTGCATGAAAATACCGGCAGAATAACCCGCTCCAATGTATTACTTTTTCCGCTGCCTTGTTCTCCGACAAGCAATAAATGAGGAAACTTGATACCTGATTTTTTTAGATGCGGTTTAATAAAGCATCCGGCCACCCAGGCCATCACTGATACCGTTTTTATGGGCTCGTTATAGCTGAGAAGCCATTCACCAAGCATAATAAGCTGTTCCTTTGTCAATGGTTCAAAGATTAGGATATCGGTTGTTATGCTTTTATACTTATCAAGCTGCACGATATCTTCAACCATGTTGCCTCCGGCTTCAATGGCACCATCCGTTGAAACATATACCATCCGCCCGCCATGCTCATAAATCCCAAGAGCCTTGACCCCTGTTTTCCTTACCCACTCCATTTCAGATATATAACCTTTCAGCAGTTCCAAATCTCCTTCTGAGCCAAAATAGCCTAAGGATATTGTCCGGCGGTTCAAGATATTTTTAAATTTTTGGATGTTATTGAAGTCGGTAGTCATAAATGTCTGGCGGTATATTTCATCACGAATTGTAATAAGGTCAGCAGTCATCTGCGTTTCATCTTCCGATACAATCATCTCCACCGGTTGAATGATAAAATTTGTTATAGGATACACACTTTCGCCTCTGGTGCGGTAATACCTGCCCTCATGTTCAAAGATAACTGACTCGCTTTCGCGGCTGTATACGTTCTCTGTAACTTCAATGGCCTTATCCAGTGTCTCCTGCCCATATGTTGCTCCACTTGCATGATGTACCGTATCCCACTTTTCCCGGAATAACCCGGAATTTCTAAACAGCCTGTCCATCTGCTCTTTGTTTTTGCCTGACCAGAAAGCTAGCATACAGCAAAGGGCAAGGTCGGCTTCGGACTGGCTCGGATACCCTGCTTCCTGCCATTTTCCTTCCCATAGCAGATTAAATTCCTTATGGTTTTCGGCTGTACGGGCTTTCTCCAGAATTTCTTCATCTGTAAGCGGCTCTAGCTTAAAATTTTTACGGTCTTTCTTGCTTTTTCCTCTCCATTTTTTACTTTTGATATAATTCTCATGTATCCAGGCCAGTGCCCCGTTATCTTCAGTAATGTAATCAGGGGTCCCTGGCAGTCGCTCGCCAGTCATTGTGAAGTATCTGCTGTGGGCATACATTTCAACGCCGGTTTTAGTGTTTTTATTGCCCTTAGCAGGCATCTCCCCTTTATAGAAAATATGAAGCCCAGTTCCTGAAGGGCTGATTTCCGTATAGGACGGAAACCGCTCAAGGATATCCTTGGCGGTATCGCTTAATTCCCCAGTGTTTTTGTCGCGGCAGTGATCTATGTCTATCCCTACTAAACCTCCGCTTTTTGCGAATACAAAACCTAATCCGGTATAGAGGTATTGTTCTTTTGCCGCAATCGCATCGTCAAGCGTCGACCAGTCGTTTGGGTTAGTGCTTGAGGCTTTTCTACCAGTTAAGGGATTATAAGGGATTTTACTGTCTCTTCCGTCCTTTGTGTTTGGTTCCAGACGCCAGCATATCCATTGCTTCCGGTTTGCCAATTCTTTAGGGAATGAGATTCTCACTTACACTGCACCTCCTCGCATCGTTCATTAAAATACCGAATCGGAATGCTGCGCTGCTTTGCCTTTTCAATCTCAATGGACATCCCTTTAGTAATTTTTCTGCCAAATACCCACACTTCTGAGCACTTTGACATCAATACCATGCCAAAGAACAATCCCAGATTTCGCATTTGTTCATCATCGTCATCCATAAACTGCGGAAACAAGAGGTGCGGAGCAATAGGTATGCAATTCCTGCTCACTGCAAATTGGCAGTACCCCTGAGTCTTACGGATATTACGTTCTATATCACCAGCATATGGGCTGCAGATAAATACCATCGGTCTGTAAGGCGCTTTCCTGGCCTCTCGCTCAATCCTAAGCAATGCTTCATAAGGTGTGGGGTCGTAATATCCTTCCGCGTTAAACTTGCTGATACTCATGGTATTACCCCCTGCCTATGTGCTTTTTTGTTCACGTTCGATTACAGGCAATATACCTTTCTTGTTTTTAAGAAGGTCATAGATAAATAGCCTTCCTTTTTGTGTCCAATATGTGTGCATTACGCTTCTTTCTGCATCAATAGCGTGGGTCTTGGACTGCGTGTATCCTTGATCGGCGTACTCCTGATATAAAAGCCAGCAGTTTCCCATTTTGTACTGTACTCCAAGCTCATGAAGCAGCTTATTGAAAGCGCGGCCAGACATTCCGTAATCCTTGGCAATCTTGCTGATCGGCACAAGGCTTTTATTTTGCAATATGAGATCATAATAGCTCGCCTTGGGCTTTAGCTCGCTGATAATCTGTTTATTCTTTGCATTTTCTATTTCTAAAGCTTTCCGTCTGTCGCGTTCTGCCTTCAGTTCAGAGAAAATCCTGATACCATACTCCGGATTAGAAATCATCTCTTCGATAACTTTATCTGTAGCATAAACTCCATATTTTCTGATCGTGGGCAGCACTTCATCAAAGACCCATCTCTCAAAGCGTTCGGCTGCAGGAAGTTGGGATTTAACTATCAGTCTGAACAAATCACCTTCAGGAATATAATTTATGTTGATGGTTTTTTCAGGATTTTGCGGATGAGGTACCTCACGTTTTGTTAGGTACTTACAATGATCTATTACTGCCTTGTGTGGGTTACTGTATCCCAGCATCCTTGCACAATCTGTTGCAGGGAAGTATTCCTTTCCATCAATAACGAGTACTTTAAGTTCGCCAAATTCTGTATTCTTAAAAACCTGTAAATTATTCATAATATCAATCCTCCATTTCTTTCATTTCTCCAAAATTTCTTCCTACCGAAGCCTCTGCCACAATAGGTACATCAAATTCAGGGAAGGGTTGTGTTTCCATACACTCTTTTATAAAAACAACTGCTTCGTCCGCCTTGTCTTCCGGTAATTCAAAAACCAGCTCGTCATGTATCTGCAGTATAGGTTTCAGCCAGAGCCTTTCGGGAAGTCCACTGATGATGCGCCCACAGGCAAGCTTTAGAATATCTGCCGCAGTACCTTGAATGGGTGTATTTAATGCGCACCGCTCGGCAAACGACTTCTTGCCCCAATCTGATGACCGAATTCCCAGCAGGTATCTTCGCCTGCCCAGCCATGTTTCTGAATAGCAGCTTACAGCAGCCCGCTTTTTTACCTCATCCTGCCATTTGGCAAGACCGGGGTATCCGGATTTCAAGTTTTGAATGATGGTCTCACATTCGGACAAAGTTGGGTTCAGCCCAGCTTTAAATTTAAGTGTTCTCTGTAAGCCAGTAGGAAACAGGCCATAGAACACACCGAAATTGCAGTTCTTTGCAATGGTCCTACGCTCTTTATAATGTGGAGCATTTTTGTCTGCTGCCTCCTCAAAAGGAATGCGGTAAATAATAGAAGTGGTCTGAGCATGGATATCACCGCCAGTACGATAGGTTTCCAGCATACGTTTGTCCCTGCAATAAAATGCTCCGACGCGCAGTTCTATCTGTGAAAAGTCAAGAGATAAAAGAACCTTTCCGGCTGGCGAAATGATAAATTTCCGTACGCCTATTGGGTCATTGTCTTTCTGCGGACAATTCTGCATATTCGGGTTTCTTGACGCAAATCTGCCTGTCTCTGTCCCCAGTGGCATAAGGTCCGGATGAATCCTGCCGGTATCCTCATCAATAAATCGAAGATACCCGTCTATATAGGTGGATTTGAGTTTTCCCCACTTGCGGTATTCCTGCACCAGTTCAAATAAGCGAGCAAGTTCAGGCCTGTTGGATTCACACCATTCTTTTAATAGGATCATGGTTTCATCATCGGCAGCTTCCTGATGTTTTGCGGTCGTTTTCATTACCGGAAGACCGAGATCCACAAAAAGATATTTTTTAAATGCTGAAGTTGAAGCATTTGCCCCAATCTCTACATTGCCGATAATTCCGGCAATCTCTTTTCTGATACTGACAATCTTTTCTGTGGCTTCCGCTTGTTTCTTCAGCATGGCTGACTTATCCACCAATATGCCGTTATACTTCATTATCCCGACATATACTGATGTAGGCGATTCTACCTCTTCCACAATAGTTCTGTGTTTGGGTAAAAATCTATCAAACCACTGATTGAAAACATGATACAAGCGAAGAGTGTAGTCGCTGTCAGCACAAGCGTAGCGGACAGTCTTCTCATCCTGAGGGTTCAATTTATCGAAAAACCGACCTTCAGTAACCGTTGAGAATTCTGTCATTTCTGCTTTGCAGAGTGCAGGCGCAAGCGTTTTAAGTCCGCTGTCAGCAAGACTTCTGAACTCCCACTTGCTTTTTAATGTAAGTTGTGATGCTGCAATCGTGTCATAGCAAGGCTTTTGAAGGACGATACCTCTTGCGTAAAGGAACATAGACTCAAAAGCCAGATTATGAGCAACTTTTATTACATCTTTTGATTCGAATAGTAATTTCAGATAATCCCATATTGCCGCCTGGTTCTCTGCATTTCGCCCGCTACGATGTTTAAGTGGAACATATATAGCAGTCCCTTCTGATACTGAAAAACTGATCCCTGTAATATCTGCTTTATGAGCATCCAGAGCTGCACTTTTATCGTTCCTCCATTTATCGCAAGGCGAGGTTTCAAAATCGAAAGCAAATAAACCAGTGTTTTTCAGATACTCTTTTATTTCAGGCAGCATATAAACACATTTGTATCCCATGCGGTTCTCCTTTCCGCCCTATCGGAGATGGAAGTTACTCTCCGATAGGGCCTTTGATCACTTAAGCGGCTCAGTAATTTCACCTGATTCAGGGTCTACATTTATTACCTCTTCACCGGCAGGTTCAGTGTCATGGCCGACTCGGGTACTGAATACTTTGACCTGCTCGGAGAGCTTGGATATCAACGCATATTCGTCAGCGGTCAGATCCCGATCTACAGCAAACTGAGCCTGTGAATAGGTGATACCGCTTGAATTGGTCGCCTTTTTCAATGAAAAGCGGGTAACTACGCTGTTCGATTTTTTACCTTTAGAAAGCAGCCTTTTGATGTAGCGGGAAAACTCTTTCAACGATCCTGTTGGCAATGAGAGTATCAACGGGAAAATCTCCCCTTCACGCAGTACATATATCCTGCGGCGGTTCTTGCAAGCTTTGCTGCCGTTTTCCCCCGAACCGAACTGATTATATGGGCATTTGGCACAGCTTCCTCCGGGGTCTCCTTCGCCGGTTATACCATCAAAGCTTCCGCAATCCGGTGGGTTACTGCCTCCGGTATACTTGTCCTTGTAGTATGCATAAAGTGGATGATGATAAAGAATTACCGCTGAGAATTCCTTGACAGTATCAGGTTCTCCGGGATTTTCCCCGGGTACTTCGAATACTGTGCTGCCTGCGGACGGGATTTTTATGCGTTCAAAAGTCATGTCAAGACCGTCAAGTTCTGATGCCATTGCCTCGTCAAGATTGAAATCAGCGAGCTGAAGAAAACCTGTATTTTCGTTAATAGTTACGAGTTCATTGTTTTTCATGCTTTTATACCTCCGTAAATATGAATTTGAAATGTAATCTATATCATTGTTCTTTGAAGCATTGTTCTTCGAACAGTTATTCCTTGAACATTGATATTGGAGCATTGCTTTCTGAAGCTATTTACCTTGCTGCTTTCCGCACAGTTACTGTTGTCTTTTCGAAGACATTCACAAGGCCTTTCAGCCAGTCCGGAAGCTCGTCCCCATTCTCCGCAATCTGTTCTTTAACAAATGCTGACAGGGAATTTGCATTGACTGTTTCATAGATGAGTTCTCCAAAGCCTTTACTGCGTAGTGCGTCAAACAGTTCCTCCTTCATGCCTGCGGCAGCACTGGCTCTTGTTGTCGTTGAAAGGCAGAACATTGTTCCTGCTCTTGTGAAGTTTTGCGTCTCACTGCTGATCATCAGCTCAGACAGGCGGTATTCAACATCGTCAATCTCTGCATTAATGCTTTTTAGTTCCTCTTCCGCGGCCTTTTTTGCATCGCGAAGCTCCTTAAGACGGTCAGCAAGTTCAAACATCGCATTATTGCTCACAGCTTTCACCTCCCTCTGGGGCAAAAGGATTTGCTCCTTTGCGGTAGTCGTCTATCAGCATTTTTGCAAGATCTGCCTTATTGCGCAGAGCAGTCAGGATTTTTGAGTCTACAGTACCCTTGGCGATAAGGTAGATATATGTGCAACCGTTCTTTTGTCCAACTCTATGGATGCGGGCTTTTGTCTGTTCGAAATTCGACATGGAATAATCAAGTGAGTAAAATACCATTGTGCTTGCAGCGGTTAGTGTAATACCGAGTCCAGCAGTTGCAATCTGGCCTACGAACACCATGCAGTCGGGATCACATTGAAACCGGTTTACTTGCCCTTGGCGATCCTTTGTTGCCCCATAAATACACGCATAACCGATGTTCTTCTTCTCCAGCAACCTGCATATGGCATGAATTTCAGGGATAAACCTTGCTATAACAACCAGCTTATGTCCTTCTTGAATACTGCTTTCAAGGATATCTTCAAGAGCTTTCAACTTGGCATCACTGACTTGCTCGATTTTCCCACCGTCATCGCTTCCGATGAAGCCGCCGGTTAATTGCGAAAGACGAAGCAAGCGTGTCAGTATGTTTGTAGCTGTTACTTCTCCTGCTGACAGCTCAGTATAGCTTTGTTTGACAAGCTCTTTATATTTCTTTAAAGTGACAGGCTCAAGCTCAATATGGCGAATAATATCGGTGGTTTCCGGCAAATCCAGGCACTCCGCTTTGGTCGCCCGGAATGCAATGCTGTGGATCCTTTTCATCAAATCCTGTTCCATTGATTTTTTCAGCACTGGTGTATGGTTGCCATAGCCGACCATGTTGAAATACCGGTTTCGGAATGCATAAAAGCTGTTGCCAAAGATGCGTGGATCGAGAAATTTATACTGGCTGAATACATCTATGGCTTTGTTGGTTATAACCGTTCCTGTCAGTAGGAGCCGATACCGTGCAAGCAAGCCCAATCGGTGCATTGCTTTTGAAACCGCTGTATTATGAGTTTTAATTTTATGTCCTTCATCGGCGATGATAATGTCAGGATGCCAATTTGCCAGTTCCTTTTCCATTCTCCATGCAGATTCGTAGTTGACTACCACTACATGGACACCTTCGCCAGTTAAAAATCTTAGTTGTTGGATTTTCTTTTGAATCGTGCCATTAAGGACTATAAGCTGATATGGATAATCTGCGAACCGTTTAAACTCATCTTGCCACACTCCAAGTATGGAAAGCGGAGCAACAATCAGCACACGTTTTATTCTTCCTGCAGCAAGCAATGCGCCTATAATGGCGATTGAGACAAGCGTTTTTCCGGTGCCGGTCAACCCATTTCCATCAGGAGCGCTGCACCCCATCCGGAAATGGCAGGAACACCACCACCCTTCAAAAGCCCAAATAGACTACAGATGAAATTGAAAGCACGAATCTGATGCTTATATGGTCTGCCCTTTATGGGCATTGGAA
This sequence comes from Thermoanaerobacterium butyriciformans, assembly GCF_017874545.1. Classification (GTDB taxonomy): domain Bacteria; phylum Bacillota; class Thermoanaerobacteria; order Thermoanaerobacterales; family Thermoanaerobacteraceae; genus Thermoanaerobacterium; species Thermoanaerobacterium butyriciformans. The sequence goes on along the minus strand of NZ_JAGGLT010000001.1, from coordinate 32,213 downwards.
TAATTTCTTCGCGTTTAGAATGCATCAAGATCATCTACCTCCGAAACTTCGCGGATATCGACAGACTTTACACTGTTACCAGGAACAATAATCGTTACTCTCTGTTTTCTCCCCAGCAGATATTGCAAAAACCTTTCTCGTAGAGTGACATTGCGACATTTCACAATACCTAAATCTCTGTCATTATCCGAGATATTGATTTTGAGTTTGTGTTTCATATGCTCTTTTCACCTCATCTTTCTTAGGACTGATGTTTTGGCCCTCACTGTTAGGCCACGAAAACAGTAAAAGTAAACCCCCTAACTCAAAATTTTTTTTAGTTTTTCATGGATCTTTTTCATGCGGTTTGTAATAGCCATCTTACTGACCCCTTCTTCTCGTGCTATTGAAGCAAGGGATTCATTATTGAAGTACACCCTTCGTACCAGTTCTTTTTGCTGTGGGAGAAGACTATCGATGGCTTTTAGCAATGTCTCATTTTCTTGAGTTCTTATGTACTCTGCGGCAATGTCGGTATTGCTTGCGAAAATCTCTCCCTCATATTTCATTGCATCAAGTGATGTATGTCGGCGAGTCTCTTTATGGTTAATGTTGTATTCCTGACGGTCAAGTTCGACCAGAATTTCTCCCCACTCTTCAGATACTTCAATTTCAATGGTTTCAGTGTTGAAGTGATATTTGATTTTCATTTTTCTCAGCTCCTTGAATTTCAGATTTTTGAAATCCGCAGGAGCCGAAAATCCGTAGAACAAAAAATGACGGCCGGGATAATTCTCTGGTATGAGAATTAATCCTGGCCGTCATGCAGCTCCGCGGATTTTCTATTTAGTTGATTAACGTCTTATGCTGCGCAGACATAGCTTTCTACATGAAAAGCAGCATCATTTATTCGTTTGATTATTGTGACAACCCCATCACGTTCAATCTTCAATGTTCCTCCGATAGGTATCTGTGTGCTGGTTTTACATCGTTTATATGCAACTTCTACAAGACCTGTGGCTGCGTCAGCTTTACAGACTAAGCGACCATTGAAATCGCGAATATCTTTCATGAGTTACCCTCCTTTTTCTTAAATTACAGCTTTGTTCCGCCGTCTATCTAAATTTTATTAATTCGAGCACCTGAAGTCCTCGGCTATGACTCCGCTGTTACTCCGCTGAAACTCCGCAAATCTCCATTTATTTTTGGAACAAAACTAACATAAGCGTTTGTAAAGCCGAAGTTTGTATATATAAATAACTAATTGTAATTTGTATAGTTAATTGCTATAATAATAAATAACCTGTTGGGAATACCATCCAATAGTGCTTGGAGGCGATTAAAATGGCATTTAGTTATAATAAACTTTGGAAACTATTAATTGATAAAAAGATGATGAAAAAAGATCTGATGGCGATGACGAATTTAACATCGACAACAATAGCGAAGTTGAGTAAAGATTTGCCGGTAAGCATGGATGTGTTAGGAAGAATCTGTAAAGCTCTTGATGTCAACATAGGCGATATTGTCGACTATGTTGACGACGATATTCCAACCAATAAAACAAAATAACAGGAGGGCGCAATACATGAAGAAGCTATGTTTTGGCACTTTTGCAACAATTTTAAAGATTTGCATGGCAAAAAGAGTAACACAAAAGCAATTGTGCGGTACCATGCTGCTTTCTATTGCGCCTACTTATGATATTCGCAGCGATGATGGCACCGTTTCAGATTTGATATTAGGTAAAAAAAATCTTTCACCTGTTGTAACCGATGCTGCTCCGGATGTAGATGCTCGTGATATTTCGGTTTTCTTTAAGGAGAAAGTCCTCCCCATGTTGGATAGTAATAAAAATAGCCTAATAGTTCTTGCATTGAAGGACATCATTGCTTCTGATGACACAATCGAACCTGAAACAATTGTTGAGAAAGTAAATAACATGACAAAGAAGGATATTGTTAGCTGTAATTCATTTGTTCTGGAAGACTTTCTTGCCGGAATATTTCTTTATACAGTACTTAATGTCGAAAACAGGAATTGTGAAAATAGTGTAAGAGAGATAACCGATGAGTACATACAATCCTTTGAAACTCAAAAGAAAAGCATTAAATTTATTACAACTTACAATAATTTTTCTATGGAAGCCGCTAATGAAGTTGCGATCGATGCTCGAGCTTTGGTGCTACTAGCTGAAACAGGCGGCAGATGCCAAAAGTGCGGTAGAATTCTTGGTATAAAAAAAGAAGGCAACGATATTAACTACGCTAAGATCGTTCGCCTTTCAGAAACTGACGATATTATTCTATGTGTTGACTGTGAACGCGAAATTCGAAATTTATCTGAAGAAGATAAATTGGCTTTATTATCCGACAAGCATGACTTAGAAATACTTGTTAAGGCAAGAGATGCTACATCAAGACATGAAATAGAAAAGCAAATTGAACAAGTACTTCGAGAAGTTGATCTAATGGATGTTACAGCCGATACACAACTCAAAATGGAACCTATTAAGGTTGAAAATAAAATTACTGAAAAACGCCTGAAAGAAAGAGTGCTTTTTGATGTTAGACAGTTTTATGAAGGAGTAAATGATACATTAGATCGGTTAGCCGGAGAAAATAAATTAAATGTGGATAGATTTGCTAAAAGTATTAAACGGATGTATGAAGATGCTAGTGAATCACAGATTTCACAAAGTGCTATTTACAACCTCCTTGTTGAGACATTATTTGAAAAGACCGGTCGTAAATACAGAGAGGCTTGTGAGATAATAATCTCCTACTTCGTGCAAAGGTGTGAGGTGTTCGATGAGATTACCAAATAAAGTAACATCATATTCAAACAGTATTATTGCGCTTTTTCCAGGTATTTTAGAAGCATTGTCACAGCAAGATATGTCCCCAAAAGAATTATTTGAACGAACCATGCCACGCCAAAAAAACATGGCTGATTTTCTAAGTGCTTTAGACTGCTTGTTTGCATTAGGCAGAATTAAACTAATTGAGGAAAAGAGGGTACTGCGCTATGTTAAAAGAGATACGATGCGATAAATTTGCTCCAAATCATCAAGTGATAAAACTTAATGAAGGATTAAACACGGTTTTGGGCAGTTCCAGCGGTACTAATGCAATAGGAAAATCAACATTTCTGTGGGTTATAGATTATGCATTCGGCGGTGACAGATACTACTCCATGTCGGATGATATAAAAAAGGAAATAGGCCCACATACCATCCATTTCACTTACGAGTTTGAAGGACAACCGTACTATTTTTATAGAAGTACTGAAGATACTAAAAATGTATATCGAAGTGATAAGGACGGACATTTTATTACAAAATTGACACTTGATGAATTTCGTAGCTTTCTATTTCAAGAATATAAAGTTGGTATCCCCTCTCTTACATTTTCAGATATAACTGAGCGTTTTTTCCGCATTTATGGGCGCGAAAATACGCTTGAAAAGTATCCATTACTTGTAAAACCTCGTGAACAAGATGAAAAGGCAGTCGATTTTTTATTAAAACTTTTTGGGCATTATGAAATTCTATCTGCGATTAAGAGCATGGAAGAAGAACTTGGGATTAAATTTTCGCAGCTCAAATACCGCCAACATCAGAGAGTGGATATAGAAAAAATCGAAACCAATCAAAAAATGATCGAGTCTTTAAAGAAAAGGCTTCAAAAATTAATGAAAAACAACGAAGAAGCGCAATTAGCAGTTTTTGGGTTTGATACACATACATTCGAACAAATAACTGCAATTCAAAAAGAATTGAATAGTTTTATTCGCAAACGTAATCGCTTGCAATCGCAGCTTAATGCTATTACGAGCAATATAGCTGATAGTAAGGCCGAAATCGCAAGTGAATTTGATTCATTGTTACACTTTTTCCCAAATGCTAATATAGCAGCATTTGAAAAGATTGAATATTTTCATGAGAAAATTAGAGAAATTTTAGGCGAAGAGATGAATCAGGAAATTGAGCGTTTGCAGCAAATAATTGATCAATATGATAAAGAAATAAATCGCCTTAATAGAAAAATTAAAGAAACTGGCTTAGCTAAGGAAATGTCAGAGAGAATACTATCACAGTGTGTTAATGTGTCTAAAACAATTGATAGACTTGAAGAAGAAACGGCGGATTTAATTCGTCAGAAAGAGCTTCAAGAAGCTCGCATTGAAGCGGAGAGGAAATTAAAAGATTTGCTGCTGCAACAAACCGAAATAATACATGAAATACAAGATAACATTAACCTACGAATGAAAATGATTAACGACGTAGTAACTGAACAGCAGGAAATCGCCCCACTTTTGCAGATAACTCCTCAAAAGGAAATTATATTTGAAACACCCGGAAACACAAGTGAGGGAACCGCTTTCAAGAGCCTAGTTATATACGATTTAACTATACTTGAACTACGTCCAATCCCTGCACTTATCCACGACTCCAATATCCTTAAACGTATTGAGGATATACACTTAGAACATATATTGGAACGTTATCAATCCAGTAATCGCCAGGTTTTCATTGCGTTTGATAAAGCTGATTCTACAACTGAGAAAGCGCACAAGATTTTAGAAGAAACAGCAATCTTGCGATTATCAGATGGTAATGAACTATTTGGTCGTTCGTGGAGTAAATACGAATCGAATGATTAAATATTAGGAGGATGAAAAATATGGCTGCAATCAATGATTTACTGCGTCAAATTCCTGACACTTCTTTGCGTGATCGATTAGAACAGGAATTTGCCCGCTTATCAAAAAATAAAAAATTTGGTCTTGTATTTGAAGAGCACATTCCTGAATGTACTCCTCTTTATGATGTTCCTGTAAAACGTGGCTCGACGGTTGCACTCAAAACAGGTCATATTAACGATTTGTATACGGTGTTAAAAATAGAAGAGGATATTGCCCTTTGCCGCAACAAAACAACAGGTGATACTAGAAATATCCCAGTTTCGGAGTTGGTTTCAGTTGCTCAATTTGGAGAACCTATTTTCCCCATGCTTCAGCCAATTGCTGCTGTAGAGAATGCACGTGACAGTAATTTATGGCACACTATTATTGAAGCAGATAATTACCACGCTCTCCAGTTATTAGAATATTTATATCCAAAGAAAGTAGACTGCATTTATATAGATCCACCATACAATACCGGTGCTCGGGATTGGAAATATAATAATGATTATGTTGATTCCACTGATAATTGGCGTCATAGTAAATGGCTATCCATGATGCAGAAACGTTTAAAGATAGCAAAAAGAATACTTGCTGATGATGGTGTTTTGATTACTACAATAGATGACAATGAATATGCTCATCTATGGATTCTCCTTCACGAAATTTTTCCAAACCTAACTCATACCTGCATAACCATTCAGCATAATCCCGGCGGAACTCAGGGCAAAAAATTTTCTGTGACTCATGAATATGCAATATTTTCATATTCATCAGAAAGTACTATTTTTCGCAAGCAACATACTGGTGGAGATGTATAAATTTAAGACGTTGGGGAAGCACTTCAGGTCGCTACGAAGGTGCAACATGTTTTTATCCAGTAATTCTAGACTCTAACTATAACATCATCGGTTTTGGTGATTTACTCGATGAAGAGTTACACCCTACAGCTCAAGTAGAATATAATGCAGATGGTACAATTTATGTTTGGCCAATTGATAAGAATGGCATTGAAAAGAAATGGCGATATGGACGTGATACCGTAGAATCAGTAAAAGATAGAATGTTTATTGAAAAAAGAGGAAATCGAATAGAAATTATTTTACGTAGAGAAAGCGAACCTCCAAAAACGGTTTGGACTGATCCTTTATATAATGCAGAAGCCCATGGTACAGATATGCTTAAAACCATAATTGGTGGCGGTTTTTCTTACCCAAAATCACTCTATGCTGTCCATGATGCATTGTTATTCGCTGTATCAGGAAAGAAAAATGCTTTAATTGTCGACTTTTTTGCTGGTAGTGGAACAACGCTCCATGCGGTAAATTTACTAAACGTAGAGGATAATGGTAACCGTCGTTGTATTTTAGTAACAAATAACGAAGTATCAGACGCAGAATCAAAAGCTTTACGCGAACAAGGATATCAACCTGGCGACCCAGAATGGGAAAAACATGGTATATGTCGCTCGGTTACTTGGCCTAGGATAAAATATAGTATCCTTGGAAAACGTGATGATGGCACTATCCTATCAGGAGAGTATTACACAAACCAAACAGTATCAAAAGAGGTAGAGCGTTCATTCTATCAGCTTGGCTTTATTGATAATCCTACGGAACTAACAACTAATGCAAAAAAGCAGCTTGTTTCTTTGCTACGCGGTAAGGATGGAAAGTCGCAATTACCACAATCATTAGTCAAAGCAGATAGTAAATTCATTGTTTCGGATAAACATTCGGCGACGATCTTGTTTGATGTAAATGCTGTTAATGAATGGCTGGAAGCTTTAGAAGATCAAGACCACATCACAGACTTTTATATAGTGGTAAAATCTGCTGCCACTTTCAAGGAAATTAAAGCACAGGTATCAAACTTGCTCGGTCCAATGAATGTAACATTGCAAGTTAAACGTCCCATGAGCGATGGTTTTCCTGCAAATGTTGAGTATTTTAAACTAGGTTTTTTAGATAAAAACAGCGTATCACTAGGTCAACAATTCCGCGAAATATTACCATTGCTTTGGCTAAAATCCGGTGCTATCGGCCGGAGGCCAGAAATAAACAGCGATGAAGAACCAGATATGTTAATTCTTCCTCAAAACGGCTTTGCAGTTCTGGTTGATGAAACAAAATATGCCGAGTTTGCAAAAAAGATTTCAGAAGTAAATAATATTAAAGTGGTATATTTTGTAACAAACTCGGAGGAAGCTTTCCGCGAAATGACTGATGGCATAAAAATAAAAAATACATACCAACTATACCGCGATTACATTGATAACTTTGTGTTGGGAAGTAGGAGGGATTCATAAATGAGAGTTACTTTATTTCCATTTCAGGAAACGGCTCTTGCAGAATTGCATGAGAAAATTAATAAAGCTCATTTAATGTGGAGCGAAAAAGACCCTCAGGTAATATCGTTTTCCGCACCTACGGGTTCTGGAAAAACTATAATTATGACTGCACTTTTTGAAGAAATCCTATATGGAGGTTCAGATAATATCGGCGATCCGAATTCAGTATTTGTTTGGCTTTCCGATTCGCCGGAACTTAACGAGCAAACGCGATTAAAAATTGAAAGCAAATCAGACAAAATTCGTGTACGGGACTTAGTAACTGTAGATTCAAACTTTGATGCCGAGTATTTGGAGGGTGGACGTATTTATTTTATTAACACACAAAAACTCGGTTCTGACAAGTTATTAACAACTAAGTCCGATACAAGGCAATATACAATTTGGGAAACACTCACAAATACAGCTAAACGCATTCCCAAACAGTTCTATGTGGTCATTGATGAAGCACATAGAGGGACTTATACATCTGCTCAAGCAGAAAATAAAGCACAATCCATCATGCAAAAATTCATCAAAGGTAGCGAAGAAGACGGACTTTGTATTATGCCTTTAGTTATCGGCGTGACCGCAACACCCCAGAGATTTGATAACTTAATTGCTGGGACTACTTCGACAGTACAAAAAGTTATTGTTCCACCTGAACAAGTACGTGAATCGGGGCTTTTAAAGGACAGAATCATTATTCATTACCCAGATATCCAACTTGGTGCCGATATGACAATGTTCAAAGGTGCAGTCGAAAATTGGCTTAATAAATGTGCTCACTGGAAAGCTTACTGTGAACGTGAAAATGAGAAAATGGTAAACCCTATCCTTGTCGTCCAAGTCGAAGATGGTAATGAACGAGAAATAACCCGTACCGATTTAGGGATTTGTATCGATTTGCTGGAAGAGGCAATGGTACGCAAGTTATTGCCCGGTGAAGTGGTACATACCTTTAATGATTATGGTACGATCAAAGTGCGTGACGTTGAAATTCATCAAATTGAAGCTTCTAGAATCGAAGACGAAGAAAATGTGAAGGTTGTGTTCTTCAAAATGAACCTTTCCACAGGTTGGGACTGTCCTCGTGCTGAAACAATGATGTCATTTCGTAGCGCGCAGGACTATACCTACATAGCACAGCTTTTGGGGCGTATGATTCGCACTCCTTTGGCAAGAAGAATTGCCTCCGATGCTGAACTTAATAATGTAAGTCTGTTTCTTCCATACTTTGATAAAGATACAGTAAAAAATGTTGTTAATGCTCTACATGATAGTGAATCGGTTATGCCCACTGAAACTGGTACAAATAAAGAGCTTATAACACTCGGGCGCAACCTCGCTTATTCTGATGTGTTTGATTCAATGGATAAGCTCATTACATACCGCCTGGATTCATCCCGCAAGCAAGCACCGCTTAAGTTATTAATACAGCTTTCTAGAGCATTAACAATGGATGGTATTGATTTGGAAGCACAAAAAGCCGTTAAAAATGCAGTTTTATCAAAAATGGACGAAGAAATTGCTCGCATAAAAGAAAGTGGTGACTTTGATGGTCGAGTTGCTTCAATCACTGGATTTGCTCTTAATACGCTAACATTTGACTATGGAGAAAATGCTTATTCATTTGATGAAGCTACACAAACCATGACTGTTACCGAATTTGACATTTCTCGACATTTTGAACAAGCTGGAAGGATATTGGGAGAAGGCTTACATAAGGAGTATTGGATTCGCCACAGTACCCGAGACCATATCGAAGTAAAGATTGAAGTCATTGTGCTTACAAGTGATACTGCTGCTATGGAGCGAATAAACGCCTTTGCAGAAGAGAAATTTATTAGTCTATATGAGAATAATAAACGCTCTATTGCAAGATTAAATGAGGCTCGAAAAAACATCTATGAAAGATTAATAAATGCTTCCGTTCAACCAATAGCTATTCCTTGGGTATTGCCAGATTCAATCGATTTTTCAGTTTCAGATAACAGTATAAAAATTGATCGACACCTCTATTGTTCTGAGGATGGGACATTCCAAGCATCACTAAACCCATGGGAAAAGGGAGTTATTGAAGAAGAACTAAAAAACGGTGCCGTTTGCTGGTTACGTAATCTTGATCGTAAAAAGTGGTCACTTGAAATCCCATATGAGGTCGGCGGTGTTATCACTTCTATGTTTCCTGATTTAGTGGTAGTGAGAGCTGATGCACAAGGTTACATTTTTGATATTCTAGAACCACACGACCCCAGCCGTAAGGACAATTATCCCAAGGCAGTTGGCCTAGCAAAATTCGCAGAGAAACATTGGGATAAATTTGGAAGAATTCAACTTATCCGGCAAAAGAAAGGATTAGACGGTCGTGAACATTTCTATAGACTTGATATGGCAAAAGTAGCTGTTAGAAATAAAGTTCGTGGCATTACATCAAACGAGGAACTTGATAGAATTTTTGATACGGATGCTGAGCGAGAAGATTAAATTATACATCCATCCTGTATCCTCAACCCCCTGTAAAAAAGGGGGTTATCTAATCTGGTAACTCAACTATTAATTTTCGGGACGGTTGATATGTTCCCGCAAACAATAAAAATAAGGGTTTCCTGACATTGCCACATCCAGCAGATCGGCCTCGAGAAAAACTAAATGTCTGGAAACCCTTTATTTACAAGCTTTTCAGTTTTTTATTTCTCAACCTTTGACATCAATGTCACGCACTCCACATGATATGTGTATGGAAACATGTCGACCGGTTGTACTTTTTTTGTTTTATATCCATTGTCTTCAAAAATCCTTAAATCCCTTGCCAATGTAGTCGGGTTACAAGAAACATAAACTATTTTTTTAGGATTCATCTCTATGGACGTTTTCACAACCTCTTTGTCCAGGCCTTTTCTTGGTGGGTCAAACACTATGACGTCAGGATTTAGTCCTTTGTCAAAAAGCTTTTTCATGACGTCTTCTGCCTTTCCAGCGATGAATTCTGCATTATATATTCCGTTTATAGCTGCATTTCGTTTCGCATCTTCTACAGCGTCTGGTATTACCTCTATCCCATAGACTTTTCTTGCATGTTCTGCAAAAAATATCGATATCGTGCCTATACCACAGTACACATCAAAGACTGTTTCATCACCTTTTAAATCAGCATATTCCAGCGCTTTTTCATACAACACTTTAGTCTGAACAGGATTTACTTGAAAGAATGACAAAGGAGATATTTCAAACTTTTTGTCTCCAATAAAATCAGTAATATACCCATCGCCATATATGACAATATTTTCGTTTCCCATAACTTGTTTCCCGCGGTTTCTGTTTACATTTAAAACAATGCTTTTTACATTGTCAATATTTCCTTTAAGCCGACTTATAAGTTCTTTCTTGTGTGGAATGTCTCTGCCATTTGCCACAATGATAACCATGACTTCTTTTGTTGCAAAACCAATCTTTGTTATAACATGCCTTAAAAGCCCTTTCCCAGTTTTCTTATCGTAAACTGCAATCTTATAGTCGTTTGCCCATTCTACAACGGTTTTCATCACATCGACACTGACGCTATTTTGAATCATGCAGGAATCTATGCTGATCACTTCATTTGATTTAGATGCGTAAAATCCACCTTCTACCATGCCATTTCTAAAGCTCAATGGATATTCCGCTTTATCCCTGTAATGCAGTGGGTCAGACATGCCTATCGTATCAAATACAGAAGCATCAATTTTCCCAATTCTTTTCAAGCTTTCTTCAACAATATGTTTTTTAAATTCTAACTGTCCGCTGTATGTTAAATGTTGAAGCATACAACCTCCACATTTATCAGCATATTGGCATTTAGGCATAATTCTTTCCTGTGATGGCTCTAATATTTCTTCTACATGTGCATTTAAATAATTTTTATGTTTTTCATCAATTTTGGCTAAGACCTTCTCTCCTTTTAAAGCGCCTTTTACAAAAACAGCAATTCCATCTAATCTTCCGACGCCCTGGCCCTCATGCGCCATATTGTCAATGAATACTTCGTATATATCGCCAATGTTTAAATTTCGCAACAATTATCACTCCAAATTAATATTTTCACATACACAATTATACCCTATTTAAACAATGAAAAACAGATTTCCCGGATATAGTCATCCGGAAAATCTGTGTATCACTTCGAAGCATACCTTTTATAAACAATGTCTGGCATGTCAAGCACTTTATGTTCTATATTCGATGCAAATAATATTACGTATTCGGCATGTGCCCAATTAAGCGGTGATGCTGAATCTGTAGGAAGTCCAGTATCTTCCCATACTTGCTCAGATATTATGCCGCTTTCATTTGCAAAGTTCTCCATGGCTTTTACATAAGATGTCGCATCTTTTCCTGCAGCAATCTCGTACATGCCTCTCTCACCTGTAAGCAGTGGCCACAATCTTCCCTTCCCTGTCCCATGATATAGTTCTGTCTTAGACATCTCACCATATCCATCATGATTATATCTGTACCACGACGGTCCTTTCGGTGTATCGACCTTAATAGTGCTATCAACAACTCTTAACGTATTTAGTATTTTAGGGTCATCTGCTGATTTTACTCCAAGCCTTACAAGTTCAAGAAAACTTGGATCTACGATTTCTTTTTGGTCGTATACACCACCGCCATTCGCTATGCTTATCATGAAATCGGCATTTGGATCTGGAAGTCCTGCTATCCTTATATAGTATTGACCATTTCCCAAAGGACCTTTTTCTGTGTAAGTTAGGCTGTCAATAAGCCTTTGCCAGTTGTCCGCCTTTTCTTGATACTTTTTAGCAGATTCAAAATCCTTATTTTCTTCAGCTATATACGCAGCACATGTAAGTCCTGCTACTTCTGAAGCCAGCGTCGCTGGTGAATATCCTCCTATTTCTTCCCATCTTTCCTGTCCCGTCTTAGGGCCTATTTTCACGATGAACTCCGCCAAAGGCTTAACAAGGCTTTCATAGAGATCGTATCTTTTAAGCCTGTAGCTTAATATTATTGGGTCTGCCTGCTCATCAAGCTGTATGCCTGTCCAATAAGGCTTTCCATTTATCCATGTATTTTGAGGAATCATTCCATTGTCTTTTACTACTTTGACTAAATAATCCAGTGCTCTATTTGCTGAATCAGTATCGCCAGCAACAATAAACGCATTCGCTACATGGTACAGATCTCTTGACCATACGAGATGGTAACCACCGATATTGTCATCTTCTTGACCATCACCCCACGGAATAGATAGCGATGCTATATAAGCACCTTTGTTTGTCTTGTCTTCGCTAGCCTTTAATATCATCATGCTGTTAAAATACAGTGAATTTGCTTTTCCGCCAAAGTCATTAAGGCTATCGCAATACTTCTCCCATTCGTCTATATACGCCTTCTTTAAACTACCATAATCATCATTTAAAGTTTCCATGTTTGTCCTTACCGCTTCATTTTCACTTTGTCCGAAAGACAATACGATTTCAAATTGGCTGTTTTTCTTAAGGTCTATCTCCGCACCTTCTATTATGTTGCCTCTTGCACTGTCGTAATTGTAAGTCATCTGCATGTTTTTATACAGATCAGTTTCAATGTCATTTACTTTATAATACCCTATTGAATATTTTTTCCATCCTATGTCAGATGACAATGCAGTGTAAATTCCATCTCTTTCAGCAATTAGCGCAACATTGCCATTTGCCTTAACTGCATATCCTTCATTGTATTTGCCTTGATTTTTTACATGAGGATCACATATTACATAAAGCCTGTAATCATCAATTTTGCCTTTTAATGCTTCAAATTTCGTCTTAATTATGAGAGAATTTCGCTTTACATCAGTAAATACTTCTTTAGTTATCATATATCTCCCATCTTTATCTGTGTTAATGATTTTATAACCCAACGATTTTTCAGTGAACTTTTCTACTTTGGTCATCGTGTCTTTTGTCTCATCAGAGACAAACGATTTCCCATCTGTCACAAAAAATTTAATATCTTTTACATCAGCAGTATCTATAGTAGGATAATATACCTCTGATATGGCGCCATCTGCAAGTGTAAACCAAACTTTCGAAGTATAATTGTTTGCAGTCCCTACACCTTGTTTCTGAGCTTTTGCCCATGTATCGGCCTCTCCCGGGCCATTTACTGCTTGTGTATTATTCAATCTCTCAATTTTTATATTTGATATGTTATTATTAGCACATCCACTTAATACGCTGGATGCAAAAAATAATACCGGTAAATATTTTATAAACTTCCTTTTCAATTTCATCGCCTCCAATAACATTTTACATTATATCTGATATTTGTGCAACCGTTTTTGCTTCAAATGTAAAAAAATAGGGCAAAATGCCCCACAGTACAATCGGCTACCCTTACCATTATAACCAACTTATTCAATTATATTCATCGCCTGAAAAAATTTTTTTGTCGCCACCTCTCGCTATGTTTGCAACATACCTTTTAAGCAATTTCTTAGCGATCGCCATAATATTTATTAAGCATTTCATATACATGAGGTAAAACTTTTTTGATATTTACAGGCTTTTTATCTAAAGTAGTAAATGGATGCTCCGTCATTCCCTGCGCCAAAAGCCTATTGTCATTTTCTCTTATGATATCATAGGCAAACCTTATTCTGGTTCCTTTCAAAAAATCTATCCTAGTCCTGATAATAATGACATCATCGTACTCTGCAGACCAAACATATCTGCAGTTTGCTTCTATTACAGGTAGCATAATTTTATTATCTTCAAGTTCCTTATATGTCATACCTAAAGAGCGGAAAAATTCTGTCCTACCTATTTCAAACCAATTTAGATAATTAGCATAATACACTATGCCCATCTTATCTGTTTCACCATAACGGACCCGAATTTTAGCATCATATGTATACATAAATTTTCACCTCAAAAAAGTAAGACAAGAAGAAATCTTCCTGTCTATTTTATATTTACTATTCCCTTATACACTAAGCCTCTCGCTGCATCTAGCGTAACAGTCATGCCATCTTTCAGTTTTGCAGTAACTCCTTCACATCCTACAATTACAGGCAATCCATAGTTTAATCCGACTATTGCAGCATGTGATGTAAGGCCTCCTTCTTCAGTTATTATCGCCGACGCCTTCTCTATTATAGGCATATAATCTCTTTCTGTTTTTTGTGCAACTATAATATCTCCTTCTCTAAACTTATCTTTGTCTTTATACGGATCTCTTATGATAGATACAACACCGCTTATCGATTTCGTACCTATACCCGTTCCTTTTACTATCACATCGCCGACTATATGGACCTTTAACATATTTGTTGTACCTGTCGTAGCAACTGGTATTCCCGCAGAGATTACAACAATGTCACCATTCCGAATTAGACCTTCGTTTAAAGCAGTATTTACCGAAACTTCTATCATTTCATCTGTAGAGTTGACTTCTTGTGATATCAAAGGATGTACACCCCATACAATACTAAGCCTTCTCGCTACATCTTTGTTTGGTGTTACCGCGATTATAGGAGCTGACGGTCTGTATTTAGATACCATTCGTGCAGTGTAACCTGATATCGTAGATGTGATAATTGCAGTTGCACCTATATCCCTTGCGGTAGTGCATGTTGCATGGCTTATAGCGTTTGTCATGGAAATATTGTAGTCCACATTCTTGTCCAAATTTTCTTTGTAATTTATATACGTCTCTATTTTTTCAGCTATCTTTGACATTGTTTTAAATGCTTCTACAGGGTATTTTCCTTGGGCCGTTTCACCAGAAAGCATTATTGCATCAGTACCGTCTAATATAGCATTTGCTACATCGGTAACTTCTGCCCTTGTAGGTCTTGGATTTCTTATCATAGAATCAAGCATTTGAGTGGCTGTGACAACTGGCTTACCTGCTTTATTGCACTTCTCAATTATTCTTTTTTGAACAATCGGTATTTCTTCTATTGGTATTTCTACACCTAAATCTCCACGAGCAACCATTATGCCATCTGAAACTTTTATAATCTCGTCTATATTCTCTACACCTTCACGGTTTTCTATCTTAGAGATGATGAGTATGTGACCTGCATCATTGTCTTCTAATAGCCTTCTTATTGCAATTACATCCGCAGCCTTTCTAACGAAAGATGCAGCTATCATATCAATGCCCTTTTTTATTCCAAACTCTATGTCGTCTACGTCTTTTTGCGTGATAGCAGGCAAATTAAGCTTTGTACCCGGCACGTTTACACCTTTATGATCTCCAATCGTTCCAGAATTTTCAACTGTACATACTATGTCTTCGCCTTTTACATCGTTGACTTTTAAAGATACTAGACCATCATCAATCAATATGTGAGAACCTCTCTCCACATCTTGAGGAAGGCCTTTATATGTCACAGAACAAATAGTATTATCTCCTTCAATATCCCTTGAGGTTATTGTAAATGTCTGTCCTTCTTTTAATTCTGCAACACCACCCTTAAATTTTCCTGTTCTTATTTCCGGTCCCTTCGTATCAAGCATAATAGCAATCGGTAGCTGAAGCTCTTCCCTAATCTTCTTTATATTGTCTATTCTGCTTCCATGTTCTTCATGATCGCCGTGAGAAAAATTCAATCTGCAAATATTCAGGCCACTTTCAATTAGTTCTCTCAGTATCTCATATTTCTCACTTGCAGGACCTATCGTGCATATTATCTTGGTTCTACGCATATCTTCACTCCTTAAATTGATAATATTTTGCTAAGTTCATATAACTTAAAGTTGAACTCTTTTCTCATGGCTAATGCAGTGTCAATATCATCATCAACTATTTGATTGTTTCTTATGCTGATTATCCTCTGTGATTTATTTTCCAATAGAAGCTCAACAGCTCTTGCTCCCATTTGACTTGCAATAATTCTATCCATAACCGACGGTGCACCGCCTCTTTGTATATGGCCTAACGTAGTATGCCTCAAATCAAGCTTAGGAAGCCTTTCTTGAATCATCTTTGATAACTCTAGTCCGCTCATTACTCCTTCTGCCAATACAATTATGTGATGCAATTTACCTCTCTTAATGCCGTATGAAATTTTTTCGCACACTTCATCAATGTCAAATTTTACTTCAGGTATTATAATGATCTCTGCTCCACCTGCAAGTCCTGCATAAAGCGCTATGTATCCAGCATTTCTCCCCATTACCTCAATGATATTGGCTCTTTCATGCGATGTAGCTGTATCTCTGATCTTATTTATAGCATCTATCGCAGTGTTACACGCTGTATCAAAACCAATTGTATAGTCAGTACATGGTATATCGTTGTCAATAGTACCTGGTATTCCAATAGTATTGACTCCATGCTCATTGCTTAACAATTGTGCCCCTCTGAAAGAACCATCGCCACCAATGATTACAAGCCCTTCAATTTCATGTTTTTTTAGAATTTCTGCAGCTTTAGCCCTACCTTCTTTTGTCTTAAACTCAGCACTTCTGGCTGTTCGAAGTATTGTGCCACCTCTCTGTATAATATCACCTACAGATGACAATGTCATGTCTTCTATTTCATCGTCGATAAGTCCTTGATATCCTCTCATGATGCCTTTAACTGTAAGTCCATTGTATATACCGCATCTTACAACTGCTCTTATTGCGGCATTCATGCCTGGCGCATCTCCACCACTTGTTAATACTCCTATAGTTTTCATAATATATCCTCCTTACCAACCGGGTCATATTGCGTCCCGTTTTATCAAAAGTTCCCCTTATAGGGGCAATTAAAGACCATATTCAATAATAGTATTTTGTGCGTCCTGTGCTTCTGAATTGGGAACCATAACCTCGCAATATCCTTCACTATTATCTACATTTTTTTTTAGAGGTTTTAATTTTACTAAAAAGCCTTCCTTTGTCAGTATATCCTTGACCTTTTCAGCAATCTCCATGCTGTGCGCCATGTATATAACAGTCCACATAAAAAGGCCTCCTTGATTATTCTAACTACTATTTTAATTTATTTTTTTTATAATATCAATATATATTTATGTATTATACAATTTTAACATTCTCTTTTCCAAGTATACTGACAAGTTCATCTAAAAGCTCATTCGTTCCATTTACCCACAAATCTTTTTTGGCAGCAAGGCTTTTATTCGTGTATTTTATAAATACAGGGATATTTCCTCTATGCCTTAACAAAACTCCCTTAATCTTTTCAATATCTTTTTGCTCTTTTACATTAAGCCACAGTTTTTCTCTAATTTTGTGGGTAAGTGGCTCAATTTCGTCACATAAAATTTTCGGCTCTTCCTCTTCTTTTAAACTGACCTTGCCTTTTATTATCACAGGTAAATCTTCCTTTAAAAATTTTGAATACCTTTCATATACTGCAGGAAATACGATAACCTCTATCGTCCCATACAAATCTTCCAGGTTTACAAATGCCATCATATTATTGTTTTTTGTAAATTTTATTTTTTTGCTTTCGATTATTCCAGCCAAAACCACATCTTGATTATCAAAAATCGATTTTTTTACAAATGTGTCATCGCTGTTTTTCAAATCCCGCGTCGTACAATTTGCTACCATTTGAATGTCTTCTTGAAATTCATCAAGTGGGTGTCCACTTATATATAATCCCATCGTTTCTTTTTCCATTGAAAGTATCATATTTTGAGAAAATTCTTTAATATCAGGAAGTGAATAGTTAACTTCATTTCTTTCGATTTCGCTGCCAAATAGTGACATTTGCCCCTTTATATTTCTCTCTTTGTTTTTATGTATGCTGTCCATAATATCTTCATAAACAGCCAACAATTGTGACCTATATACACCAAATGAGTCAAATGCACCTGATTTAATTAGGTTTTCAACAGCCTTTTTATTTA
The DNA here is from genome assembly GCF_017874545.1 of Thermoanaerobacterium butyriciformans. Classification (GTDB taxonomy): domain Bacteria; phylum Bacillota; class Thermoanaerobacteria; order Thermoanaerobacterales; family Thermoanaerobacteraceae; genus Thermoanaerobacterium; species Thermoanaerobacterium butyriciformans. Next base: position 14,367 of record NZ_JAGGLT010000001.1, on the reverse strand, counting down.
ACTGCATGTCATCTATTCTCTCAAAAAAATCTACAATCGATTTGTATTTGCCGTTCTTCTTTCTATCTTCAACGATCTCTAATGTGGCATTTAATCCGACATTTTTTACAGCCGCAAGTCCAAATCTTATCTTTCCGTTTGTAACGCTGAAATGCGAATAGCTTTCATTTATGTCTGGCGGCAACACCTGAATACCCATCTTTCTTAAAACTTGAACATAGAAAGCCACCTTATCGGTATTGTCAACAAAGCTGTTTAGTAAAGCAGCCATAAATTCAACTGGATAATACTTTTTTAAATAGGCTGTTTCAAATGCTACAACAGCATAAGCAGCTGCATGTGATTTATTAAATGCGTAATTGGCAAAATCAATCATCTCATCAAAAAGCCTATTAGCTGTAGCTTCATCGACACCTTTATTTATGGCTCCAGGTACCACATAGTTTCCACTTTCATCCTTTATTCCATATATAAAGTTTTTTCTTTCTTCCTCCATGACCTTCATTTTTTTCTTTGCCATGGCACGGCGAACTAAATCAGACCTTCCTAACGAATACCCTGCAAGATCCCTTACAATTTGCATAACCTGTTCCTGATACACCATACATCCATATGTTACATCAAGTATAGGCTTAAGAAGCGGGTGTTCATACTTTATATTTTCAGGATGATTTTTATTCTCAATATATCTAGGTATTTGATCCATAGGGCCAGGTCTATAAAGAGATATCCCTGCTATTATATCCTCAAGTTTTTCTGGCTTCAACTCTGTCATAAACTGTTTCATTCCAGATGACTCTAATTGAAAAACACCTTCAGTCTCGCCTTTGCATATTAGCGCATAGACTTCTTTATCTTCAAAATCTATATTATCGATATCTACATCTATACCTCGAGTTTCTTTTATGATATTTAAAGTATCTCTGATGACTGTAAGAGTTCTTAAACCTAAAAAATCCATCTTTAATAGACCTAATTCTTCCAGAGTCGTCATTGTAAACTGTGTAACAATAGATCCTTCATTCTTTTGCAATGGTACGTATTTTACAAGTGGTTCACTAGATATGACGACACCTGCCGCATGCGTTGAAGCATGTCTTGGAAGTCCTTCAAGAGATCTGGATATATCTATTAGCTGCTTTATCTTTTCATCATTTTTATACTTTTCCTTTAACTCTGGATTTAATTCAATAGCTTTATCTATGGTCATCCCTGGTTCAAAGGGAATCATTTTTGCAATAACATCAACTTCAGCGTATGGAAAATTTAATGCTCGCCCTACATCTCTGATTGCGGCCCTAGCAGCCATTGTACCAAATGTGATTATCTGTGCCACTTTATCTTCGCCATACTTTTTTACAACATAATCAATTACTTCCTGTCTTCTCTCATAACAAAAATCAGAATCTATATCAGGCATGCTGACTCTCTCTGGATTTAAAAATCTTTCAAACAGCAAGTTGTACTTTATAGGATCAATCTTTGTTATCCCAAGGCAGTATGCCACAAGGCTTCCAGCAGCAGAACCTCTGCCTGGGCCAGTCATAATACCATTATCGCGGGCAAATTTTATAAAATCCCACACGATAAGAAAATAGTCAACATAGCCCATCTTTTCTATCACAGATAATTCGTAATTAAGCCTTTTAATTACCTCTTTGCTTGGATTTGCATATCTTTTATTAAGCCCTTCAATGCAAAGCTTTCGCAGGTATTCCGCCGATGTCGTGCCATCTGGTACGTCGTACTTAGGCAGCTTAGTCTTATTAAATTCAAATTCCAAATTGCACATTTCCGCTATCTTTCTGGTATTTTCTAAAGCGTCCTTGCAATATGAAAACATCTCGTACATCTCATCTGATGACTTTAAGTAAAATTGATCTGTTGGAAATGACATCCTGTCAGCATCATCCATATTTTTACCTGTCTGTATGCATAGTAAAACTTCATGTGCCATGTGGTCGTCTTCATTGAGGTAGTGCACATCATTTGTTGCAACAAGCGGTATATCAAGCTCTTTAGATAACTTTATTAATTCAGAATTTACTTTTTCTTGTTCATTTAAGCCATGATACTGAAGCTCTAAATAAAAATTGCCTTTTCCGAAAATAGAATTGTATAAAATAGCTGTATCTTTAGCTTTTTCATAATCATCTGAGAGAAGATACGACGGTATTTCACCGCCAAGGCAAGAGCTTAGTGCTATTAATCCTTCACTATGTTTTTTTAGGTATTCATGGTCTACTCTAGGTTTGTAGTAAAAACCATCAATAGATGCCTTCGATACGATCTTCATCAAATTTTCATATCCAGTCATATTTTTACATAACAATATTAAATGGTAGTTTAAGTTATCTATGCCATACTCTTTGTCATACAATGACCTTGGAGCAACGTAAATTTCACATCCAATTATAGGCTTAATCCCTTGAGATTTTGCCTCTTTGTAAAATTCTATAGCACCATACATAACTCCATGGTCTGTAATAGCGATAGAATCCATACCCAATTCTTTTGCTCTTTTAACTAGTTCTTTTATTCTACAAGAACCGTCTAAAAGGCTATATTCACTGTGAACATGCAAATGTACAAACATGTCAATCACCTTAAAATAATTTCTTGTTTTTTAGAAGCCTCAATGACATTAATGCTTTAGCAATCATAGTTCCATCGTATATGACAGATATCTCAACTTTGCAAAAGTTACCGCTGTAATCAATTATTGTAGTATTTACTTCAATACTTTTCTCTGTTTGAAGAGGCCTTATAAAATAAACTAAAAAATTGTCAACAACAGCATCAAATCTTTTATTTCTCGTCACTGATGATACACCACATTCACACATAAGCATCATAAGCGCACTACTGCTGACAGTTCCCAATTGATTTACCATGTTCTGCGGTATCGTACCAAAAAACTTCATACCGTCTTGAATTTTCTCGGCTCGAAAATCCTTTAACAATGTATCATTTATAGTTTCTTCAATCTGAGGTTGCTTTGCCATATATTGCAATGCCTTTATAACATCTTCTCGGCTTATAATGCCTACAAGCTCTTTATTATTTGTGACAGGTAAAACTTCTATATTCCACCATATCATTAAATGTGCAGCAAAAGCTACAGTTGTAGTCTCTGTTACATATATGGGGTTTTTTGACATTATGTCTCCAATTCTATCTTCTTCATCAGCTTTGGCTACCTCTCTTGATGTGACTATACCCACCAAAGCTCCGCTATCGTCAACAACCGGATACCTTGTATGGCTTGTCTTGTTTAATAACATTTTCCAATCCTTAACAGTCTGTTTTGTTGTCATATAAATTGGATTTGTAGACATGATATTATTTACCAGAAGTATTCTCTTTTTTGTCATTCTTTCATTAATTGCCTTATTTATCAATGTGGCAACCGTGAAAGTATCATAGGTAGTAGAAATCAGAGGTAGTGAAAGTTGATTTGCTAGATTTTTTACTTCATCTTTAGCATCAAATCCACCAGTGATTAAGACAGCTGCACCCGCTTTTAATGCAGCTGTCTGTGCATTGTCCCTGTTTCCAAGTATTATCAAATCTCCAGGCTGAATATACTTAACCATTTCTTCGGTTGTCATAGCGCCTATCAAAAACTTGTGAAGCTCAATATCAAGCCCATTTTCGCCTCCCAGTACAACTCCATCAACCACATTCTTTACTTCTTCATACGTAAGCCTATCAATCTGTTTACTTTTTGCCTTCGTCCTTATTGTTCCAGCTCTGGGAATAGTTGTTACAATATACATACTTTCTGCATCTTTTATGGCTTTATATGCTGTACCCTCACTTATCTTTAAAGCCTGAGCTAAGCTTCTGACTGATATTTTTGTACCTTCTGGCAGGCTTTTAAGATATTCCAGTACTTTTTCATTTTTAGTCATAAAAAAATCATCCTTCATACAAAAAAGGTTTCCTAAAGAAACCTTTTTTAGATTATTCTTCTCCAAATTTTGAATCAATTAAGTCCACAAGAGCCTTTATAGCTTCCTGCTCATCGCTACCATCAGCTATAAGTTTTACTGTATTCCCTTGTGCAACACCTAGCGACATAATACCCATGATGCTCTTAGCATTCACCTTTTTATTTTCTTTTTCCACCCAAATCTGTGAAGAAAATTTGCTAGCTGCTTGTACAAATAAAGCTGCCGGTCTTGCATGAAGACCTGTCTTATTTTTAATTTCTACTGTCTTTTCAGTCATAGTTATTGACTCTCCTCTCTTTTAATTTTGATACTATTTCTTCAATTTTTCTTAATCTATGATTTACTCCTGATTTTCCAACAGGAGGATCTAGCATTTGTCCCAATTCTTTTAAACTTATATCTGGATATTTGAGCCTTTTTTCTGCAATCTCTTTTAAATTGTCAGGGAGATAATTCAATCCTACGTTATCCTTTATATAATTTATATTCTCTATCTGCCTCAATGATGCATTGATAGTCTTTGTAAGATTGGCAGTTTCACAATTAACAAGCCTATTTACATTGTTCCTTATATCTTTATATACGCGTATATTTTCTAAGTTCAATAAGGAATTATGTGCCCCCATTATGTTTAGGACATCTACTATTTGTTCTCCCTCTTTTAAGTATACTACATAATTATTTTTTCTTGCAATAATTTTTGAATGCAAATGATAATTATTTATTAATTTACTTAAATCTTTAGCATGATCAATATTGTGGTTAATAAACTCCATATGATATCCCTTTTCTGGATCACTTATTGAACCACCTCCAAGAAAAGCTCCTCTAATATAAGCTTTCTTGCAACACTTTTTGCTTATCAAGCTTTTCTCAATGCCGTAATTAAGCTTAATGCCTTCGCTGTCATGCTTTATAAATCCGACTTCTTTTAAGATATTTTCCGCAGCCGTCTTATCAGACACCAAAATAAGATAACTTAAAGATTTTTTTAATTGACTGTTTCTTCTCACCATCACCTCTGCTACAACATTAAATATATCTTTTAAAACTTTGAATACCAATCTTGCAACAGAAGCATTTTCAGTGACAAGGCTCAAACTAATTCTTTGATGTCCATATATAGATATAACGCCTATAGTTCTTATCAAAGCAGCAAGCTCGGCTAATTTACAGCACCTTTCCTCAGGGTATATTCTTGATAGCTCATTTTTTGTGATTGATGAAAAGGACATATAATTCACCTCGCAAGTCCTAAGTTTATTATACTACATAATTCTAAAAAAAACTCCTATAAATTTTTATAGGAGTACAAAAATTATTTATGAATTTAATTTTCTGATTTCCCAATCAAGATAATCTTTAGAATCTTTCCAATCAAATTTTTCCTTTGATGAAAGCCACTCTTTGAATTCTTTATAGTCCTTCCATTCCTCGTATTCTCCTAGTTCATTTAATTTTTTTGCAGTTAAGAATCTGAAAATATCAAAGCTTCCATACAGCTTTTCGTATTCCTTGTAATACTGATAATCTCTTCCGTATCTCCCTTTTGCCTCCATACTCTCACCCCAATTACAATATGGAAAGATGGCATTTAGCCATATTTTAATATATACTGCATAATATTCACAAATCTCAAATAAGGTTACTTAAGCATCTATTTGACTATAAAGTTTTTGTGCAACCAATTGCATTGTTGATTTTTTAATATTATAATATACTTAAAAGTTCTATAAGGAGGTATAAAATGGACAGAGAAAAACTTCCAAGAGTAGCATACTTTTGCATGGAATACGGACTTCATTCGGATTTTAAACTTTACGCTGGAGGACTTGGAATCTTAGCAGGTGATCATTTGAAAGCCGCAAAAGAACTTGGCATGCCTCTTGTAGGCATCGGCATCCTGTGGAAACAAGGTTATACAGAACAGCATATAGGCGAAGACGGTTATCCTTATGATGCATATCATAACTACAAGTACGATTTTCTAAAAGATACAGGTGTAAAAGTAAAAGTTAAAATTAGAAATCAAGATGTATACTGTAAAGTCTGGCTTGTAGATAGTTTTGACAATGCACCGCTGTATCTTTTAGATACAGACATACCTGAAAATGGAGATAGATGGATAACAGGACAACTTTACGGGTGGTTTGGCGAAGAAAGAGTTGCACAGGAAATCGTGCTTGGAATCGGTGGCGTAAGAGCTTTAAGAGCATTGGGAATCGACGTCGATGTCTATCACTTTAATGAAGGCCATGCCGCATTAGCAGCATTAGAACTTATACGAGAAAAAATGGAAAATAAAAATATGACGTTTAATGAAGCATGGAATGCAACACGACAAGAAGTTGTATTTACAACACATACACCTGTAATTGAAGGGAACGAATCTCACAACATAGAGCTTCTCATGTACATGGGTGCAAACAACGGTCTAACAATTGAGCAAATGGCTCAAATAGGCGGAGTTCCTTTTAATATGACTGTTGCAGGGCTAAGACTTTCACGAATTGCAAACGGTGTCGCAAAACTACACGGACAAACGGCAAATAAAATGTGGGCACATGTTGATAATGCAGCTCCAATCATATCAATTACAAACGGTATTGACAGAAAAACATGGGTAGATAGTAGAATCACGGAAGCATACAATAAAGGTGAAAATCTCCTGAAAACACATAATATAATAAAGCAAGAATTAATTGATTTTGTATATGATCGCACTGGTGTAAAACTTGATTCTGATAAATTGTTAATAGGCTTTTCAAGAAGAGCTGCTCCTTACAAGAGAAGTGACCTTATTTTCACAAATGATGAAGTTATAGGTGAATACTTAAAATCAAGAAAAATACAAATGGTGTTTTCCGGAAAAGGACATCCTTTAGACGATGTTGGAAAAAAAATCGTAGCAAAACTAATTGAGATGACCAGAAAATACCCAGAAAGCGTCGTATTTCTTCCAGATTATGATATGACAATAGGCAAAATGTTGACAAGAGGTTCCGATGTTTGGCTTAACAATCCTCGAAGGCCAAAGGAAGCAAGTGGTACATCTGGCATGAAAGCTGCTATGAACGGTGTATTAAACTTAAGTATTTTAGATGGTTGGTGGCCTGAAGCTTGCATTGACGGTGTAAATGGCTGGCAATTTGGCGATGGATTTGAATCTAATGATGTAGAAATTTTAGACAAGCACGACCTTGAAGCATTGTACGATGTACTGTTAAATAAAGTTGTACCAACATATTATAACGATAAGGAAAAATGGGAAAATATGATGAGAGAAAGCATTAGAACAACCTATGATGCCTTTTCAGCAAATAGAATGCTTAAAGAATACTACGAATTAATGTATGCAAAACATTAAATATCCCATGATTTAAGCCGGACAAAAAGTCCGGCTTTATTCCATAAAGATTAACTTAAAATATTCATTAAATTATTTCAAAATATAGGCACAGTTTGGCTCTAATGATATAATTTTACCCTTTATTTTTATCTTACCCATTCCTAAAATATCTATCTTCCCTTGTACACCATTTAATAATATTGAATGCTCTTTGCTGCTATTATTTATTATCACAATAATCGATTTACCTTTGTATTCCCTTTTGAAACTTATAATTCCATCTCTCGCATATAGTGTCTTGTATGTTCCATATCTTAGTTCTTCATTTTCCTTTCTCAAAGAAATAAGCCTTTTATAAAAATTGAATAACTTCAAGTTTTGTTTTTCTTCATTCCAAATCATACATCTTCTACAATCAGGATCATAACCACCAACCATACCAACTTCATCCCCATAATATATATATGGAACTCCAATATATGTAAATTGAAATACAAGAGCCAACTTCATCCGCACTACCATGCCATTGCACATTGTCAAAAATCTCTCTGTATCATGGCTTCCTATCAGGTTTAGCATAGCCCTATTAACACCGTCCATATGCCTCATCAACTGTTCAGTCATAATAGTGTTAAATTGCTTTGCATCTATGCTTCTCTTTGCAAAAAAGTCAACAAGAGCATTCTTAAAAGGATAATTCATGACACTATCAAACTGATCGCCATAAAGCCAAGGTGATGCATCATGCATAACCTCGCCGACAATTATAGCATCATGCTTCGCTTTTTTCACAGTCTCCCTAAATCTTCTCCAAAAATGATGGTCTATTTCATTTGCAACGTCAAGCCTCCAACCATCAATGCCTACTTCTTTAATCCAATATTCAGCAACATTAAGCAAGTACTCCTGCACATCAGGATTTTTAGTCATAAGCTTCGGCATTCTCCATTCATGATCCGCAAAAGCCTCATATGATGGAAGAGGTATTGTTTTTATAGGCCATTCATATACGTTAAACCAATCCCAATATTTTGAATCTTTCCCATTCTTAATTACGTCTTGAAATGCGAAAAAGTCATAGCCACAATGATTGAAGACAGCATCAAAAATCACTCTTATCTCATTTTTATGGCATTTATCAATTAATTCTTTTGCCTTTTGTGTATCACCAAAATGAGGATCTATTTTATAATAATCTGTTGTATTATATTTATGTGTAGAAGGTGACAAAAATATTGGCGTCATATATATTGCATTAATTCCAAGTTCCTTAAGATATCCAATTTTATCAATAATCCCCTGAATATCTCCTCCAAAAAATGTAGTTGGTTCAGGTCTCTCACCCCAAGGTCTCACATTCTCTGGATCATTTGATTTATCCCCATTGTTGAACCTATCAGGGAATATTTGATATACAATGCAATCGCTTGTCCATTTTGGTGCAAAAAAAACATCCATATCGCATATGTAAGGAAACTGGAAAAATCCATGGAAACTTTTTTCTGGCCTCTCCTCATAAAAACCTGACTCTGTATAGAAGACTTTTTCATTCATCTTAGATATTAGGTAAAAAAAGTATACAAATTTCTTGTTTAATTTAAGTGTCGTTTCATAATAATCGAATAAATCATTTGATTGAGTTAAAAACATCTCTTTTACTTTGAACTTACCCATCCAATCATACCTGTCACGATAAAAAATGTAACATCTTTTTATATCTGTAGAAGCAGTCCTTAAGACTATATGAAGCTCATCCTTATTTAAAGGATATGCAAACGGAACATCACTTTTGTGATATATAGCTTGTCTTATCATACAATACCCCTCTCTCATTTTTCAAGTTTTACAGTTACTGGTGCTGGAATATCGATATGTGGTATTTCTTTGCCATCTACTGTTATTTTAGCATCTGGCGGATTTCCCATCAAGATTTCTATGTCATTTTTGACATCAAAAGTTTTTATCATGCCTGATGTCATCAAATACTGATAGGTATTGACACCATCCACCTTCACACTAACCCAGCATTTTTGTCCAGGTACAGACAGATCGACTTTGTATGAATCAGCAACAGGTGAGACTTTATAATCGAATTCGCTTTTTGTGCTGTTTACCAAATTAAACGTAGTTGTCTTCTCGTTATTGCTATAGACATCATTTGAAGTAGTATTATTTTTATTTTGATTTTGTGACTTATGAGTAGTGTTATTCGTGCTTTGCTCTGTACTTGGAAGAGGCGCCAGTCCTTTATTTATCTGGCTCACCATGTAATATATGCCAAAGGCGAAAAGGCACACCACTAAAACCCCTATAAATGGCTTTATAAACCTTCTCAGGAGTACCGATAGATCAAAAGAGCTTTCTTCTTCTAAAGGTGTAGTCACATATTGTGCTACATCATCCTTTTCTTTAGGTTCCTCAAAAAGATAGCTATACTTTTTTAACAGTTCACCAGCATCTAAACCTACAGCCTCTGCATAGCTTTTAACAAACCCTTTTGCATAAACTAAAGCTGGTATTACATTAAAGTCACCATCTTCTATAGCTTTCAAATATCTCGTGCGAATTTTCGTAATCTCCTGAAGATCGTCAAGTGTCATGCCTTTTTTTAATCTCGCATTTTTAAGTATATCACCAAGTTCATTCATAAAATCACCTCATCGTCGATCTTCCATAAAAATAATCTATTTATATACAAATATAAGTATACCAATAATTTATAATTTTTTCGATATCCAGATAAAAAATTTAATATTTTTTTATATTTTTCAATCTCCGTCTCTCCAATAAATCTTTAAATGCCTCTAATCTCGTCTGATACCCTGCTTCACCGGTTTTTTCATCATAGCTTAGTGACATAACCGGTATGTTTTTATCACTGCTTACTTTGGCGATTATTCCCTGTGCGACAATTTCAGGCGTACACGTAAAAGGAAAAATCTGTATTATTCCATCGTAATTTTTTTCTGCATATTTTACAGTGTTTGCAACTGTATTTAAACCATGACCACCAATATCCCTTTCTAAATACCCATGGGCATATTTTTTAAATTCCATTCTCTGAGGCAATTTAAAAGCACTGTTTATTAAATAATCAGAGAGAAAATCAGTTTTAGTAACTTCTATGCCTAATTCATTCAACGATTTTAAAATATCTAAATTAGAAAAAGGTTCCAGCATAAGATATATTTCCCCTACTAAAGCGACTTTAAGCTGAATTTCCCTTTTTATGGTTGCATTTTGTCTTAACTTTTCCAAGCCTTCTTTGTAAATGCTATCTAGCTCTTTTTTGTTTTTCGCATTTTTTATTTTTTCCATGTAGTCTTCAAAAATTTTAGTCGTAATTCCTGATCTATTTTCATGTGCTCTTAAAATCAAAAGTTTCTTTTCGAATTTATCAGCAATTATCATTTTTTGAACAGCAAAAATAAAAGCCTTCAAAGCATCTTTCCAATATACGTCTGGAAAATACGATGAAAGTTCTTTTAAAAAATCAACTAACCTTCCATGAGGCGGATCTAATATTATCATGTTAAACTTATATCCTAAATCTATCAATGTTTCTTTTTGTGCTTGCCCATAATAGCCAAACCTGCAAGGTCCTATGCCACCCAACATTATTATAGTATCAGCACCATTTTCAAGTGCTTCTATAAAATTCCCCAGATTTATCTTATATGGAAGACAGACAAACTCAGGTGAATATTTTACTCCAATTGACAGGGTTTTATTAGTCACAGGTGGCGGCTCCACAACTTCTACATTGATTCCTTCAAACATCGTCTTTAATATCATATTTAACGAACCCATATGTGGATATGTTATTTTCATGCCATAATCTCTCCTTTGCGCCATCTTAACAAATCAATAAATGCTTCTATCCTAGTATTTAGACCTGCCTCACCAGTATGTTCATCAATAGTTATGGACATAAATGGAATCCTACCATCTCTTTTATAATCTCTTTCTAAAAGATCTTCAGTGATAGAGTCTGGTCCACATCCAAATGCTGAAACAGAAATTACACCATCCACGTCTTCACTCTCGATAAAATATTTACCTGCACCTAAAATATCCCTTCCATAATTCCAAAATAAATCTTTTTGAAGTTTGCTGGCGCCCTTTTCAATTTTATCCCTTTCTATCATATTTGTCGTAAGCACATAAGCTCCCATATTCTTAAGCCTATTTATCAACCCCATAGATAAATAATCATCCATTATGTCGTAGGAATGGGCTAATAAGGCTATTTTTAAATCCCCTTTTGTATTTGCATCTAATTTTTCCCCTTCCATAATTTTTATTGCTTCTGTATTTGAAAATCCTTCTCTAATAATGCATTCAAAAGTCCTTTGCATTTTTAAAGATTTTTCGTATGCGCCTTTAATTTTACTGATATCGTTAATAAACAATTTGCCAACTCTCAAAATTTCTTTTTTCATAAAATCATCGCCACGGTAAAAATCAATCTTCATATCTATTATTGGCGGCAAATCCGAAATCAGATTTCTCACTAAGTCAGGTAACCCTAAAAATTTTGAGCAGAGATATCTACGCCTTTCTACGCTTATGACTCTTGGAACAAAAATATAATCAACGCCTTTTCCCTTCAAATCAATCACATGACCCATAAATGTCTTTACAGGAAGGCAGGTTTCATCTACACAAGTCTTGACACCATCATCAATTATTTTTTTGCATGTATCACTGGAAGTAACCACTTCAGCGCCCAGTTCTTCAAAAAATGCTTTCCACATAGGATAAAAGTTGTAGTATAAAAGCCCTTTTGGAATACCAACTTTTTTACTCATCTCTTACCTCCAAATAATTTAATAATAAAACACTATTATTTTTAACATTAAACGACCATAATATACAAAAAACACTGGAATGTATTCCAGTGTTTACAATTTGTTCCATGTGTAACATTTTATCCTTTTACAGCACCAGCTGCAAGTCCCTGCTGCAAATACCTCTGCAACGCCATAAATATGATTACAAGAGGCAATGATGCTACAACAGACGCTGCCGCAAATAATGTCCAATGGGCTGAAAATTGATTTGTAATAAATCTTTGCAGTCCAAGTGCTACAGTATAACTTTCAGGTGATTTCAGTACAGCACTCGATAATATAAATTCGCTATATGTCCCTATAAAGCTAAACAAAAATATTACAACAAGCATAGGTGCAGTAAGTGGCAATATTATCCTAATAAATATTTGCCAATACGATGCACCATCAACCAATGCTGCTTCATCAAGTTCTTTTGGCAATCCATCTATATACCCCTTTAGAAGCCATATATTAAAAGCACTACCACCTGCAAGCACCAAAACAAATATATATAAATTATCGAGCAAATCTAATTTTGCCAAAATTCCATATATCGCTGGCAAAGACATAAATGTCGGAAACATCTGTAAAATCAAAAGAGTCATTAATCCATTTTTTCTTCCAACGAATTTCATTCTGCTAAATGCATATGAGGAAGTAGATGTTAAAATAGATTGTATGATCGCCACACCAAAGCACAAAATCATGCTGTTTTTTATCCATATTAATAGTTGTGTTTTCTGAAACAAGTCTATATAATTTTGAAAGCTTATTTGCTTTGGAAAAATCGTACCGGAGAAGAAAGCATCACCTGTCCCTAACGAAGCACCTACAACCCATGCTACAGGGAAAAGAATTATTACAATAAAAATCCAGATTATAACTCTGCTAACCCACAAAGTGACTTTCTCATTTGGACGCATTTTTCGATCTTCTTTTAATTTCTTTTTATTCATATTTGCATTAGCTGAATCCATCAATCTAGTCCACCTCCTCAAATGCATGCGTCATCCTCATATTTACATAGCTTAATGTCCCAATTATCAAAAATATAATTATTGACAATGCTGATGCTAAATCGTATCTATTAAATTGCATCGTCATTTTGTAAGCAGTACTTACAAGCAAATCGGTAGTACCAGCAAAAGCTGTATCTGTTCTTGGAGGACCTCCACCAGTTATCAAAAACACAGAACCAAAATTATTAAAATTAAAAGCAAATGATGAGATAATAAGTGGCAGCGCTGATGACATAAGCATAGGAAGTGTTATAAGTCTTAACTTTTGAAACCAAGTAGCACCATCCAAATCTGCTACTTCATATAATTCTGGTGGTATCGCTTGTAATCCCCCTAAAGATGCATTCATCATAAAAGGATATCCCATCCACGCACTGGCAATTATTATTCCCACTCTTGCCCAGAACGGATCCGTAAGCCAAGGTATTTTTGAAATATGCAAGTAACTTAACAAAGTATTTATTCCACCATAATCTTGATTATACAGACCCTGCCAAGCTAATATTGCAATTGTTGATGGCAATGCCCATGGAATTATAAGTATGGCTCTATAAATATTCGTTTCCCACATATTTTTGTTATTGAGTAAAACCGCTAAAAATAAACCTATAACATAATTAGCCAATGTTGCTATCGCTGCAAAAACCACCGTCCATAAAAGCACTGGTAAAAATACCGTTCTTAACGGTCCATTTATAATATCTATAAAGTTTTTAAATCCTACAAATTGATATTGTTTAAAGTGATTCAGGCTAAAATTGGTAAACGCAATATATATGGTATATGCAATAGGTAAGAAACTTAATACCGTCATTGATAATATTGCAGGTGACAAAAACGCATAAGGTGTCAATTTGTCCCTAATTTTTGTTCCTGTCTTCATAAAATGTCCTCCTCTAAAATAATGAGTATTCTCGGCAACTTCTGTTGCCTGATATAACTGAATTTCAGGAGACATATTTTAAATTTATCCCCCAAAATTTCATTCTGAAATCATTTTTCGATTTCCAATTCACTTACATCTTTATTTACATCGTAAGAATTTTTTCTTTGTTTTTTTCCCTTCTTTTAACATATCTGGTTGCATTCTATCTTGACTTTTTTTAATCGCCCCAATAATCGAAATGGATGGTATTTTTACCATACTACTTGTTATTGAGGTGATTTTATGTTGGGCGCATGGCGTTCGCATTCTGATTATCAGTCTT